>JACSRE010000271.1 GCA_014879945.1 Myxococcus sp.
TCATGCCTTCTCCACCCTCGTCGATCCCCTTGACCTCAGGAGCGTTCCTCAATCTGGGCGTGCACCCCGACGCAAGTCACCGACAGGCCGTGTCAGCCCCGGCTGGTACAGCCGGACGTCGGGGAGGACGACGACGTGAACGAGCCGGAGCGGGCGGTGATGCGGCTGGCGGCCTGCCAGCATGGGGTCTTCAGCCTCACGCAGGCGAAGGCGCGCGGCATGGCGCCGGGCCAGGTGAAGCGACGCGTCAGCGCTGGGCGCTGGAGCCGTGAGCTGCCCGGCGTCTACGCGGTCGAGGGGGCGCCTTCCTCATGGCGACGGCGGCTCAAGGCCGCGGTGCTCTGGTTCGGGCCACGCTGCGCGTTCTCGCACCGCACCGCGGCCGCCTTGTGGGGCCTGCCCCGGTTCCAGCGCGAAGAGGGGCAGGTGGTGATCGCCTCGTCCATCCACCGGCCGGGCGCCTCGGGGCTCCGCGTGGTGAGAATGCGGAGGCTGCTCCCGAGGGACCTGACCTTCGTCGAGGGGTTCCGGGTCACCACGATCGAGCGCACCCTGCTCGACCTCTGCGCCGAGGAGGGCGCGGCAGACGTCGAGGCGACCATCGACGACGCCCTGCGCCTGAAGCTCACCACCCTCGAGAAGCTACAGCGCTTCCTCGAGCGGCACGGCGGCGCCCGGGGCATGCCGGTGCTTCGTGCGCTGGTGGAGCGACGCGCCGGGCTCGGCGGCGTGCCCGAGAGCGCGCTCGAGGCCCGCGTCCTGGCGCTGCTCGACGACAACGGCCTGCCGCGCCCGGTGCTGCAGCAGCAGGTGAAGGCGCACGGCCGACGGTACCGGCTCGACTTCCGCTTCGAGGGCGCGCCGGTGGTGATCGAGGCCGACGGCTACGCCTGGCACTCCACCGTGCGTGCCTTCGAGGCCGACCGGCGGCGCATCAACGCGCTCACGGCGCGGGGCCTGCGCGTGCTGCGGTGGACGTGGGCCGCCCTCGAAGAACGCCCCGAGGAGCTGCTCGACGAGCTGCGCTGGGTGTTGGCGCAGACGACGAGGCGGGCGGCGTGACTACTTCTGCTTCGCCGGCTTCGGCAGCTCGGGCATCACCAGCCGCGACATGAAGTCGGCGACGGCGACGATCTGCGTGTCGGTGTAGCCCTTGATCGCGTCCATCATCTTCGGGTTCGCGTTCTTGCGCGTGCCGTCACGAATCTCGGTGGCCTGGCGGACCAGGTACTTGAAGTGCTGCCCCGCGAGCACGGGGGTAGCGCTCTTCGCGTTCCCCTCGCCGCTGCGGCCGTGACACGACAGGCAGTCGCGCTTGTAGAGCGCCAGGCCGTCGTCGAGGAGCTCGCCCTCACCGCGCCCGTTGTCGCGCGGAATGGGGAGCAGCTTGAGGTACGCGGCCACGTCGGCGAGCTCCTGCTCACCGAGGGCCTGGGTGGGGGCGAGCATCTGGGCGTTCTCACGCGCGCCGGCCCTGATGTCCGCGAGCTGCTTGAGCACCACGACGGGGTGCTGGCCGGCGAGCTGCGGGTAGGTGCCGTCAGGCTGACCGGCGCCGTTGTCGAGGTGACAGGACGCGCAGGCCGCCTGGTAGGTCTCTTTTCCGCGAACGACGTCGCCCTTCCTGGCCGTCACCCGCTTCAGCTCGGCCTTCGCCGCCGCTTCTGGGCCCGGTGCGGCGACCGCGACACACGACACCAGCACCACCAACGACAGCTTCTTCGATACGCTTTCCATGGCGCCGCGCTCATAGCAGGGAGTCTGAAGAGGTGAACCCTTGACCGACGAGCAGGCTCCCAGCCCCGTGGACCCGCGCCGACATTGGGAAGACGTCTACGCCCGCAAGGCGGTCGACCAGGTCAGCTGGTACCGGGCACACCTCGAGACCTCGTTGCGCTTCGTCGACCAGGCGCAGCTCTCGCCCGACGCGGCGATCATCGACGTCGGCGCCGGCGCCTCGACCTTCGTCGATGACCTGCTCGGGCGGGGCTTCAAGGCGCCGACCGTGCTCGACCTGTCGTCGCGCGCGCTCGAGCTCGCGAAGGCGCGCCTGGGGGAGCGGGCCGCAGGGGTGCGGTGGCTGGTCGGTGACATCACCACCGTCGAGCTCCCCGCGGCGGCCTACGACTTCTGGCACGACCGCGCCGTCTTCCACTTCCTCACCGATCCCGCCCACCGGGCCGCCTACCTCGAGCAGGTGCGCCACGCCCTCAAGCCAGGAGGCCGCGTCGTGGTGGGGGCGTTCAGCCCCGAAGGGCCCAAGCAGTGCAGCGGGCTCGAGGTGGCGCAATACAGCGAAGGCGGGCTGCACGCGGTCTTCGGGCCCGGCTTCGAGCGCCTGGGCTGTGTCCGCGAGACGCACCAGACGCCGACCGGCTCGGCGCAGGAGTTCCTGTACTGCGAGTGCCGCCTGCGCCCCTGACGCCGTGGGGCGACGAGCCGCTACGCAGCTTGACGCTCAGCCCTCCCCTGACGTAGCGCCGCAGCGCGTCGAACACCGGGAGCGTCCATGCCGTCTTTGAAGAGTGCCCTGCTGCTGCTCCTGCTGCCCACTGCCGCGTTCGCGCAGGTCACCATCAACCCCAGCGGCGGCACCGGCCCGGGCACCGGCATTCGCGTGCACGTCGGCCCCACGGGGCAGGTGCAGGTCATTCGCAACGGGAACGGGCAGTTCTACTCGCCCAGCGCGACGCCCGGCGCCACCACCAACCCGGGCATCAGCACCGGGCTCTCGAACGGCGTCTACCTGGCGGTCGGCACCACCAACGTCTTCGGGCCGCTGCACTTCGCCGCGACGCCCGTCACCGGCATCACCGCCGCCGAGTTCACCCCCATCAGCAACACGCTGACGCCGCAGCCCAGCGGCTCGGGCTCGGCCACCACGGTGCTGCGCGCGACCGTCGGCGGGCGCAACTACGACGTCTCGGTTCGCTACGACTACGTCTTCCCCAACGACTTCGTCACCGTCACCCACACCTTGACGATCCCCTCGGGGAACACGGTGCCGGTGCGGCTGTACCACGCGCTCGACGCGTACCTCGGCGGCGACGACAACGGGCCGAGCTTCTTCGTGCAGGGGCCTCCGACGGTGGTGGGCGGCTTCCGGCAGCTCTCGAACATCGTGCTGGCCTGGCGCTTCCGCGGCGGCGTGCCGTGGACCGGGTACTACGGCGGCTTCTACGAGTGCATGTTCCGCGACGTGCTCTGCCCCATGGGGTCGGGCGGCGGCAACAACGTCTTCGGCGCCAACACCTTCAACAACTGGGTCGACGGCACCGTCAAGGACAACGGGTTCGCCATCATGTGGAACTTCGGCTCGGCTCCGGGCACGCAGATCGTCTCGAACGATCTCACCTTTTTCTCGTACCAGCCGACGCTCTCGAAGGCCTTCGGCACCACGGCCATGTCGGCGGGCTCGGCCACCACCCTCACCTTCACCATCGACAACGTCCCCGGGGCGCCCGCGCAGGGGAACCTGGGCTTCCAGGACAACCTGCCGACCAACCTGCTCCTGGCCAACACGGTGTTCACCAACACCTGCGGCGGCACCGTGACGCTGAACAACAGCGGCTCGCCCCACACCGTTCGGCTGCAATCGGGGGCGCTGGCCCCGCTGACCCAGCGCTGCACCCTCACCGTCAACGTCACCGCCACCGTGCCTGGCGCCTACGTCAACGGCCGCACCAACATCTCGAACCTCTCGGTGGTCGAGAACCAGGTCAGCGATCAGACGCTGTCGGTCGTGCAGAGCGCACCCGTGGTGACGCTCGACGCGCCCGGCATCATCAACCTCGCCAACGCGACCGCCTACCCGGTCTCGGGCTCGTGCCAGTCGATCGCCGGCCAGGTGACGGTGACGGTGGGGTCGATCGTGGTCGGCACGCCCTGCACCTCGGGAGCGTTCTCGACGTCGGTCAACGTGGCGGCGCTACCTGACGCGGCGTCGGTCACGGTGAGCGCGGCCCAGACCAACTTCGCGGGCACCGGCAGCACCTCGCGCCCGACCTCGAAAGACACCATCGCGCCCGGCGCGCCCGCCTTCACCACGCCCGCCGACGGCTCCTTCTCGGGCACGGCGACGCCGACCATCTCGGGCACGGCTGAGGCCGGCAGCACGGTTCGGGTGAACGTCGGTGGCGTGACCGTCTGCACCGCGCTGACCCAGGGCAACGGCGTGTGGACGTGCACGACCTCGAGCCTTTCCGAGGGGACCCGCTCCTTCACCGCCACCGCGACCGACCCGGCCGGCAACACCTCGGTGGTGTCACCGCCGCGCACCATCACCGTCGACACCACCGCGCCAGTGGCGCCCGTCATCAGCAGCCCGGCGGCCGGCGCGACGGTGGGCCCCAACCCCACCATCTCGGGCACCGCCGAGCCGTTCGCCACCGTGACCGTCACCGAGGGCGCCGGCACCGTCTGCATGGTGGCCGCCAACAACCTGGGGCAGTGGAGCTGCGCGACCACCTTCGGGCCCTCGATGCGCACCATCTCGGCCACCCAGCGCGACCGCGCCAACAACGTGAGCCCCGCCGCGCCCAACCGCTCGTTCACCATCGCCAACGTGCCGACGGTGAGCCTCACCACGCCGGGCGCCATCACCGCCGCGAACGCCGCCGCCTACCCCGTCAGCGGCGCGTGCACCACGAGCGCCGGCAACGTCTCGGTGCAGGTGGGAACGCAGACCGCGATGACGCCCTGCAACGCCGGCGCGTTCTCGACGATCCTCAACGCCAGCGCCTTGATGGACGGCCCCAGCATCGCCGTCAGCGCCTCGCAGACGAACATGACGGGCACCGGGAGCGACACCCGCACCACCCAGAAAGACACCGTCGCGCCGGCGGCGCCGTCGATCACCACGCCGACCGAGGGCGCGCGGCTCAACGCGTCGACCCCCACCATCACCGGCACCGGCGAGGCCGGCGCGAGCCTGGTGGTGCGCCGGGGCGCGATCACCGTCTGCAGCGTGACCGTGCCCTCGAACGGCGTCTGGAGCTGCGTGGCCGCCGCCATTCCCGATGGCGCGGTGACGATCACGGCCACCGCGACCGACCCCGTGGGCAACACCTCGCCGGCCTCGCCAGCGCGCAACTTCACCATCGACACCGTGGCGCCCTCGGCCCCCGTCATCACCAACCCGGCGCAGAACGCGACGGTCGGCATCAACCCCACCATCGCCGGCACCGCCGAGGCCAACGCCACCGTCAGCGTGACCGAAGGCGCGGTGCTGGTGTGCAGCGTCACCGCGAACGCCACCGGGCAGTGGAGCTGCCCCACCAGCTACCAGCCGGGCACGAACACCATCACGGCGACCCAGCGCGACGTCAGCGGCAACCTCTCGGCCCCGTCGGCGCCCCGCCAGTTCACGGTGGCCGCGGTGCCCACGGTGACGCTCGACGCGCCAGGGCCGATCAACGGCGTCAACGCCTCGGCCTACCCGGTGTCAGGCACCTGCACGACCTCGGCGGGCACGGTCAGCTTGAGCGTCGGCGCGGCGACGGGGACGGCGCCCTGCTCGGCCGGCGCCTTCACCACCACGCTGGTCGTGGTGGCGGTGCCTGACGACGCCGCGGTCGCCATCATCGCCGCGCAGACCAACCCCTCGGGCACCGGCACCGACACCCGCGCCACCCTGAAGGACACCGTGGTGCCCGGGGCGCCGACGTTCACCCGCCCCACCGAGGGCGCGATCGGCAACGACGTCACGCCGACGCTGACCGGCGCCGCCGAGCCGGGCAGCACGGTGCGGGTGGTGCGCGCCGGCATGACGGTGTGCACCACCATCACGCCTGCCAACGGGCTGTGGAGCTGCGTGGCCTCGACGCTGCCTGACGGGCAGATCGTGCTGACGGCGACCGCCACCGACCCCGCGGGCAACGTCTCGGCGAGCTCCCCCCCGAGGACCTTCGTCGTCGACACCCAGGCGCCCGCAGCGCCCGCGATCGCCGCGCCGACCGAGAATGGGCGCACCGGCCTGTCACCGATGATCTCGGGCACCGCCGAGCCGATGGCGACGATCGTCGTCAACGAGGGGACCGCGCTCGTGTGCCAGACGACCGCCACCATGACCGGAGCCTGGAGCTGCCCCACCACCCTCGGCGCCGGGCAACACGCCGTCACGGCGCGCCAGACCGATCGCGCCGGAAACCAGGGCCCCGCCTCGATGACGCGCACCTTCACCGTCGAGAACGTGCCCACCGTCATCCTCGGGCCCCTCGCCGTCATCAGCCGCGCGCGCGCGGCGGCGTACGAAGTGGCGGGCTTCTGCACCACCGGCGCGGGCGCCGTCTCCATCGCCGCGGGCACCGTCACGGCCTCGGCGGCCTGCGTCAACGGCCTCTTCACCGCCACCCTCGACGTCACCAGCGTCGCCGACGGCATGGTGACGGTGCGCGCGTCGCAGATGACGGCTGGCGGCACGGGAATGGACTCGCGGGCGGTGCTCAAGGACACGGTGGCGCCCCCGGCGCCGGTGATCACCCTGCCCACCCTCGAGAGCGTCGCCACCACCGGGCGCCCGATGATGTCGGGCACCGCCGAGGCCAACAGCACGGTGACGATCTTCATCAACGGCCAGGTCGCAGGCACCGCGCAGGCCGACTCGACCGGCGCCTGGACGTTCACGCCCCCGACCCAGCTCGCCGATGGGCGCTACGAGGTGAAGGCGCACGCCACCGACGTGGCCGGCAACACCGGGCCCGAGACGGGTCTGGTGCCCTTCTCGGTCGACTCGACCGCGCCGAACCCACCGGTGATCGTCACGCCGGCGGCGAACGCGGCCCTCGACATCGATCGGCCCTTCGAGATCTCTGGCACCTCGGAGCCCGGCGCCCGCGTCACCATCTACCTCGACGGCAAGCCCACCTTCTTCGTGGTGGCCGACGCGCAGGGCCGCTGGAGCCAGGCGATGCCCGCCAACGCGCTCCTCGAGGGCAACCACGTGGTGTCCGCCGAGGCGCTCGACCCGGCTGGCAACCAGGGCCGCCGCGCCGCCGACGTGCCCTTCTTCATTCGAATCCCCAGCCTCCGTTACGCGGGCCAGGGCCTGTTGAGCTGCAGCGCCGTCTCGTTCGACGCCGCGCCGCTCCTGCTGGTCCTGGTCGCGCTCGCCACCCGTCGTCGCCGCGCCCGCGAGACCCACTCATGAACCGCCTTGCACGAGTCTTCTTCGCCGGTGTCCTCTTCGCGCTGCCGGCCGTCGCACAGGACGCGCAGCCGCTGCCCACCTTCTCGCTGACGCGCTTCTCGCTGAACGACGCGCCGCTGGGGGGCCTGGGCGCGGCGACCGGCGACGTGCTGCCCCACAAGAAGTTCCGCGCGTGGGGGGCCTTCCACTACGAGAACAACCCGCTGGTGCTCTTCCGCGACAACCAGCGGCAGGGGGCGCTGGTCGGCAACCGGCTCAACCTCCACCTCGGGGTCGGCTACGGCATCACCTCGTGGCTCACCGGCAGCCTCGAGGTGCCCCTCGTGCTGTACCAGGGCGGCGACGACCTGACGCAGCTGGCCCGCGTCGTCTCGCCCGACAGCGCCGGGCTCGCGTCACCGCGCCTCTCGTTCCGGCTCGGCATTCTGTCGCAGGGCAAGGGCGGGCTGCTCCCCGACGCGCCCGTCGATCTCGCCTTCCAGGTCGGCACCGCCTTCCCCTTCGGCGTCGGCAACGCGCTGGCGGTCGAGAGCGGGTGGAACGTGCTGCCCCAGCTGTCGGGGGGGCGCGACTTCGGGCCCGTGCGCTTCGGGGGCGAGGTGGTCGGCGTCATTCGCCCCACCGCGGTCAGCCTCACCAACGCCAGCGTCGCGCGCGATCAGGTCGGCAGCCAGCTGGGCCTGCGCGCGCTGCTGGCGAGCACCGGCGATGGCGCCCGCTTCGAGGGCTCGTTCCACACGTTGATCCCGCTGGGTGGGGGCGCGACGCCGGCGGGCTTCGAGCTGCTCGGTGGCGCGCGCGTTCCGGTGGGGCCGGTCGAGCTCTTCCTGCTCGCGGGGCCGGGCTTCGGGAGCCTCCCTGGCACGCCGACGATTCGGGTGCTGGGCGGCGTGGGCCTGAGGGCCGACGACAACGATCCGTGCTCCGGCGGCAAGAAGCACACGCCGCAGCAGTGCCCCGACCTCGACGACGACGGCGACGGGGTGCTCAACGGCGTCGACCGCTGCCCCCTCGAGCTGGAGGACAAGGACGGCTTCGAAGACGGCGACGGCTGCCCCGATCTCGACAACGACAGCGACGGCGTGCCCGACGCCACCGACCGCTGCCCGCTCAAGAAGGGCCCGCTGGCGAACAACGGCTGCCCGGTCGTGAAGGTCGTCGAGATCGACACCGACGGCGACGGCCTGACCGACGCGAAGGACGAGTGCCCGAAGGAGCCCGGCCCGAAGGAGCGCAACGGGTGCCCCGTGAAGGACCGCGACGGCGACGGGGTCGAGGACCCGGCCGACGAGTGCCCCGACGAGCCGGGCCCGAAGGAGCGCAAGGGCTGCCCGCTCAAGGACAAGGACGGCGACACCGTCGAAGACAAGTTCGACAACTGCCCCGAGGTGAAGGGCCCGCCGTCGAACCAGGGGTGCCCCGAGAAGGAGCGCCAGCTCGTCATCATCACCAGCGACAAGCTGATCATCAAAGAGAAGGTCTTCTTCGCCAGCGCGAAGGCCACGATCCTCTCGCGGTCCTTCCCGCTGCTGAACAACGTGGCGCGCGTGCTGCGCGATCACCCCGAGATCCAGCTGGTGCGCGTCGAGGGCCACACCGACTCTCAGGGCGGGCGCGACTACAACGTCAGCCTCTCGCAGCGGCGCGCCAACTCGGTGAAGGACTACCTCATTCACCAGGGCGTCGACGGCATTCGGCTCCAGGCGCGGGGCTTCGGGCCCGACCGACCGGCTGACAGCAACAAGACCGAGGCGGGGCGCTCGAACAACCGGCGCGTCGAGTTCGTGATTCGGGGCGTCGGCACGGCGAACGACGAGGCCGCCGAGTGACGGTGCTCTCGGTCGCGCTGGCGATCGCGCTGTCGGGTGCCCCGGGGAGCCGGGTGTTCATCGCCAGCGGCGCGAAGTCGAAGGGCGCGGCCGAGAAGCTCAAGGCCTCGCTGGCGGTGCCCTCGGCGCTGAAGCTGGCCAGGGGGTACCCGAGGCTCGTGGAGTCGAAGTCGCTGGCGGGGCTGAACCCGGGCTTCTTCCTCGTGGTGCTGGGCGTCTGTGACGACGCGACGCCGGCGCAGCAGGCGCACGGCAACGCGCTGGCCGCCGTCATTCAGCGGTCCCAGCGGGGCGCCTACGCGAAGCCGGTGGGGCCGCAGCCCGAGGCCTGCCCGCTGTGGATCGAGCCGGTGGGCGAGCCGCCCGCCGGGCTCCAGTCGCTGCTGGCCCGGCCCGACGACCCGAAGCTGCTGCTCGAGGTCGCCAGCGCGATGCACGCCCAGGGGGAGCTCGTCGGCGCCGCGGTGCTGCTCCGCAGGGCCCAGGCCAGGGGCGCCACCGACGCGGCGACGCTCGAGCTCTCGCGCACCGTCGAGTTCATCCTCGAAGACGCGCCCTTCCGCCTGCCGCCGTAGCCCGGCTCAGCCCAGCAGCCTGGTGTAGCTGTCGGCGTCGAGGAGCGCGTCCCACTCGGCGCTGGCCGACGGCTCGATCTCGATGAGCCACCCCGCCGCGTACGGCGCCTCGTTCACCAGCGAGGGGTTCGCGACGACGGCGTCGTTCACCTTCACGACCTTGCCCGTCAGCGGCGCGTAGAGCTCGCTGACGGCCTTGGTGGACTCGATGACGCCGAACTGCGCGCCGGCGGTGACCGCCGTGCCCACCTTGGGGAGCTCGACGTAGACGACCGAGCCCAGCGCGTCTTGCGCGTGAAAGGTGACGCCGATCTGCACGGCGGCGCCGCTCTTCTTCGCCCACTCGTGGTCCTTCGTGTACTTCAGATCCTTCGGGTATTCGCCGTTCGCCATGGTGACTCCTTGGAGGTGTTGAGGAGGAAAGAGGTTCTCAGCCGCGGGTGTGGAACGGCGTCTTGACGACCTTCGCCGCCGCGGGCCGGCCGCGGATCTCGACGTGAAAGGTGCTGCCCTCGGCCGCCAGCGCGGTGGGCACGTAGCCGATGCCGATGGCCTTCTTGACGGTGGGGCCCATGGTGCCGCTGGTGGCCTCTCCGACCTTCTGGCCGTCTTTGAGGATCGGGTAGTGCGCGCGGGGCACGCCGGCCTCGGTGAGCTCGAACCCGATCAGCTTGCGGGTGACGCCGGCGGCCTTCTGCTTCACCAGGGCGTCCTTCCCGATGAACTCGGCCTTGTCCAACTTGACGATCCACCCGAGGCCGGCCTCGAGCGGGGTGTGCAGGTCGTCGATGTCGTTGCCGTAGAGCGCGTACTTCATCTCGGTGCGCAGCGAGTCGCGGCAGCCCAGGCCCGCGGGGACGATGCCGTCGCCCTTGCCCTCTTCGAGGAGCGCGAACCAGAGCTTCTCGGCGCCGTCGGGAGCGCAGTACAGCTCGAAGCCGTCTTCGCCGGTGTAGCCGGTGCGCGAGATGATGCAGTCGACGCCGGCGACGGGGCCCGTGGTGAAGCGGTAGGTGCCCACGCCCTCGAGGGGCTTCGGGCACAGGCGCTGCACGATGCCGAACGCCTTCGGGCCCTGCACGGCGATCTGCGCGAACTCGTCGGAGCGATCGACGGGCTTCACGCCCCGGGCGTGCTCGTGCATCCACGCGAAGTCCTTCTCGCGGTTCGACGCGTTGACGCAGATGAAGATGTGCTCGGGCGAGAACCGGTACGCGACGATGTCGTCGACGAAGCCGCCGCTGGGGTTGAGCAGGCCCGAGTAGATGGCCTGGCCGTCGGAGATGCGCGCCAGATCGTTGGTGATGAGCCGGTTCGCCGCCTCGAGCGCGCCCGCGCCCTTGAACTCGATCTCGCCCATGTGGCTGACGTCGAAGAGGCCGGCCTTGGTGCGCACCGCCTCGTGTTCGGCGACCAGGCCGGAGTACTGCACGGGCAGCTCCCAGCCCGCGAAGTCGACGAGGCGCCCTCCGAGCTTCTTGTGAGCGGCGTTCAGCGGCGTCAGACGTGGCATGGCGCGCGTTTCAGCCCTCGGGCCGGGTGGTGTCAACGACGACGACCAAGCTATCAGCTGGGGTGACGGCTCCCATTCACGGCGTCGGGCGGGCGTGCATCACCCGGCGGCATCTGGCAGAGAGGGCGCGTGAAGATTCGCACCCGACTCAACCCGTCGAAGCCCTGCTTCAGCTTCGAGTTCTTCCCACCCAAGACGCCCGAGGGCGAGAAGCAGCTGTGGGAGACGCTCGAGGACCTGCGCTCATTGGAGCCCGGCTTCGTCTCGGTCACCTACGGCGCTGGTGGCTCGACGCGAGATCGCACCATCGAGCTGGTCTCGCACATCAAAGAGCGCACCGGCATCGAGGCCATGGCGCACCTGACCTGCGTCGGGCACACCAGAGAAGAGATCGCCGAGGTGCTCGCGAAGCTGGCGAAGTCGCGCATCGAGAACGTGCTGGCGCTCCGCGGCGATCCGCCCAGGGGGCAGACGGCCTTCGAGCGCACCGAAGGCGGCCTGGGCCACGCGAGCGAGCTGGTGCAGTTCATCGCCGAGAAGGACCTGGGGTTCTGCGTCGGCGCGGCCGCCTACCCCGAGGGGCACCTCGAGACGGCGTCGCGCGAGGCCGACCTGCAACACCTGAAGGCGAAGGTCGACGCGGGCTGCGACTTCTTGATCACCCAGCTCTTCTTCGACAACGCCTTCTACTTCGACTTCGTGGAGCGGGCGCGGCGCGTGGGCATCAACGTGCCCATCGTCCCCGGCATCATGCCGATCACCAACGTCGAGCAGATCAGCCGCTTCGTCCGCATGTGCGGCACGACGGTGCCGATGCGGCTCCAGCTCGAGCTCGAGAAGGTGAAGGACGACCCGGTGGCGGTGATGCAGCTGGGCGTCGCGCACGCCACGGTGCAGTGCCTCGAGCTGCTCCAGCGGGGCGTGCCCGGCATTCACTTCTACACGCTCAACCGCAGCCCCGCGTCGCGGATGATCGTCACCGCGCTGCGCGCCAGGAGCCAGACGTCATGAGCCTCGTCGTCGCCGCCCCGAAGAAGCGCTCGACCGTCAGCGGCGCCGTCACCGGCGAGCCGTGGGCCCTCATCGACGCCTGGGCGCCGGGGGCCGGCTACCGGTTGACCGCGGGCGCGGGCACCAACACGCGCACCTACCAGAAGGGCACCGGCTTCCTGGTGGCGCCGATGATGCTGGTCGCGGCGCTCGAGGGGCGCACGCTGACGATTCAGGGCTGGGTCGCCCCGACCTTCCTGGCCCGCCTGTTCGCGCTCTTCCTGCTCCCGGCCGAGACGAACATCGGCACCGACGGCTTCGTGATGCTGATTCCCCGGCGCATGGCCAACAAGGTCGTCAACGGGCTGCTCACCCAGCTGGGGCTGCCGACGATTCCCTGACGCTCACGGCCCCAGGCGGGCCTGCGCGGCCAGCACGGTGTTCTGCATCAGCATGGCGATGGTCATCGGCCCGACGCCGCCGGGGACGGGCGTGATCCACGCGGCGCGCTCCTTCGCGGCCTCGAACTCGACGTCGCCCGAGAGCTTGCCGTCGGCCCCGCGGTTCATGCCGACGTCGATGACGATCGCGCCCGGCTTCACCCACTCGCCCTTCACCAGCCTCGAGACGCCTACCGCCGCCACCACCACGTCGGCGCGCCGCACCTCGGCCGCGACGTCGCTCTTGGAGTGGCAGATGGTCACCGTCGCGCTGGCGTTGAGCAGGAGCATCGCCATCGGGCGCCCGACGATGTTGGAGCGGCCGATCACGACGCAGCTCTTCCCGGTCACGTCGAAGGCGATCTCCTTGAGCATGCGCATGCAGCCCGACGGCGTGCACGGGGTGAGGCCGGGCCGCGACTGCGCCAGCAGGCCCGCGTTGAGCGCGTGGAAGCCGTCGACGTCTTTCGACGGGTCGATCGCCGCGAGGATCAGGTTGGTGTCGATGTGCCTGGGCAGCGGCAGCTGCACCAGAATGCCGTCGACCAGCGGGTCGGCGTTGAGCCGCTGCACCACGGCCAGCAGCTCGCCCTGCCCCATCGTCGCCGGGAAGTGGTGGTGCCAGGAGCCGAACCCCAGCTCGCGCGCCGTCTTCTCTTTCGAGGTGACGTAGACCTGCGACGCCGGGTCGTCGCCTACGCGCACCACGGCGATGCCAGGTGGGCGGCCGTGCTTTGCCGTCAGGGCGGCCGCCTGCGTCTTCACCTCGTCGCGAACCTTCGCCGCGAGCGCCTTGCCGTCGATGAGCTGTGCCGTCATGGGGAGCGCTCTACCAGAACGTCCCCGGTTTCCACGGGGTGATGCGCCGCCGTCCACCGGGCGCCCGTGGGTCCGCTGACGGTTCACGACGGCCGATCAGGCCGCAGCGCTCGACGTCGCACGGAACGACACACGCGGCCGGGAGCGCGCCGGACCGGGACGGTCGCGAGGGCCAGGGCGCGGAGACGAAGGCCGTCCCGCCACCGGACGCGTCACGCCGCAGCAGGTCCGTCACCCGACACGCCGGGACGAAGTTCGCCTTTCGCCAGGTGTCCTCGAGCTGCTGCTGGTGCGCCGTCAGGCTCGCCTCGAGCGCCTCGCGCTCCGCGGTCTGGGTGGCGCCCTGGGCCGGGAGGCGGCTGAAGCGCTCGACCACCTGTCCGCCCCCGGGAGGCGCTGAGACCAGGTTCGTCCCGACACCCGCGGCGCTGAGCCGACTGCGCTCCGCCGAGCGAGTGCCTGACCTGCCACCCGCGGCGCTGAGACAGCCTCGCTCCGCCGAGCAAGAGCAAGAGCCTGACCCGTCACCGAGGCGCTGAGCCGAAGCCCGTCGGGCGCAGCGCCGCGGCCGACGTCGTTCGTGCCGAGGGCCGCGGAGAGACACTCCCGAGCGTGGGTGTGGCGACCGCCGACCTCGTCACCGCCGGCTCGCAGGAGCGCGAGGACGAAGACGCCTTGTCTTCGTCGCCCCCCCCCCACAGGACGACCACGGCCAGCGCGCGCTGGGCGGCGGCCGGCCCCGGCAAGGCGATCCACCGGGTCCGCAGCGCCCACGTGCCACGAGAGAGCCCGCCTGACCCGCATGGACCAGGCGAAGAGCAGGACTCGGTGCCATCGCGACGGGCTACGCTGGCGCGCGTGTACGGGAAGGTCCTCGGCGCCGGAATCGGCGGCTGCGTCGCGATGCTGATCGGCTGGGACGCGCTGGTGGTCTTCGCGTGCGTCTTCACCGGCGCCCTGCTCGGGCACCTTCTGTTCGATCGCGAACGCGCGCCACCGAAGACCGAGCTCCCGAAGTCGACCGAGGAACTGCTCGCCGAGGGCCGCGAGCGCCGCGCGAAAGAGAAGGCCCGCGCCAGGCCAGCGCCCGTGAAGCAGGCCACGCCCGAGCAGCTCGAGCTGGTGCGCGCGCTGTGCCCCATCTTCGCGGCGGTGGCCCGCGCCGACGGCGACGTGGTCAGCGACGAGGTGCGCCGCGTGCGCGAGTTCTTCGAGCACCAGCTGAAGTTCGACGCGCCAGGGCTCGAGGCCGTGCGGGTGGCCTTGAAGGACGCGATCGCCGTGCCCGCCGCCGACGTCGACGTCGAGGCCCTGGTGAAGGCCAACCGCGCCGCGGTGAAGCCGGCGCTCCGCGTCGAGGTGCTGCGCGCGATGTACGAGGTGGTGCTGGCCGATGGCGAGATGAAGCGCGCCGAGCAAGACACGCTCAAGAGGGTCGTCCAGCACTTCAACCTCTCTGACGAGCAGCTGCGTCAGGTGACGAGCGATCTCTTCGGGTCGGGCCGCGAGCACTTCGAGGTGTTGGGCCTCACCGAAGACGCCAGCGACGACGAGCTGCGCGCGGCCTTCCGCCGGCTCGCGGGCGAGCACCACCCCGATCGGGTCGCGTCGCTGGGGCCCCAGGAGGCCGAGCGCGCCGCGACCCGCTTCCGTCAGATCAAGGACGCCTGGGAGGCCCTGCGGCAGCTGCGGGGCCTGTAGCCGGCCTCAGCGGTCCATCCACCAGGCCTTGAACTCCTGCCACGAGATCTTCCCCGAGTGGTTGGAGTCGACGACGTCGAGGGCGATGG
Source organism: Myxococcus sp. (assembly GCA_014879945.1). Classification (GTDB taxonomy): domain Bacteria; phylum Myxococcota; class Myxococcia; order Myxococcales; family Myxococcaceae; genus Xiheimicrobium. Next base: position 15,104 of record JACSRE010000271.1, read on the forward strand.
CGAGCTCCTCTTCGCCGGGCGTCATGCCGAGGGCCTCGAGCAGGCGGGCGAACTCGCCGCGGTCGATGCTGCCCGAGCCGTCACGGTCGTAGACCTTGAAGATCTCGAACACCTCTTCGTGATCGGCGTCGTCGAGCTCAGGGTGGTTGAGCTTCGCGTGCATCGGCGGCGTGCGCGGGGTGCCCTTCTTCTTCTTGGGCTTCGGGGCCGCCTTTCGCGCCGGGGCCGCGCGCTTCGCGGGCGCCTTCGCCTTGACGGCCTTCCTGGCCTTCACCGGCTTCGCTGCCTTCTTTGCTGGCTTCTTTGTCTTCTTCTTTGCAGCCACGAGTCCCTCCGGGTCAGTTCTTCACAGCGCCTGCCGTCTATGGCACAGAAAGACATGACGAGAGAGCTCATCGACCTTCACATCCACGTAGGCGGCGCGGTCGCACCCCACATCCTCTGGGCGATCGCGCACCGGGGCGGCTTCAAGCTGCCGGTGAAGAGCTACTTCGAGTTCGTCGACCTGATCACGGCCAGCCCCGACAAGGTCGGCAGCCTCGACGAGTACCTGAAGATCATGCACACCTGGACCGAGAAGATTCAGAGCTCGCCGATGGCGATCGAGCGCTCGGTCTACGAGGTGATCGGCAAGGAGTACCGCTCGTCGCGGGTCACGCAGATCGAGCTGCGCTTCAACCCCATGAAGCGCAACCTGCACTCCGAGCTCGACCTCGACCACATCATCCACGCGGCGATTCGCGGCATGGACCAGGCGATGCTCGAGTACGGCGTGAAGGCCTGCCTGATCTTCTGCCTGGCGCGCGAGTTCGACCACCGGCTCAACGGCATCATCGTCGACAAGGCCATCAAGTACCGGCACCGCGGCGTGCGCGGCATCGACCTGGCCGGCACCGAGTCGAACGCGCTCGAGCTCAAGCCCGAGGTGGTCTCGCAGTACACCGACCTCTTCGAGCGCGCGCGCAAGGCGGGGCTCAAGACCACCGTGCACACCGGCGAGACGGCGGGCACGGGCGCCGAGGGCGTCATCGCGGTGCTCGACAAGCTCAAGCCCGATCGCATCGGCCACGGCATTCGCGCCGCCTACGACGAGCACGCGATGAAGCTGCTGAAGGAGCGCGACGTGGTGCTCGAGATCTGCCCGACCTCGAACCTGCAGACCAAGGCGGTCGAGGGCATCAAGGAGCTCGAGCACATCATTCGCACCTTCTGGGACCGCGGCGTGAAGGTCACCATCAACACCGACGGCCCGTACCTGCTGAACACCGACATGCGCCGCGAGATCGAGCTCGTCGAGACCAACCGCATCCTCACGCCCGAGCAGATCGACCAGACGCTCGCGTGGGCGCGCGAGTACTCGTTCATTCCCCGGAACTGACGGGCGCGCGAGTGTACGAGTCGCTCCTCAGGCCGCTGCTGTTCAGCCTCGACGCCGAGAAGGCGCACCACCTGGGCATGGCGGGCCTCAAGGCGATGCCGGCGGCGGTGGCGCGAGCCTGGCGCTCGAGCGTTCGGGCCGATCGCCCCACCCTGTCGATGACGGTCGGGGGCCTCCGCTTCCCCAACCCGGTCGGGCTGGCGGCCGGACTCGACAAGAACGCCGAGGCGTTGACGGGCCTGTTCGGCCTGGGCTTCGGCTTCGTCGAGGTCGGCACGGTGACGCCGCGCCCCCAGCCCGGCAACCCCGCGCCCCGCATGTTCCGCCTGCCGGAGCACGCGGCGCTGATCAACCGGCTGGGCTTCAACAACCAGGGCATGGCCGAGATGAAGCGGCGCCTCGAGCGCCTCTCGTGGAGGCCGGGCCCCATCGGCGTGAACCTCGGCAAGAACAAGGACACGCCCAACGAGCGCGCCGTCGAGGACTACGCGGCCTGCGCCGAGGCCGTCGGGCCGCTGGGCGACTACGTGGTGGTGAACCTCTCGTCGCCCAACACGCCGGGCCTCCGCGCGCTGCAGGAGCCCGAGGCCCTCGCGGCGATCCTCTCGGTGGTGCGGGCGAAGGTGCCGACGAAGCCGCTGTTCCTGAAGATCGCGCCTGATCTGGCCGACGAGGGCGTCGACGCCGTCGTCGACGTCGCGAAGTCGACGGGCATCACCGGGCTCATCTGCACCAACACCACCATCACCCGCCCCGTCGAGCACCCCCTGGCGGGCGAAGCGGGTGGGCTGTCGGGCCGGCCGGTGTTCGCGCGCTCGACCGAGGTGCTGCGCCGGGCCTTCAAGCGCTCCGAGGGGAAGCTGCCGCTCATCGGCGTCGGCGGGGTGTTCGACGGCGCCGACGCTTTCGCGAAGATCGCCGCCGGCGCGTCGCTGGTGCAGGTCTACACCGGCTTCGTCTACGGCGGCCCCGGGCTGCCCGGGCGCATGCTCGAGGAGCTCGAGGCGAAGGTGGCGTCGCTCGGGCTTGGCTCGTTGGCCGAGGCCGTCGGGCGCGACGTGAGCTGACGCCCGCTCAGGCGTCTTTCGAGAACAGCGCCGCGACCGCCCGCTGCGCGAAGAGCGCCGCGACCCGCTCCTGCTTGAGGGACGCAGGCGCCTCGACGCGGGCCGAGTGCCCCCAGACCGGCCCCGGCCACGCGGGGTCGAAGAGGCGCCGGCCGACGTGGTGCACGTGGAGCTGCCGCACCACGTTCCCCAGCGCGCCGACGTTCACCTTGTCGACCGCGAACGCGGCCTCGAGCCCCTCGAGGAGCACCGCAGACTCGCGCGTCAGCGCCGCGCGCGCTGCGTCATCGAGGTGCCAGAGCGCCTCGGCGCCCGCGCGACGCGGCACCAGGACGAACCAGGGGTAGCGGGCGTCGTCGTACAGCCGCAGCTCCGACAGCGGCCCGTGGCCCACCAGGTGCGTGTCTGCGGCGAGCCGGGGATCGATGGTGAACGGCGCCGCGGCGCGGAGCCGACGGAGCAGCTCGAAGCCTTCGGGCCAGGTGCCCAGCGCCGAGTCGGCGTTGACGTGCCCCCGCGCGCCGATGCGCACCACCTGGGAGCCCCAGGCCTCGGCAAAGGCGCGGGCCTCGCTCGCCGTCGAGAAGGGGTCGTCGTCGCTCACCACCAGCGTCGAGGGGAACGGGAGCCGCGCCCGCGGGGCCGCCCCAAACGCCCTCACGGCCGGTGGCACGTCGTCGCGCGACGCGAGCGCAGGCGGCGCCACCAGCAGCGCGCCCACCACCCCTCGCGCCTCGGGGGCCGCCGCGCAGTCCACCGCCAGGAGCGCGCCCAGGCTGTGGCCGACCAACACCGTGGGCTCGTTCGACGCGCGCAGGGCCTCCAGCAGGCGCGCGCGCCAGGCGGGCAGCGAGGGCTCGGTCCACGACGCTTGCTCGACGCGCACCACGCGGGCGTCGAGGCGCTCCCAGCGCGTCTGCCAGTGCTCCGGGCCTGACCCGTTCCAGCCCGGCAGGCTCAAGACGCGCGCCGACATGGCCGCTCAGATCACCGGCTGGCCAGCGATCGGCAGCGCGACGATCTTCTTTGGGTCGACGCGGCCCTCGTCGAGCCACCGACGGCCGACGTCGGCGAGCAGCGCCTGGTTCACCCGCGCCACCATGGCCTCGAGCTCGCCGGCGCCCTCTGACAGCTTCGCGCTCAGCACCTCGACGGCGCGCTTGCCCGCGCTCTCTCGCAGCACCGGCTGCCGCCCGCGCTCGTCGAAGAGCCGGGTCACCAACTCCTGCACGCGCAGCTCGGGGAACGGCGCGACGTCCACCACCCCCGACACCTCGGCCGCCGAGACGACGGCGAGGAAGAGGCGCTGGGCGGTCAGCTCGCTCAGCCTGGCGCCGAAGCGGGCGATGGCGTCGGCCGGCGATGGGCCCAGGAGCGCGCTGAAGATCGCCCGCTGGCGCCGCACCCGCGCGATCAGCGCCTCGGCCTCGGCCAGCTCCCGCTTGGAGCGGAACGTCACCGGCTCGGCGCCCGGCACCTTCAGGGCCTTCAGCGGGCGCCGGCGCATCAACGCCGCGAGCGCGGCCGCCTCTTCGTCCAGCGCCAGCCAGGTGTCGGCGAAGCGGCTCCCGGGCTCCTGGGCCAGGCGCTCCACCTGACGCTTCAGCTTGAGCGTCATCGAGAAGCCCAGCTGGAAGATCTCGCGCAGCGTGCACTCACGGACGACGTCCACCGCCAGGGCGGGGTCTGCGCCGGTCAGGTGCTCGAGGCCCAGCTCGAGGGTGTCACGCGCCTGCTCGCTCAGCCGCCGCAGCGCCGCAGGGTCTCCGGGCTCGGCCCCCTCGGCGACGAGGATGCAGTTGACCAGGTACCGCACCTCGCCCTCGAGGTTCTGCCGCTCGACGGGGTCGAGGCCCTTGAACATCGCCAGCACGTAGTCGACGCGGTCACCCGGTCGCGAGAGCCCGGGCGCGCCCGTGGCGACCTTCGCCTTGTCGGGGTCCACCCACGCGAACACCTTGAGGGCCTCGTCGAGCGGGGGGAAGCCCAGGTCCTGCAGGCGGCTCTGGCGAAACTGAAACGCCGCCTCTTCCAGCTCGGTCGGCTGATCCCACCGCACCGCCTCGAGGAACCGCGTCAGCTCGAAGGGGTTGGCCGCCATCAGGTCCTTCGTCAGCTGGCGCATGGCGTGCTCATCGACGCCGTCGACGGTGAACTCGATCAGGAACTGGCCCTCGGGGGTCTCGAGGGTGACGCCCTCGGTGGCGACGTCGGGGTCGGCCTCGAGGTCGTGAATGCGCGTGAGCCGCTTGAACATCAGCTCGATCAGCTCGACGTCGAGGCGCTGCAGCTTGCGCGCGTACTCAGCGTCGTCATCGCCCCGCGCCGCGCGCAGCCAATGGAGCACCTCGAGCACGTCAACCCGATCGCGCTGCCAGCTGGCCAGATCGACGTAGGTGCGGAACTGCTCGGGCGTCGAGAGCTGCACGATCTCGGTCGAGTCGACGAGCCCCACGTCGATGATGGTGGCGTACACCTCTTCGGCCGCGATGCCGCGCACCAGCGCGCGGCCGTCGACCTCTTCCAGCATCGCGTCGAGCTTCTTCTTCGGCGCCAGCTCGCCCAGCCGCCGCATCAGCTCTGCTCTACGGGCCTCGTGACTCACCGTTTCCGCCCTCTCGCCCACGTGCTCACTGAATCATCACCCCGCAGAACGACGTCACCTGAAAGCTCTTGAGCACCGGCGTCGTCACCCGATCGGCCGACGCGAGGGTGAACTCGACCCTCAGGTACTTGCGCGGCACCACGCCCTGCGCCCGCAGGTCGACCGGCGAGGTCGAGAAGGGCCCATAGCGCGCGACGGTGGGAGCGCTCAGCTCGGCCACGGTGTTGGCCACCTTCACCACCGCGGTGAGGGTGGTGTTGGCCGGGGTGGTGGCGTCCCACGTGAGGGTGCGCCACTCGGTGTCTTCGTCGCAGCCGGTGAAGTCGCGGCGGTAGGTGCCGCGGGGCGCGGTGAAGTTGCGCAGCTGGTACCCGGTGAAGTCGCTGTAGGTGTAGAGCCCCGACGGCTGTTGCGACGACTTGAGGACGTTGCCGGTCGCGTTGTCCACCCGCACCATGTTGCCCGAGCTGTTGTTCACCCACGGCTGCCCCTCGTTGTCGAGCCCGACGCCGATGGCCGCGGCCGACTGCGCGTCGCTGTAGTCGATGAAGTCGCTGCCTCCGTACGGGCGAATGGCGCCCGTCTCGGCGTCGAAGCGAATCAGCTGCCCGAGCGAGGCGCCATAGCCGCTCATGTAGACGGTGCCCTGCACGTCGACGGCGATGCCCCGGCCCATGCCGAACGGCGTGTTCCGTTGGCTGCGCGCCGCGGTGAAGTCGAAGGCCGTCCAGGTGGCGGTGCGGTGATCGTACCGGCAGGCGCGGGCCCCCTGGCTCCAGCCGGGCACCCAGACCCGGTCCTGGCCGTCGATGCCGATGCCGTAGGCGCCGCAGTTGAGGTTCGCCGGCGCCCGCACCTCGCTCACGACGGCGCCGGTCGAGGTGTCGATCAACGTGAAGCGCGCCTGCCCGATGTGCACGGCCCACAGCCGCTGCTGCGAGTCGACGATCGCCCCGTACACGCCGAAGTCGTTGGCGAGCTGCACGTACGTCAGCCCGGCCGCGTTCACCGGCACCGGCTGCCCGGTCAGCGTCGAGAGCTTGAAGATGCGCTTGTCGCGGTAGATGCCCACCCACACGTCACCGGCAGACCCTTCGACTCCCGCCGAGATCGCGATGGCGCGCGCCGCGATGTCGGTGCCCACGCTGCCGACCGGCGTCGAGAACAGCACGCACTCGTCGTACTGGTTGGGGTCGTTGAAGTCGCTGGGGATGATCATCTCGCCGTCGGCCGGCGCCGTGCTGATGGTGCCGTCGTTGTTGAGGTCGCGGCTGGTCTGAATCGAGCCGTTGCCGTTTCGATCGACGCAGTCGACCAGATCGTTGGCGATCTTCGTCACCGAGCCCTGCTGCCCGTTGGCGCGGTTGGCGACCCACACGTTGCCGAAGCGATCGATGGCCGTGCGAGAGGGGTTGTGCCGGCCGGGCCCCGCGGCCAACGCGGGCTGGAAGGCTCCGCCGGCGCACGGCGGGCCCGCCGGGCTGTTCGCGCAGTCTTTGGGAATGGTGGCCCAGTAGCGCCCGATCTCGCGGCCGGTGCGGGTGTCGTACTTCGAGACCCAGCCCTGGCTGTTGTTGGCCACCCACATGAAGCCGAAGTCGAGGGCGCCGACGCCCAGCACGATGTGGCCCATCGGGTTGATGGTCACGCCCGCGCCGACGCCGCCCGCGCCGCCATCGAGGGTGAACGAGCCGGGGCCGAGGCCGACGGTGGTGGTGCCGTCGCCCCCGTCGATCGCCTGGCCGCCGCCGCCGCCGCCCTGCCCGCCGCCGCTCGACCCGCCGCCCTGCCCACCATCGGGGTAGATGACGGTCGGGCCGCCGTCCCGGGCGCCTCGGCCCGCGTCTTCATTGAACTCGACGCGGTTGGTGCACTGGCACTGGCAGCCGGCGAGGGTGAGCCAGACGATGGGGAGGAGGAGCCGAGCCATGAGAGGAGTGTTGGCCCACCCTCAGGCCGGGGTCAACTGAGGCGTCAGCGCCCGTCGACCGTCGCGAGCACGCGGTTCCACACGTCGACGACGCCGATGCGCTCCGTCGACGAGAAGCCCACCACCGCCTCGACCGGCAGCTCGAGCTTCTTCGCCAGCTCGAGCACGCGCGGCTTGCGGTGCGACTTGCCGATGCGGTCGAGCTTGGTGGCCGCCACCAGGATCTTCGGCGGCGTCGTCTGGAGGAAGTCGAGCATCGTCACGTCGTCGCTGGTCGGGCCGATCTCTCCGTCGATGATGCTGACGACGACCTTCAGCGTGTGCCGCTCCGTCAGGTACTCCGAGATCATTCGCTGCCACTGGTCGCGCTCGGTCTTCGAGACCTTGGCGAAGCCGTAGCCGGGTAGATCGCACAGCCGCACCACGCGCTTCTTGCCGTGCGACTCGATGGTGAGATCGAAGAAGTTGAGGGTGCGGGTACGGCCGGGCGTGTTCGAGACGCGCACCAGCTTGTTGCGGTGGGCGAGCGTGTTGATCATCGACGACTTGCCCACGTTCGAGCGCCCGACGAAGGCGATCTCGGGCACGGGCTCACGCGGCCACTGCGCCGCTTTGGTCGCGGTGGTCACGAAGGCGGCGTCGAGGACCTTGATCACGGCGTCTGTCGCACCAACGACGGGGGCTGGTGACGCAGCCACTGCGCGAACGAGCGAACTGGCGCCTTCTCGGGCGTCACCGACGCCGACGAGGACTTGCGCCGGGCGCGCTCGGCAGACCAGTGATCCATCGCCTTGAGCTTGGCGGCGAAGTCGAACGGCTTGAGCGACGGGCTCGAGGCGTCGTGACAGGCACGGCACGCCTTCTCGGTCGGGTCGACGAGGCCCGCCAGCCTGGCCAGCTCGGCGTCCTTCATCACGTACCTGGGCGAGTAGTACTGGCCTCCGCCGTGGCACGACTCACACGTCACCCCGGCCTGCTTCTGATCGACGTCGTTGGGCGAGTGGCACGACAGGCAGCGGGCGTCGCGCTGTTGCGTCGGCGAGAGCACGTCTTTGGCCCGCGCGTGCGGAGACGCCTTCCACGCGGTGTAGGCCTCGACGTGGCAGCTCTGGCAGCTGTCGGGCCCGAGGAAGTCGTACGCACCTGCGACGCCGGAGGCGCACACCGAGACCGCGATTCCGACACGAAGAAACGTCGAAGCCATCGGGTCTGGCGTAGCATGCACGTGCTCACCATGTCGCGCTTCCTCTTTCTGGCCCTCCTCCTCTCTGGCGCCGTCTCGGCGGCGAAGCCCTGGCAGGGCATTCAACCCGGAGTCTCGAGCGCGCTCGACGTCTTCGGGAAGTTCGGTGAGCCCACCCGCAAGACCGAGGTGAAGGGCCAGACGGTGTTGATCTACTCGGGGCTCCAGGCGGTGCCGGGAACGGTGCAGGCCCAGTTCAAGCTCGCGCCTGGAACCCAGACGGTCGCCCGCATCGACGTCTACCCGGCGCCGCTGATCGACAAGGCCGCCATCGAGGCCAGCTACGGGCCCGCGTGCGACCCCAAGGCGAAAGACCCCGACGCCGAGAGCCCCTGCTTCTTCGTCAAGGAGGTCACCGGCAAGCCGCCCTACCTCATCTTCCTGCGGCTGGGCCTCGCGGTGTTCTTCAGAGACGACGGCAAGTACGTGCAGTCGTTCGCCTTCCTCCCGGCGAAGGCGTGACGTGCAGCTGTTCGGCCTGACGGGCGGCATCGCCACCGGCAAGTCCACCGTCGCGCAGCGCTTCGTCGAGAAGGGCATGCCCCTCATCGACGCCGATGTGGTGGCGCGTGAGGTGGTGGCGAAGGGGCAGCCGGCGCTGGCCGAGATCGCCGCGCGGTTCCCCGGGGTGGTGGACGCCGACCAGACCCTCGACCGGGCGGCCCTGGGCGCCCGCATCTTCGCCAACCCCACCGAGCGGGCCGCGCTCGACGCCATCACCCACCCGCGCATTCGCGAGGCCGTCCTCGAGCGCACCCAGGCCCTCGCCGAGAGCGGGGCGCCGCGCGCCCTCTACGACGCGCCGCTGCTGATCGAGAACCGGCTGCACGAAGGGCTCGACGGCGTGGTGCTGGTGGTGGCCCCCCGTGAGGTGCAGCGGGCCCGCCTGATGGCGCGCAACCAGCTCTCGGCGGCCGAGGCCGACCGGCGCATCGACAGCCAGATGCCGCTCGACGAGAAGCGCCGCGTCGCGACGTGGATCATCGACAACGCCGGGAGCCGCGAGGCCCTGGACGCGCAGGTCGACGAGGTGTGGCGGCAGATGCTCGCGCGCGGCTGAAAGGTCGCGCCGCCGACGCAGCGGGCTTTCGCTATGCTGCCGGCCCGTGTCTGGCACCATCTTCATCACCGGCTACCCCGGCTTCATCGGCAAGCGCCTGGTGCGACACCTCGCGAAGGTGGCTCGCGACACCCGCATCGTGCTGCTGGTTCAGCCGCGCTTCGTGAAGGAGGCGACCCAGTACGCCGCGAAGCTGGGCCCGGCGCCGATCGACATCCTCTCGGGTGACATCGTCGACATCCACCTGGGGCTCTCGGGGCCGGAGTACCAGCGCCTGTGCGACGAGGTGACGTACATCTTCCACCTCGCGGCCATCTCGTACCTGGGCATGCCGCGAGAGACCGCGCACCAGGTGAACGTGCACGGCACCCGGCACGTGCTCGAGCTGGCGCGCGACGCGAAGCAGCTGCAGCGCCTGGTGCACTTCAGCACCACCTACGTCTCGGGCGATCGCGTCGGCGTCATCGCCGAAGACGAGCTCGACTGCGGGCAGGGGTTTCGCAACTCGTACGAAGAGACCAAGTTCCTCGCCGAGAAGCTGGTGCAGCGCGAGCGCGACAAGCTCCCCATCACCATCATCCGCCCCGCGACGGTGGTGGGCGACTCGCACACCGGAGAGATCGAGCGCTTCGACGGCCCGTACTACCTGGGCATGTTGCTGGTGCTGTCGCCTCTGGTGGTGCCGCTGCCGCTGCCGGGCAACGGGGTGGCGCCGCTCAACGTGGTGCCGGTGGACTTCGTCGTCGAGGCGACCTGGTCGCTGGCGCGCAACCCGGCCGGGAGAGGCAAGACGGTGCACCTCGTCGACCCGAACCCCATGAGCGCCCGGCGCGTCTACGAGCTGATCGCCAGGCGCTCCAACCGCAAGCTGCCGCGCTTCAACGTCTCGGCGCGCGCCGCCGATCTGATGATGCGGCTCCCGGGGCTCGAGAAGCTGGTGCGGCCCCAGCGCGCGGCGGTCAACTACGTCAACCACCTCGCGCTCTACAACTGCCACACCGCCCTCGAGCTGCTCGACGGCACCGGCGTTCGCTGCCCGCCGCTCAACACCTACCTCGACACCCTGGTGGACTACGCGATGAGCGTCTGGAAGGACCGCCAGGTGAAGGCCGCCGCGGGCCAGGAGCCCGACGACCCGCTCGACCGCTGAGGCGGCTCAGCTCCGGCTGATCACGCCCTCGTCGATCAGCTGCGCGAGGATGCGCGAGGTGTCGAGCCGCGACATGCCCGACACCGCGAAGAGATCGTCGAAGCTCACCGTGCCGTCGATCTGCGCCAGCACGAAGCCGGCGCGGTGATCGAGGTTGAGCCAGATGATCTCGTCTTCCTTCAGCAGCACCCGGGGAATGGTCTCGAGCTTGCCCAGCTTCGACTCGAACATCGTCAGCAGCGTCTTCTCGCTGCGCTCCCGCATGATCTTCACGTCGGGGTCGTCGGGCGCGACCGTCTGGGCCTTGACGATCAGCTCCATGGCGCCGGTGTGGTCGTCGAGATCGAGCAGATCGCGCGCGCCCCGCAGCAGCGTCTTCACCTCGTCCTTCGCGGACTGGGGGTTGTCGAGGTGGCGCACCGCCGAGTCCGACGAGAGCATCTCGAGGGCCTTCGCCTCGCCCACGATGGCCGACAGCTTGATCCCCGGGTTGCTCTTGTTGTCCCACGCCGAGGTGGCGTTGGGCGTCAGCGGCGAGGGCTGCGGCACCGGCAGCTCGGGGATGGGCGCCGGGGCCTCTCGCGCTCCGGGGTCACGAAACGGCGCCGGGCTGTTGTTCGACCACGCCCAGGCGACGCCCACCGGGTCTGGCGCAGACGTCATCGGCACGCCGACGTTCGACGATGCGGCGATGGGGATCGGCGACTTCGAGAACGAGGGGAAGTCGCTCGCCTGCGGCGTCGGGGCCGACTCGAAGAGCGGAGGCGTCGAGCGTGGCGGCGACGGAGACGGCGCGTTCTCGTCCGTCAGGGTCACCGTCAGCGACGGCTGGTTCGACGCCGCCACGGCCGACTGCCAATCGGTGGGGCGCGGCGGTGACGGCAGCGACGGCGGCGGGCTCGGCGCA
>JACSRE010000233.1 GCA_014879945.1 Myxococcus sp.
GCCCGGCTGGAATGGAGGACGCCGTGGGCGCCTCAGCGGCGCGCGGCCTTCGTCGCCACCTGGAGCAGCTCGGCGTAGCGCGCGTTCTTCGGCGCCAGCTTCACCGCCTGGCGGTACGCCTCGAGCGCCACGTCCGGTCGGCCCACCACCATCGCCAGGTCGCCGCGCCACACCTGCGCCTCTTCGCACGCCGGGTCCTGCTCGCAGGCGCGGGTCAGCACCTCGAAGCACGCTGCCGCGCCGTTCGGCTCGAGCTGGTACCTCGTCCACCCCAGCCAGGCGAGCACGCGGCCGCTGGGCTCGATGTCGAGCGCGTACTGGAAGTGCTCCAGCGCCGAGCGTGGGTTGCCCGCGGCCAGCCGCTTGCGGCCCTCTTCGAACTGCGACTGTGCGTCGAGCAGGTCGGTGCGAATCTTCACCGCCTCGGCGGCGGCCTTCTGGCGCAGGGCCTGGGGCGTCTTCGAGTCGCGCGCCGCGCGGCGGTCGCGGTGCTGCTGCCAGGTGTCTGACTCGCTGAGCGCGCCGAAGGCCTTCGCGTACGCCATCGACAACGTCTCGGCGCGGGCGCGGGCCTCGGGGCTGGCGAAGCGCACCGGCGCGAGCGCGGCCGTCTTCGCGAGGAAGGCCCGCTGGAGCGCCGCGCCCTGGGTGTCCACGGTGACGCCGAGCAGCTCGAAGGCGTCTTTGGAGCGGAAGGAGAGGAACTCTCGGCCCAGCAGGTCTTGCGTCGCCGGGTCCTCGTCGAGGAAGGGGAGGCCCTGCGCCGGGCGCTCCAGCGGCGCCGCCACCAACTGAGGTTGGGGCACCGGCGTGGGCCGCGAGCGCACCGGCATCGCGGCGATGGCCTCGGCGGTGTCGACGAACTCCAGGAGCCGCAGCGCGTACAGGCGGCGGTGCACCTCGTCGACCGTCATGCCGGGCAGCGCGCACAGCTCCGCCAGCGTCGCCTTGCGCTTGAGGGCCTGCACCAGGCGCGTCTCTTTCGCCGACAGCTTGAGCTCGTCGTGCACCGGCGGCGCGTCGGGCAGGAGGGCGAAGACGGTCTCGGGCTTCGTCTCGAGCTGCGCCGACAGCGTGGCGGCCGGCAGGTGTTGGCACCCGGTGAAGATGAGCTGGAGCGCGTTGATGCGCACGGGCGCGTCGAGCTCGTCTGGAGGCAGCAGCTTCCAGCTCGCGTCGCTCCACCCGAAGCTGTCGAGCAGGCTGCGGCCCAGCGTCGCCTGCAGGTGCTTGAAGAGGTCGAAGGCCGACAACACCTGCTTCTCGAGCAGCCACACCTGCAGCGGCTTGCCCGCCGCCACGCACTCGGCGAGGCCCTGGTGGTGCTGCGCCTCGGTCAGCTTGCCCTTCTTGACGAGCGAGGGTCCCAGCGTCTCGTGCAGCAGGTTCGACTCGCAGCCGGTGGGCGCGCCGCCCTCGAAGGTGACCCGCTTCTCGAGGTTGCGAAGGCGCAGCTCGAGCGTGGCGTCACGCTCCTCGACGAGCAGCGCGTGGAGGAGGAGCGGCAGCGGCGTGGCGGCGAGGGTGCCCGACTTCTGGCGGAGGACGTCGCGGCGGGCGGGGAACATGGAGCGCAGGGGATGAAACCGCGAATGCGGGGCCTCGTCACCGGTGAAACCTCGTCGTGCCGCTGCGGCTGGAATCACCACCCCTCGAGGCCGCGCGGTGGGTCAGCTCGCGCCGCGATAGAAGCGCCACAGCGCGTACGACGCGAAGGCGCCGAGCGTGTGCCAGGCGGCGTGGCCCTGGAGCAGGCTGTGCGGCGCGCAGACGAGGTGGAGGGTGTCGAGCGTCCAGATGCAGAAGGCCAGCGCCTGCAGCGCGACGGCGGCCCACAGCGGCCGGAGCGCCCAGGCCCGGAGCGCGCCCCGCCGCAGCAGCACCTCGGTGGCGATGATGGCGAAGATGACGCCGCCGAAGGCGTAGCGCCGCAGCACCGGCACCGCGTACAGCAGCACCCCGAGCGCCACGTTGAGGCCCAAGTAGAGCGTGAAGAAGCGCCGCGGTCGGCCCGGTCGCAGCGCGTCGACGTTCACCGAGAACGCCGCCAGCACCACCAGGTACATCGACTGCACGTCGAGCCACTGGCCGAAGAAGGACAGCGACGCGTGGTAGAAGGCGCTCGTCACCCCGACGAGGAAGACCGCCGCCGCGAAGCACGCGGCCTCGACCGGGCGCAGCCCCCGGCTCTCACGACGGAACGACAGCTCCCACGCCATCACCGCGGCGGCGACACAGAAGGCCAGGCTCGACCAGGTGTTCGCCGGCTGGCGCACCGCGCCCTCTCGCACCGCCTCGCAGAAGCACGAGTCGGGCATGCAGGTGGCGGGCGTCCAGTCGGTCCACATGGGGAGGCAGTATGCCGTGCGCCGTCTGGCTCAGTCTCTGTCGAGCGCCTGTCGCAGCACGTCGAGGAGCTGCGGCGTGCCGAAGGGCTTCGAGAGGAAGTGGGTATGGGCGTCGCTCGCGCCGCCCGCCTGCTCGGCCGAGTAGCCGCTGGTGCGAACGACGGGGAGCGTGGGGGCGTCTTTGCGGAGTTGCTCCAGCGTCTTCTGGCCGCCCATGCCGGGCATCGTCTGGTCGAGCACCACGGCCTGGACCTCGGGGTGCGCGCGCAGCACCTCGAGCGCGTCTTCGCCGCAGCCCGCTTCGAGCACCTGGTAGCCCCGCTGCTCGAGCGCCCGGCGCGCCAGCCGGCGGATCATCGCCTCGTCATCCACCACCAGCACCACGACGCCCTGGCCGCCGACGAGGCTCGCGGCGTCGGTGGCCTTCACCTTGCCGCGCAGCGGCTGGTCGGTGAGCGGGAGCCACACCTCCATCGAGGTGCCGCGCCCTGGCTCGCTCTTCACCCGCACGCAGCCACCGTGGCGCCCGAGGATCCCCAGCGCCGCCGCCAGCCCGAGCCCCCGTCCCCTGGCCTTGGTGGAGAAGAAGGGGTCGAAGATGCGGGTCACCAGCTGGGGCGACATGCCCGTGCCCCGGTCCTCGACGAGGACGAAGGCCACCCGGCCCGTCGTCGGCCCGTCGCCGAAGACCTGCACGCCGTCTCGCGGCGCGTCCTCCACGGCGCGAACGCCGGCGCTCACCTCGACGGCCCCACCGGTCTGCCGGCTGGCGTCGGCGGCGTTGATGATCAGGTTCATGATCACCTGCCTCAGCTGGTTCTCGTCGCCCACCACGGCGAGCGGGCCCTCGGGCGTCGTCACCTGGAGCTCCACGTTCTTCGGCAGCGCCGACGCCAGCAGGGGCTTCATCTCGACCACGAGGTCTGCCAGCGAGAGGGGCACGCGCTGCGCGTTCCCTTCGCCGGCGTACGCGAGCATCGAGGAGCTCAGCTCGCCGGCGCGCTGGGCCGCCAGGCGGATGTCGGCCAGCGGCTCGGCGGCCGACTGCCCCCGGCGCAGCGCCTCTTCGGCGAGCGTGGCTGACCCGAGAACCCCGGTGAGGATGTTGTTCAAGTCGTGGGCGATGCCGCCCGCCAGCTGGCCCAGCGTCTCGCGCTTCTGGGCCTGTTGCACCCGCGCGTCCAGCCGGCGCTTCTCGGTGGTGTCCCGGAGGATGGCCTGCAGCATGCCCGCGTGAGGGCCGACGGTCGTTCGCACGAAGGTGCCCTCGAGCCACGCCTCTTGTCCGTCAGCGGAAGACACCGGCACGTTGACCGCGATGGTCACCGCGTCGCTGGTGAGCTGCCGGTGGAGCTCCGCGCGATGTGACTGAGCCACGAGGTCGGTGAAGCGCAGGCTGTTGAGCTCCAGCGGTGGCTTGCCCACCAGCGCCTGGAAGCTCCGGTTGCTGAACTGAACGGTGAGCGCAGGCGTGAGGCGCACGATGGCGTCGGTGGCCGCCTCGACGAGGGAGCGATACCGCTGCTCCAGCTCGACGGCCTGCGCCTGGTCGGGGCCCGCGAGGTAGGTGGTGTAGAGGAGCGCCTGCTCGCCCTTCCACAGGATCTTCGCGATGCGGGAGCGCACGTGCAGCGTGCCACCCCAGCGATCGACGAAGCGGTTCCTCACCTCGCGGCTGACGCCGTCATCACTGGCGAGAAACCGGGTCAGCTCAGCGAGGACCACCGCGATGTCCTCGGGCGGGATGAAGGGGTTCTCGAAGCGCTCGAAGGCGTAGTCCTCGAAGGTGTAGCCGGTCTGCTCGACCAGCGCGTCGTTGACCCAGAGCGTCTTCGGCTTGAGGCTGACGATGAACATCATCGCGCCCGTCGCCACCGAGAGGTGCTCGAGCAACACGCCGTCACCGGTGTCGGCCCACGGTGCGCTCATGCCTCGAGCGTAGTGCGGAACGCCGCTCCAACAGTGGCCGCGCGGCCGATTTTCGCGGCTACGACGTTGACGCCAGTCAGGAGTCGGGGCGTCTCCGCGAGCGTCCGCTCGATCCATGGCCTGGGTGCCTGGGCGGAAGCTGCGGAGAGCGCGGGACTGCGCCCTCTGGCGTTGGTCGCTGGGCGCCGTCGCGCTGCCTGGTGAGCAAGCTGAGGTGACAGCCCACTGCGACGTGCGCGCGTGAGCACGGGAGTGTTCACCGCGGCCTCGCCGCCCGTGTTTCTCGGCGGCTGCGCGCTCGTTCTCGCTGGCACGAGGGCTGCTCTGGATCAACCCGTGCGCCTCATCGCCTTCGTTTGCGTTCTCTCTGCCCAGGCCTTCGCCAACCAGCTCGGCGTGGTGGGCTACGCCGGCAACACCGCCGACACCTGCAACAACTGCCACTCCGGCGGCGCGACGCCGACGGTCACCATCACCGGCCCGGCGACGCTCCAGGCCGGACAGACCGGCGACTACCAGCTCGTGGTGACCGGCGGCGCCAGCGCGCGCGCAGGCCTCGACGTGGCGGTCGACTCACCCGCGGCGCAGCTGCTGGGCGTGCGCGCCGACACCGTCAGCTTCGGCAACGAGATTCACCACACCGCGCCGAGGGCCTTCACCAACGGCCGCGCCACCTTCGCCTTCCAGCTGGTCGCGCCGCCCTTCGCCGGGCCGGTGCGGCTGTTCGGCGCGGGCAACTCGTGCAACGGCAACGGGAGCAGCTCGGGTGACCGCGCGGGCTTCACCACCTTCACTGTCACCGTCACCGGCGGCGCCACCTCGCCCCGCATCGCCACCTCGGCCGCCGCGACGCCCGCCACCGTCACCACCACGACGACTCGGGTGTCGGTGCTGGGCGTGGACGACCAGCCCGAGTCGGCCCTCAGCTACACGTGGAGCGTCGCCTCGGGCCCCGGGGCCGTCACCTTCGCGCCCAACGGCACCAACGCGGCGAAGCAGACCACGGCCACCTTCACCCAGGCCGGCACCCACGTGCTGCGGGTGCTGGTGACGGACGCGCAGAGCCAGAGCGCCGCCTCGACGGTGTCGGTGGTGGTGCAGGCGACCTTCTCGACCATCGCGGTCACGCCGGTGGCGGGCGAGGTGGAGCCGGGCAAGGCGCTGCAGTTCGCCGCCCGCTCCGTCGACCAGTTCGGTGGTTCGATGATGACGACGCCCGCCTTCTCTTGGGCGGTCACCGGCGGCGGCGTCGTGTCCTCCACCGGGCGCTTCGTCGCGGGCACCAGGCTCGGCGGGCCGCACGTGGTGCAGGCGGTGGCCATGGGGCGCTCGGGCGCAGGCTCGGTGCGCGTGGTGGACCAGGTGACCGTCGCTGACACCACGGCGCCGGTCGTCACCATCCTCTCGCCGAAGGCCGGCGAGCGCCGCGCGGGGCGCTTCAACGTCGAGGTCGACGCCTCTGATGCGGTCGGCGTCGCTCGGGTCGAGGCGCTGGTGGACGACGTCTCGGTCGCGACGGCCACCGCGGCCCCGTGGAAGCTCGAACTGAACGCCGCTGGGCTGCCCCGCGGCGCGGTGACGCTCAAGGTGCTGGCGTTCGACGCCGCCGGCAACCGGGGCGAGAGCCCGGCGGTGGCCGTGACGCTCGACGACGCCGCGGCGGCCGCGAGCCCTCCACCAGAAGGAGGCGGCTGCGTGGCGGCCCCCGGCGGGCTCTTCGCCCTGGGCGCGCTGTGGCTCCTCGCCCGGCGCCGGGGG
>JACSRE010000384.1 GCA_014879945.1 Myxococcus sp.
GCTCGACCTGAGCGAACGCGGCGGTGGTCGCCAGAAGCATGCAGGCGCACGCGAAGGATCTCATGCAGGCAGAACTGAATGTAGCCCAGCGCACGCGCGCCACCTCGTTTTTCGACGCCTCGACCTCAGAGGCGAGCGTGCTACAGGCCGCCCCATGTCGGACATCGGCGCAGCGGTCGAGCGGTTGGCAGGCGTGATGCGGCGGTTGCGGGCGCCCGACGGGTGCCCGTGGGACAAGGAACAAGACCTCCGGAGCCTGCGCCCGTACCTCGTCGAAGAGACCTACGAGGTGCTCGACGAGATGGACAAGGTGGCCTACGGCGGCCCGTGGAAGCCGCTGGCCGAGGAGCTCGGCGATCTGCTCTTCCAGATCGTCTTCCACGCGCAGCTGGCGGCCGAGCAGGGCGAGTTCACCCTCGCCGACGTCGCCAACGCCATCGCCGAGAAGCTCGAGCGCCGCCACCCCCACGTCTTCGGCACCGAGCGGCTTGAGGGCGCGGAGCAGGTGCTGCAGAACTGGGCGAAGCTCAAGGCCGACGAGCGCCTGGCGAAGACCGGCAAGGCCGGCAGCGTGCTCGACGGCGTGCCCTCGGCGGCCCCTGCCCTTCAGCGCGCCGAGCGGCTCACCGAGAAGGCCTCGCGCATCGGCTTCGACTGGCCCGATCTCACAGGGGTGAAGGCGAAGATCGACGAGGAGCTGGGGGAGCTCGACGAGGCGATCGAAGCGAACGACCGCGACGCCATCGAGCACGAGCTGGGTGACGTGCTGTTCGCCCTGGCGAACCTGGGCCGCAAGCTGAACACCCCGCCGGAAGACGCCCTGCGCATGACGAACAAGCGCTTCACCAGCCGCTTTCACCGGGTGGAAGAGAAGCTCGCCGCCGCCGGCATTCCCTTCGGAGAGGCCACGCTGGAGGTGATGGACGCCTTCTGGGACGAGGCGAAAGCCGAAGAGAAGGCGGCGAAGGCGGCGCACCGGCCTTGACCGGCTGAGCCATGGCCGCTATGGGGCGCCCCTCTCACTTGTTGAAGGAGCCGTTTCCGTGGCCAACACCGTCTCTGCCGCCAAGCGGCACCGCCAGTCTCTCAAGCGCAAGCTGCGCAACACCTACGTGAAGGCCGAGTTCCGCGCGGCCCTCAAGGTCGCCCGCGAGGCCACCGCGTCGGGTGACGCCGCCAAGGCGAAGGATGCCGTCAAGGCCGCCACGCGCCTCATCGACCGCGCCGCCTCGAAGGGCGTGCTGCACTCCAAGAGCGCCTCGCGCCTGGTGGCCCGCATGGGTCACAACCTGAGCGTGAAGAGCGCCGCCAAGCCGGCCGCGAAGTAACAGCCGCTTCCCCACAGCCGCTTCCCCTCGGCCGACGGAGCCCCACGCAGGGTGCTTCGCCGGCCGTCGTGTTTTCTGCGGCTGCCGTGGGCGCGTGGCGTGCGCACGGGCCCAGCGGTCTCTGCACCTCGACCGGCGGCGTCGTTCGTGAAGGAGGCAGTCGAAGACGACCGCGCGGCCCGACGCAGCGACGGCGTTGGGAGCGCAGCGCCGCGGAGTCCAGCGGCACCCGAGCCGCAGCGAACGCCGCCTGCGCGACGCGCGCCGCGGCCTGGGTGGCGTCAATCGGCCCGGCGCCGAGCGGCGAAGACCCGTACGTCATCGGTGGAGATCGACCGCGCCGTCGCCTTCGGAAGTGCACCCGAGCGGGGCGCTGGGTGAACGTCACCAGCCGGTGGCGAGCCGCTCGGCCCCTTCGCGCATCAGGGTCTCGGCCAGGCGGCGCAGCGCGGCCCCACGGTTGGTCTCGCTCGACAGCACGTCTGCGCCGGCCGGGTAGTCCTCTCCACCCGAGACCGTCACCGCGTTCACCAGCACGCCGTTCTTCACCAGCTTCAGCTGCGCCGACGCCAGGAAGCGGTAGTTCGGCAAGCGGCCGGGGCTGGCGACGAGGGGAAACGACGAGACGCTCAGCAGCACGCCCTCGATGCGCCCCGGCGCATCTTCGCCCCCCAGCCGGCCCGCCCGCAGGTAGTTCTCACGCAGCGCCTGGGTGAAGAACGCCTCGGCGCCGGGCTCCGAGGTCTGGTTGGCGAACACCGGCACCTGCACCGAGACGAGCCCCTGGGGCAGCTCGCGCACCGGCGCGACGACGCGGTAGCCGCACCCCGTCACCACCAGCATGACGAGCGCGCACCCTCGCATCACCCCACCACGAAGTTCACGATGCCGTTGGCCGCGGTGGGCTTCTTGGGCACGAAGATGAACTTCTTCACCGTCTTGCCCTCGAGCCACGGCTTCATGCGCGGGTCGGCCTCGGCGAGCGCGCGCACCTCGTCCTGGGTGGCCGTCAGCGGCGCCTGAATCTCGGCGCGCAGCTTGCCCAGCACCTGCACCGCGTAGGTGACGACGTTGTCGACGATCAGCGCGGCGTCGACCTTCGGCCAGGGCGTGATGGAGACGAGGGCCTCACCGCCGAGCCGGCTCCACAGCTCCTCGGCGAGGTGGGGCGCGTAGGGGGCGAGCACGGTCATGAAGGTCTTCGCGATGCCCCTGGGGAGCGTCCTGGCGCCCGTCGCCTCGTTCGCGAACGTCATCATGTGGCTGATGGCGGTGTTGAAGCGCAGGGCCAGGGTGTCGCGCTCGACGGCCTGCAGGCACTTGTGGAGCGCCTTGTTGAGCTCGGGTTCGCTCTCGGGGGGCGCGTCGGTCAGCCTGGGGCTGAGCGCGCCGGTCTCTTCGTTGACGATGAGGCGCCAGGTGCGCTCGAGGAACCGCAGGCAGCCGCCGACGTTCTTCATCTCCCACGGCTTGACCTGCTCGAGGGGGCCCATGAAGAGCTCGTACAGGCGCAGGGTGTCGGCGCCGTAGTCGCGAATGACGTCGTCGGGCGACACCACGTTGAAGCGGCTCTTCGACATCTTCTCGACCTGCTTGTGTACCTTCTCGCCGGTGGCCTTCACGAAGGCGCCGTCTTCGCGGTCGTCGATGTCGTGCGGGTAGAAGTACTTCCCGCTCTCGCTCCGGTACGAGTACGCGAGGATCATTCCCTGGTTGAAGAGCTTCTGGAACGGCTCCTTCGTCGAGACCAGCCCGCAGTCGAACAGCACCTTGTGCCAGAAGCGCGCGTACAACAGGTGCAGCACCGCGTGCTCGACGCCGCCCACGTAGAGGTCCACCGGCATCCAGTACTTCTCGAGCTCGGGGTCCCACGCCTGCTGGTCGTTCTTCGCGTCGAGGAAGCGCAGGTAGTACCAGCACGAGCCGGCCCACTGCGGCATGGTGTTCACCTCGCGCACGCCCTTGCGGCCATCGGGGAGCGTGACGCCCAGCCACGCGTCACCCGCGCGCGCCAGCGGAGGCCGCCCATCGGCGGTGGGCTTGTACTCGTCGACGTGGGGCAGCTCGACCGGCAGCTGTGACTCGGGCACCGTGGTGATGGTGCCGTCTTCGAGGTGCACGATGGGGAACGGCTCACCCCAGTAGCGCTGCCGCGAGAAGAGCCAGTCGCGCAGCTGGTACTGCACGCGCTTCTTGCCCAGGCCCTTCTCTTCGAGCCACGCGGTCATCTTCTGCCTGGCCTCGAGCGTGCCCAGGCCGTCGAGCGCGCCGGAGTTCACCGCGACGCCCTCGTCGACGAAGGCCTCGGCCTGCACGTCGGCGCCGCCCTTCACCACCTCGATGATGGGCAGGCCGAACGCCTTCGCGAACTCGTGGTCGCGCACGTCGTGGGCGGGCACGGCCATGATGGCGCCGGTGCCGTAGCTGGCCAGCACGTAGTCGGCGATCCACACCGGCACGGGCTGGCCGGTGGCGGGGTTGATGGCGAAGGCGCCGGTGAAGACGCCGGTCTTCTTCTTGGCGTCTTCCTTGCGCACCAGCTCGCTCTTGTTCTTCGCCTCGGTGACGTAGGCCTCGACGGCGGCCTTCTGCGCGGGCGTGGTGATCTGTGCGACCAGCGCGTGCTCCGGCGCGAGCGTGCAGTAGGTGGCGCCGAAGAGCGTGTCAGGGCGGGTGGTGAAGACGGTGAACGAGGCGTCGGAGCCCTGCACCTTGAACGTCACCTCGGCGCCCTCTGACTTGCCGATCCAGTTGCGCTGCATCTCCTTGATGCCGTCGGGCCAGTCGAGGCCGTCGAGATCTTCGAGCAGGCGATCGCCGTAGGCGGTGATCTTGAGCATCCACTGCTTCATCATGCGGCGCTCGACCACGTCGCCGGTCTCGACGTACTTGCCGTCCTTCACCTCTTCGTTGGCCAGCACGGTGCCCAGCGCGGGGCACCAGTTGACGGGCACCTCGGCCAGGTACGCCAGGCCCCGCTCGTAGAGCTTCAAGAAGATCCACTGCGTCCACCGGTAGTAGTCGGGCGCGCTGGTGTCGACCTCGCGGTCCCAGTCGTACGAGAAGCCGAGCTGTTTGATCTGCCTGCGGAAGTTGTCGACGTTGCGCCTGGTGATGACGGCGGGGTGAATGCCGTCGCGCAGGGCCGCGCGCTCGGCCGGCAGCCCGAAGGCGTCCCAGCCCATGGGGTGGAGCACGTTGAAGCCCTGCATGCGCTTGAGCCGCGCGACGACGTCGGTGGCGGTGTAGCCCTCGGGGTGGCCGACGTGCAGGCCCGCGCCCGAGGGGTACGGGAACATGTCGAGCACGTAGTACTTGGGCTTCTTCTTCAGCTCCGCGAGGTCGGTGGGCGTCTTGAAGGGGCGCCTGGTTTCCCACTCGGACTGCCACTTCGGCTCAATGACGGACGGCTCGTAGCGAGACATAGGGCGCGGACTTGTAGGGGACGAGGCGCACTGGCGCAACGAGTCGTCGAGCCTGGACACGACGACGCCGGCGCTCCCGTGAGGAAGGCCGGCGTGGGTACGGCGTCGAGCGCTGGAGCGTCAGTAGCCCGCGCGCGCGATGCCCTTGTAGGCCGCCCCGATGGTGCGGAGGTTGTGCACGATGCCGTAGGCGCAGCCGCGGGCCTCGTAGGTCCACGACGAGCCCCAGCCGTCGCCCGACTCGTAGATCACGATGTGGCCGGCGCTGCCGTCGTTGTACACGAGGGCGTCGGCCTTCTTCAGCGACGAGCGCGACACCGTCGACCACTGGCTGTTGGCGCCCACGAAGCTCCAGGTGCTGTAGGGGTGCGCCTCGACCGTCATCACGTTGTTCGACGAGGGCACCGTCCACACCTTGGCGGCGAAGCCCGAGCAGTCGGCGCCGTAGTCACCGCGGAAGGAGCAGTTGGGGCAGCTGCCCGTGCACACGCCCTTGTTCGACGACGTCACGCCGAACGGAATCCAGCGGCCCTTGCCCCAGCGGTACGCGAAGCCCACGGCGCCCTTGGCGCGGGTGATGGCCTGGTCGCGCGCCGACGAGACGACCGGCGTCGGGGTGGTGGGGTTGGGGGTGACGGTGGGCGAGCTCACCAGCGTCAGGTAGCCGCCGTGCGCCCAGCCATCGATGCCGTTGTAGCGGATGTTGTACCAGCTGCCCGACGGGGTGCTGCGGTTGATGGTGGTGACGCGCCCGCCGCTGGGGATGACCAGGCGAACGCGGTTCTCCATGCCGGGGCCGGTGCGCAGGTTCAGGCTGGCCGTGGTCTTCAGCGTCGACCCGATGGCCACCCCGCCGGTCAGCTCGGAGCTGATGGTCGCGGTGTCTTCGTTTGCGCCAAGGAGCAGCTCGCTGTCCGCCGCCGTGTCAGTCGCCGTTCCCGCGCAGCCCACCAGCGCCGCCGCCACCACCACTGCTCCGATTCGGGAAAAGCTGACCATTTCGTGCTCCTTGCAGAGCGTCACCTTCGGGTGACGCACACTGAAGGTCCAATAGAGCGATTTCCGTACCAGTTCCGACATCGGACAGGCCCCACTAGCAAGCCGTTGATCCATCAGCACGAGCGTAAGCTATCGCTACAAAGAGATCGTCCGTGCTCCGCCCATCAAGCTGTTGCGCCTGAGGACAGGCCCGACCGAAACCAGAGCGGCCGTTTTGGAAAGTCGCTCCCCAGTGACAGTAGGCGCGGGTCGCCAGATGTGGTT
>JACSRE010000196.1 GCA_014879945.1 Myxococcus sp.
GAAGGAGGCGGGCGCGCGGCCGCCACCGCGGGCCCGTGCTGCCGCTCGGCTTCATTCCGCGGCTCCGGGCCCGTGCGGGAGCGGGGCACGCTGACGAGCCGGGCCCCACGCCTGGCCGTGGAGGCCAGCCGTTCCGGAAGGAGTCTCCAGCGAACGTCCTGAAGCACCGCGGCGGGCCAGACGAAGGTGCTCGGCGATGCCGCGTGGGTGCGGGCGACGAGGGGCGCTCATCAGGCTGCTACGCCGACCGCTCGGTGAGCACCTCGGCCAGCTGGCGCGTCATGCGCACCCCTCGCGTCGGGGGAAACTTCGCGAGCCCCTCGGCGCGCAGCTTCGGCGCCCACTTCGTCTCGTACTCGATGAAGGCGGCCATCGACGCGAAGCGGTAGCGCGACTCGAAGCGCAGCGGCTGGGCGTCGGTCGGCTCGACCCGCACGATCATCGCGTGGGTCGCCCCGCCCGCGAGCACCTCGGCCAGGTGCCCGTGCTGGAGCCAGTGCACCCACTCGCTGGCGACCGCGAGGTCGTCGAACTCCGCCATCACCGTGTAGACGATTCCCATGCCCCTCCGCGTAGCACGGCCTCGGGGCGCACGGAGGGCCCCGCCCGACCCGGCGATCGCGCTGAGCGGGCCGAGGAATCGTCGCTAAGGTCGCGCCATGCGAACCGCGCTCCTGCTCACCCTGTCGGCCGCCGTGGCGACGGCGGCGCCCACGAAGCCCGTCATCGCGCTGATGCCGCCGTCGGCGACCGACGACGAGCTGCGCGACTTCGGCCTGATGCTCGAGGCGCGCGCCGCCGAGCTGCTCGAGCAGTCAGGTCGCTTCTCCGAGCTCCACCTCAAGCAGGTGCTGGCGATGGCCGACGCCGAGGGGCTGCCGGTCGCGCGGCTGTCGGAGGAGGCGACCGCGAAGCAGGCGCGGGTGTTCCTGGGCGCCGATCGGGTGGTGACGGTCGCCCTCTCGACCGACGCGAAGCAGATGACGCTCACCGGGGCCGTCATCGACGCGAAGAAGACGACGCGGTTCAACGCGAAGCTGCCCATCACCTGGCCCGAGGCGCTCACCCAGGGGAGCGAAGCGGTCGCCCAGGCGGTGCTGGCGACCGAGAAGGCGAGCCTGCCGAAGGCCCCCGTGGCGCAGCCGGCGTCGAAGTCGCCCGAGGCGCTGCGCGCGCTGGCGCAGTGCTACGCCCTGGTGATTCGCCAGCCCCTGGGCATCGACAACCCCGCGGTGCTCGACGGCGAGGAGCTCGATCGCGCCTCGGCGCTCTGTCGGAAGGCGCTCGAGCACGACCCCTCGCTGCGGTTCGCCCACGCGGTGCTCGCCCTCGCGCGCGCCATCATCGGCGACGCCGCGGGGGCGACGGCCGCGCTCAACAGCCTCGACGAGGCCGACGACGTGGTGGAGCCGTACACGCTCGCCCGCTTCTGGATGGTGACGCGCTACCAGTCGAACGAAGCCGGCCTGGCCAGCTTGAGGGCCGTGCTCCAGCGCCACCCCGGCGAGCTGATCGCGCGCGCCTACCTCGCCGACACCCAGGGCCTGCTCAACGACCAGGCGGGCGCCGAGGCCTCGTGGCGCGAGTACCTCGCCGCCGATCCCGGCTCCCCGTTCGCCTGGGGCCGGCTCAGCAAGGCGCTGGCGCGGCAGGGCAGACACGACGAGGCCATCGACGCGGCGAAGAAGGGCCTCGCGCTGGCCCCGACCAGCAAGGCGGCCCGCCTCGAGCTGGGCAGCCGGCTCATCGACGCGAACAAGCTGGACGAGGCGATCGCGGCGCTGCGGCAGCTGACGGACGCGAAGGGTGAGGCGGTGCTCCGGCTGGGCTGGGCGCACTGGCTCAAGGGCGACGTCGCCGCCGCAGCGCCGTTGTTCGAGAAGGCCCTGGCCACCGCGACCGGCGCGGGCGAGTGGCGAACGCGGGGCCGCGCGCACTACAACCTGGCGATGGTGCACGCCCGCCGCGGCGACCCCGACGCCGCACGCGCAGCGCTGAGGGCCTCGATGCAGACCGGTTACAAGGTTCGCGCCGTCGACCCGACGCTCGAGGCCATCGCCCGAGAGGTCGAGCGGGCCGACCTGCAGAAGGAGCCGAAGCAGGCGCCGCGCCCGAGCCTGGTGCCCACGGAGTCGAGCCTGGTGCCGTTCGACCCGGCCGGCGAGCCTGACCTCACCCGCAAGAAGCCCGCGCCGCCCCAGGGCTTCATCATCTACAAGTTCTGAGGCTCCATGACGTTGCCTGACGCCTTTCGCGCCGCGCTGACCGCTGACTTCCCCGCCGACTTCGCGTCGTCCGACGCCGCCGACCTCGTCACCTACGGCAAGGACTGGACGAAGGTCTTCACGCCCGCGCCCTCGCTGCTGGTGCGCCCCCGCAGCACCGACGAGGTCAGCCGGTTCCTGAAGCTCGCCAGCGCCCACGGCGTCGCGGTGGTGCCGAGCGGTGGCCGCACCGGGCTGTCGGGGGGCGCCGTCGCGGCGAAGGGCGAAGTCGTGCTCTCGCTCGAGCGCATGCGCGCGATGGAGCCCGTCGACACGCTGGCCATGACGGTGCGGGTGCAGGCCGGCGCGGTCACCGAGGCGGTGCACCACCACTGCGCGAGAGACGGGCTCTTCTGGCCGGTGGACTTCGCGTCGAAGGGCTCGAGCCAGGTGGGCGGCAACATCGCCACCAACGCCGGCGGCGTGCGCGTCATTCGTTACGGGTTGACCCGCAACTGGGTGCTGGGGCTGCAGGTGGTGACGCCCGGCGGCGAGGTGCTCGAGCTCAACGGCGCGCTCGAGAAGAACAACACCGGCGTCGATCTGCGCCAGCTCTTCATCGGCAGCGAGGGCATTCTGGGCGTCATCACCGAGGCGACGCTCAAGCTCACCCGGCTCCCCGAGAAGGTCGACGTCTTCCTCTTCGCGGTGAACGACCTGCAGGCGGTGCTCGCGCTCTTCGAAGAGGCGCGCAGGGGCCCCTTCACCGTGATGGCGTACGAGTTCTTCACCGACCGGTGCAGCCGCCGGCTCGAGGCGCACCGGAAGATCCGCCCGCCGTTCGAGGCGCCCACCTCACACGCCGTGCTGCTCGAGGTCGAGGACGCGAAGCCCGGCGCGCTCGACGGCTGGCTCGCGTCGCTGTTCGAGCGGGGGCTGGTGAACGACGGCACGCTCGCGGCCGACTCCGATCAGGCGAAGTTCCTCTGGAGCCTGCGCGAGGGCATCTCGGAGTCGCTCTCGGCCACCGGCCTGCCGCACAAGAACGACATCTCGCTGCCCATCTCGGGGCTGAAGGCGTTCTGCGACGAGCTCGAGGCGCTGCTGGCGAAGGGCTACCCGGGCTGGGAGCTCTGCCTCTTCGGCCACATCGGCGACGGCAACCTGCACGTCAACATCATGAAGCCCGAGGCGATGGACAAGGCCGCCTTCCTCGAGCGCACCCACGCCTGTGACGCCGACGTCTTCGCGCTGGTGAAGGCGCACCGCGGCAGCATCAGCGCGGAGCACGGCATCGGGCTGCTCAAGCGCGACTTCCTGAGCTACTCGCGCACGCCGGTGGAGCTCGCGCTGATGCGGGCGCTCAAGCAGACCTTCGACCCGAAGGACCTGCTCAACCCCGGCAAGGTGCTGTGACGCTCAGGGGTAGGTGAAGGTCATGATCGGCCTCCCCGAGCCCGCGGCGCCGGCGTTGCGCCAGTCAGGGTCGGTCGACGTGAAGACGCCGCACAGGCCCATGGTGCTCGAGCCCTTGCGCACCTCGACCTGAAACGGCACCCACTGAATGGGGCTGCAGTTGGCGTAGTGGTCGACCCGCACCGTGTAGAGGCCCGAGGGAGGGACGCCGCCGTCGGTCGGGTAGACGATGTTCTCGATCAGCACCAGGTCCATCGCGCAGCCGGCCTGGGAGTCGAGATCGAGCGCGCCCGCGGCGCAGGCCGGCGTCCGAGCGCCGTACCAGATCTCACAGGTGCCCCCTCCAGCGAGCGGCTCGTCGAGGTGCAGATCGAGATCGTCGGTCGAGTCCCACCGCAGCGTCACCTGCAGGTCGGCGCCGCGGCCGTTCAAGATGCACTCGTTGCCCGAGCAGGTGAAGCCCTGCGGGCACTCGGTCACGCACGAGGTGACGCCGCCATCACGAGGGCCGGGACAGCCCGCTCCCCCTGCGTCGACGGCCGGCGCGCCGGCATCGAAGGGCCCGGGGGGAAAGCAGACCTCGGTCGCGAGGTTGCACATCCCGCTCTCACAGTCGGCGTGACCGAGGCACCCCACGCAGCGGCTGCGCAGGGTGTCGCAGACTGGGGTGGCGCCGGAGCAGCCGCCGCCGTCGGCCACACAGGTCTCGCACTTGCCGAGGCCGCCCTGAAACGAGAGGTCGCACATCGGCGTGTCGCCGAAGCAGCCGGCGCGCGCAGTGCACCGCACGCAGCGGCGGCTGGCTTCGTCGCAGATGGGGATCGCGGGAGCACACGCGCCGCACCCCGAGGCTGGGCCCGCGTCGGCGGAGGCGTCGCCGGCGTCGACGGGCCCGATGCCTGCGTCCGCCCCGGCGCCGCCGTCACTCGCGCGGCCCGCGTCGGTGGGCGCGTCGACGCAGACGCCCCGGGCCGCCTCGCAGGTTGACCCCGGCGCGCACGAGGTGGGGGTGCAGGGGCTCCGCGTGCCGCACGCGGCCAGGAGCGCGAACGCCGCGGCCGAGCAGAAGCGCCTCACGGGCGGAGCGCTCCGCATGCGCAATCGAAGGCGAACACCCGCCCGGGCACGCAGAGGTGGGGCGCGTGCTGCCTCCACCAGGCCGCCTCGGTCGGGTGCCGCCGCTCGAGCACCTCGCGCGCGTCGACCACGAACACCGCGTACCCTCGGTCGCGCTTGAGCCGGCCCGTCAGGCGCCACCACCACTGCGCCACCTGCGACCGCGGCGCCTCGGGGTCCAGCACGCTCTGCAGGGTGAACTCGCCCGCGGCGCTCACCGGCAGCTCGAGCCCCACCCGCGCCTGGCGTACGGGCTCGGGCGCGGCGCCGGCGGGCGTCCTGAGGATGAGCAGTCGGGGCCTCACGACGCCACCTTGCCCACTTTGGCCCCGCGCGTCAGCTGAGCGCGCGCGCCTTGATGGTGTGCGGCAGCTTCTTCAGGCCCTCGGTCACCACGCCGGTGACGCCGTTGTCGAGGTCCATCACGAGGTAGCCGATGTCGGGGTTGGTCGAGAGCAGCTGGGCGTGAATGTTCGCCTCGGCGTCGCCGATGAGGCGGTTCACGTCGCGCAGCACGCCGGGCACGTTCTGGTGCACGTGAATCAGCCGGTAGGTGCCCGGGGTGGTGGCCAGCTCGACCTGCGGGAAGTTGACCGAGCCCGCCGACGCGCCCTCTTCCACGTACTTCACCAGGCTGGTGGCCACCTCGCGGCCGATCGACTCCTGGGCCTCGAGCGTCGAGCCGCCGATGTGCGGCGTGAGGATGACGTTGGGCAGGTGTTGCAGCGGCGTGACGAAGCCCTTCGCCTCGTTGCCCTCGGGCTCCTCGGGGTACACGTCGACGGCGGCGCCGCCCAGGTGCCCCGACTTGATCAGCTCGGCGAGCGCCTCGAGGTCGACCACCGAGCCCCGGCTGGCGTTGATGAGGCACGCGTCTTTCTTCATCATCTGCAGCTGCGCGCGACCGATCATGCCGCGGGTCTGGGGCGTCTCGGGCACGTGGAGCGTCACGAAGTCAGACACCTTGAGCACCTCGTCGAGCGCGCGAAACGGGGAGTTGTTCGACAGCGGCAGCTTGGTGCCGACGTCGAAGTACACCACCCGCATGCCGAAGAACTCGGCCAGCACGCCGACCTGGCTGCCGATGTGCCCGTAGCCCACGATGCCGAGCGTCTTGCCGCGCACCTCTCGCGCGCCGGTCGCCAGCTTCTTCCACACCCCCTGGTGCATCTCCATGCTGCGGTCGCCCAGCTGCCGCGACAGCATCACGATCTCGGACAGCACCAGCTCGGCGACGCTGCGGGTGTTCGAGAAGGGCGCGTTGAAGACGCAGACGCCCTGGCGCATGGCGTCGGCGAGCGCGATCTGGTTGGTGCCGATGCAGAACGCGCCGATGGCCATCAGGTCTTTCGCCTGCGGCGACTCGAGCACCTTCCGGGTGACGTTGGTCTTCGAGCGAATGCCCAGCAGGTTCACGCCGGCGAGCTCCTTGATCAGCTCGTCCTCCTTGAGGGCCGCGTTGATGCGGCGAACCAGGAAGCCGGCCTCTTTCAGCTGGGCTTCGGCGACGTCGTGAATCTTCTCGAGCAGCAAGACAGTGAAGGCCATGGAGTCTCCTGTTACCGCGACGCGTCAGGGAGTCAACGAGCGGCTGGAAGGGTTCAGTTGAGCAGCTCGGGCACGCGGCGGGTCGCTGCCTCGCGCGCTTCGAGGAGCTCCAGGCCCTGCCGGGTCAACAGGAAGCGCACCAGGCCGGCGCCGCGCTCGGTGTCCAGCTCGGCCTCGAAGACCGGCCCGCCCACCGTGCCCAGGAGCGCCTCTTTCTTCAGGTTCGTCACCTGCCCATGGGCGAGCTGGTAGTCGAGGTGCCCCGCCGCCGTGCCCGTCTTGAACAGATCGAGCGCCACCCGGTGCAGCGCCAGCGCCAGCCCCTGGTCGAGCGGGACGGTGGCGGTCAGCACGCTCACCAGCACCCAGTACGGCACGTCGTCGTTTGGTGGCATCGGTGCGCACGAGGTAGCGGGGCCAAAGCCCCGACGCAAGGCGAGGCACGCCGGTGGGCCCGTGGATTTGTTCGAGATTTCGGGTGGACTTTCGAGCCCGAAATGCACAGAACCGACGGCACTCGTGGTGGGCACCCCCGTCGTACCGCCCGCCTCCGCCAAAGGAGCCTTCACCGTGAACGCCCCCACCCGTCTGTCGCGGATCCTCGTGCTGTTGTCGGCCCTGGCCGCCACCACGGCCGCCGCCCAGGAAAAGGGCAACTTCCCCGGTGACCGGTTCCGCATGTCCTTGAGCCGCTCTGGCCTCGTCGACGTCGAGTGGGGCAGCCCAGCGCCGCACCTGAGCTGGGACCTGGGCCTGTTCGTCAACTACTCGGCGAACAACCTGGTGCTCTACCGCATCTCGGACAACCAGCGGGTGGGCGCGCTGATCGGCTCCCGCCTGGGCGGCTCGCTGTTCGGCACCCTGGGGTTGATGGGCTGGCTCGAGGTGGGCGTCGAGCTGCCGATGGTGTTCACCCAGGCGCGCGCGGCCGACCTCATGGGCGGCACCGTCACCCCGCTGACGGCGCTCCAGGGCGGGCTGGGCGATCTGCGGCTGCAGCCGAAGGTGCGCCTGTTCAGCCAGGAGGACATGGGCTTCGACCTCGCCCTGATGCCGAGCCTCACCTTCCCCACTGGCGGCCAGACGAGCTACCGCGGAGAGCCCACCGTCACCTTCCAGCCCGAGGTGGTGGCCTCGCGCGCGTTCGGCCAGCTCCGCGCCGCGGTGAACGCAGGCGGCGTGGTGCGCGGCCGCGTCTCGTTCATCGACGACGTCGTCGGCAGCGATCTCACCGCGCGCCTCGGCGTCGGCTACCGCTTCCAGGACGACAAGGGCGCCGGCGTGCCGCTCGAGCTCGACGCCTCGCTCTTCATGTTCACGGGCGTGACCGCGACGACCTACACCGCCAACCAGCGCGGCATGGAGCTGCGGCTGATGGCCGCGTACACCTTCGCCGAGAGCTTCCAGGCGTTCGTGGGCGGCGGCGTCGGGCTGCTCTCGGGCTGGTCGACGCCTGACGGCCGCGTCTTCGCCGGCCTGCGCTACGGCAAGTGGGACGACCGCAAGGGCCCCAAAGACGCCGACCGCGACGGCGTCATCGACGAGCAAGACGCCTGCCCCCAGGTGGCGGGCCTGGCCGAGAACAAGGGCTGCCCCGACAAGGACTCCGACGGCGACACCTTCGTCGATCGCCTCGACAAGTGCCCCACCGAGCGGGGCATCAAGGAGCTCGACGGCTGCCCCGACCGCGACGCCGATGAAGACGGCATCGTCGATCGCCTCGACAAGTGCCCGAAGAAGAAGGGCATCAAGCTCCTCGAGGGGTGCCCCGACGTCGACGCCGACGGCGACGGCATCGTCGACCGCCTCGACAAGTGCCCCACCGAGCCCGAAGACGTCGACGGCTTCCAGGACGACGACGGCTGCCCCGACCGCGACAACGACGAAGACGGCGTCACCGACGCGGCCGACCGGTGCCGAGACGTCAAGGGCGTCATCGAGAACCGCGGCTGCCCCGACAAGGACACCGACGGAGACGGCATCGTCGATCGCCTCGACAACTGCCCCAACCTCAAGGGCACGGCCGCCTTCCAGGGCTGCACCGCCAAACAGCTCGTCGTCATCACCAAGGACAGGCTCGAGATCCTCGACGCGGTCTTCTTCAAGAGCGGCAGCGACGTGATCGAGAAGCGCAGCTACCTGCTCCTCGACAACGTCGCGCGCGTGCTCAACGACCACCCCGACGTCGACAAGGTTCGCATCGAGGGGCACACCGACAACGAGGGCGACCCGGCCATGAACCTCGACCTGTCGCAGCGCCGCGCGGCCAGCGTGCAGAAGTACCTCATCGAGAACGGCAAGGTGGCCGCCAGCCGCCTCGTCGCGAAGGGGTATGGCGACACCCGGCCCGTCGCAGACAACGCCACCAGGTCGGGTCGCGACACGAACCGCCGCGTGGTCTTCAGCCTGTCAGAGCAGGAGTGAGAAGGATGCACACCATGACGAACGCCACCTCGCTGAACCCCACGCTCCTGCGCGCCGCCCTCGTGGCGGCGGTCGCCTGGCTCCCCCTGGTCGCCCACGCCCAGCCGGCCGCGCAGTGCGCGCTCGGCGGCCCCGCGACGGTGGTGCGAGGCCAGGCCTTCACCCTCGACGTCGACCTCACCAACGGCGGCACCACCGCGGGCTACGCGCCGGCCGTCGAGCTCTTCCTGCCCTCGACGCTGACCTACGTCTCGGCCTCGTCGTTCGGCCAGACGCTCACGCCGCTGGCGAACACCACCACCCTGCCCTTCGTGAACCCGCTGACGGGCGAGACGGTGCTGGGGCCCGCGGGCTCGCGGTACCTCGTGCTGCGGCTGCCGCTCAACCAGGTGGGCTCGGGCGCGCCGGCCCGCCGGGTGACGCTCGCGCTCAACAGCACCACCGCCGCCACCCTCGACGCCCCGGTGACGGTGAACGCCAGCTGCCTCTTTGCCTACGGCGCCACGCCGCTCAACGACGCGCAGGTCGACGCGCCGGTGCGCAGCGATCTCATCACCAACGACGCCGATCAGACGACTCGCGCCGTCACGCCGGTGGGCGCCACCGTCGCTGGCCGCTTCGAGCGCGTCAGCCCCGCCGACGTGGTCACCGACGTCGTCACCGGCCCGCGCACGCTCGTGGAGGCCGTCTACGAGCTCGACGCGATGGTGGGCACCACCATCAGCACCGCCACCGCCACCGTCGCGCTGCCCGACGCCTTCCAGCTCGTGTCGGTCACCGCGACCGGCGGCACCGTCACCACGGTGCCCACCGCGCCCGCGTCGGCCCCGGGCGGCACCGTCACCGTCGCGTACTCGAGCATCGCGGGCGTGGCGGGCGTCGATCGCACCATCCGGGTGCGCGGCTTCATCTCGCTCAACCGCACCGGCGGCGCGCCGGTGATCAACCCCACGACGCTGACGCCCATCACCATCGCCCCGCAGCTGAGCCTCTCGGCGGCCGCGCTGCCGACGCCGGTCGTCGGCCAGGCGGCCCTCCGCGGCCACGCCATGCTGGTGCGCGAGACGATGAACACCACGGCGCCGATTCCGGGCGCGACCCTCACCGTCACGCAGGTGGTGGTGCAGTCAGACTTCTTCGGCACCTCGACCAACCAGGTCACCACCACGCTCGCGCCGGGGCTCAGCTACGTCGCCGCGTCCTCGGCGCCGCTGACGCCGGTGGAGGCCGGCAACACCCTCACCTTCACCTTCGGAGGGCTCCCCCAGGTGATGATGAGCGACACGGCGCCCGCCAGCAGCACCAACACGTTCAACGTCACGGTCGACGAGGCCTACCCTCTGGCGGGCCCGGTGTTCGGCGGCGACCGCCTGCCCACCGTGCACACGCTCGTCTCGACGACGACCGCCGCCGCGGTGCGCACCCAGACCGAAGCGGCCAGCGGCTCCGACGC
This sequence comes from Myxococcus sp., assembly GCA_014879945.1. GTDB lineage: Bacteria > Myxococcota > Myxococcia > Myxococcales > Myxococcaceae > Xiheimicrobium. Next base: position 10,162 of record JACSRE010000196.1, read on the forward strand.
GACCCCGGTCGTCGCGCAGGCCACGCTGGCCACCACCACCCTCATCGCGGGCGCGCCCACCACCACGGTGAAGGCCGGCGACGTGGTGACGTTCCGCGCCACCTCGACGCTCACCTCGGGCGACCACGACGGCGAGACGATGACGCTCGTGTTCCCCGCCCCGCTGTTCGACGTGACGGCGCTGGGCAGCGCGACCTTCGGCGGCGCGCTGGTGCGCTATGGGCCGGGGGCCACCGCCGGCCTGCCGACCGCGGTCACCATCACCGCCAACGCCGCGGCCAACTCGGTCACCCTCGCCTTCCCCCGCATCTCGGGCGGCGCCGCCCCCGTCACCGTCGAGGTCGAGCTCGACGTCACCGCCACCGCCAGCCCCATCGACGACGGCTTCGTCGTCGTCACCCCGGTCGCCTCGACCTACGCCGGCACGACGCAGAGCTACGCGCGCACGGCGAACCCCGCGCTGACGGTGCAGGCGCCCAGCCTGCGAGCCATCACCTCGGCCTTCGCGTCGAGCACCACCGACGCCGTCTTCGTGCCCGCCGCGACGGTGACCCTGCCGGCGCTCCTCACCTCGAGCAACCTGGGCTCGGTGAACAACTCCAACGTGTCGGCGGTGCACGCCCTGGGCACGGTTGACGTGCGCCTCATCGTCGAGAACCGCGGCTCGCTGGCCGCCCAGAACGTTCAGGTGAAGCTGGCGCTGCCCACGGGCCTCTCGGGGGTGCTGATCTCGGCCACCGACGGCGCGGGCACGGCCACGCCCACCACGGGCGACCTCTTCGGCGCGGGCCTCGACTTCACCGACCCGCTCGACGCCGCGAGCCCCACCTCGGGCCTCAACCTGCGGGTGGTGGTGGCGCGCCTGACGGTGGGCCTCAACCTGGCGCCCCGGTTCGACCTGGTGTCACAGGGCCAGGTCGAGCGCTTCGCGTCGGCCGCCGCCGGCCCGAACTTCGTGGGCAACCCCGCCACGACCGCCGAGCCGGTGACGATCACCACCCGCCCCGCCACGGCCAACGTGGTGCTGACGGTGCCCGACACCGCGGCCACCATCGGCGAGACCTTCACCTACGTCGTCAGCGGCGTGGTGCCCAACGGCTCCACCCTGGCCTCGCTCCCCGTCACCCTCTCGCTGCCCAGCCAGCTGGCCTTCGTGTCGGCGGCGGGCCTGTCGGCGTCGGCGGGCGTGAGCTGCGGCGGCGTCAACTGCACCTTGCCGGCGCCGGTGGTGACGAACGAGGGGCGAGACGTCACCTTCACCTTCAGCGACGTCGCCAACAGCGACACCGACATCAACACCGCCGAGCTGCTCTCGTTCACCGCCACCGTGGTGGTCAACAACGTCGCCAGCGCGACGGGCGGCACGCAGAACCTGAACCTCACCACCAGCTTCGCGGGCGCCTCGTCCACCACCGACGCGGGCTCGCGCGTGCGCCTCACCGAGCCCTCGATGGCCTTCGCCGGGGTCGCCACCGACGGCGGCGCCTTCGCTGACGGCGGCAGCGAGGTCGACTCGAACGATCTCGTCGTGGTGTCGGTGCCGCTGCGGGTGGCGGCCGGTGCGAACAACTCGACGCCGTTCGACGTGTCGCTCTCGGTCGCGCTGCCGGTTCAGCTGACCGCCGAGCCCGGCTCGGTCGCCTTCGACCCGAACTGCCCGGCGCCGACGACGCAGAGCCTCGTCGACGCCGGCTTCTCGGTCGCGTTCTCGAGCCTGGCGCTGGGTGACGCGGGGGCCTGCGACGTCACCTTCGCCGCGCGCGTCGGGCAGAACGTCACCTACAACCAGCAGCTCGCCCCGCTGGCGACCATGACGTGGACCAGCCGCATGGGCGCCGTCACCATGCCGGTGAGCGCGTTCTCGAGCACCACCGTGGAGCGCACCGGCAACGGCAGCGATCCGGGCGGCGCGCTCAACAACTACCGCGTCACCGCCACCGGCCCGGTGCGCATGGCCACCACGGCCGTCGGCACGTGGGCGCTGGTGAGCACCACCAACCCCGCGACCGCCGACAACCTGCTCGCCGTCTCGGAGGACGTGGTGCTGCGCTTCCGCGTGGCGCTGGCCGAGGGCAACCACCCGAGCCTCACCTTCCGCTTCACCCCGCCGCCGATGCTGGGCATTCGCCGCGTCGAGCTCGACACCGCCACGCCCGGGTTCAACGGCGTCATCGCCAACCCGATGGCGCTCACGCCGCCCGGCACCGCCGGCACGCCGGTCATCGCCTCGTTCGGCGCCATCTCGGTGCCCGGCGACAACACGCCGAGCAACAACGTCGTCGACCTGTTGGTCACCGTTCGCAACGTGCAGCTCAACAACGCCTCCCTCGCCCTCTTCCAGGGCGTCAGCTTGAGCAGCGGCGTTCAGCTCGCCGCGCCCTCCACCTTCGGCCTGCTCCTGGCCGCGCCGCGCCCGAGGCTGACCGCCGCCGTCGACAACCCGGCGCCGTCGCCCGACGCGGGCGTCGTCTTGACGGCGACGTTGGCGAACCTCTCACTCAACTCCCAGGCCGACGGCGGAGGCCTCGAGCAGACGACGGTGGCCTGCAACGTGCCGGTCTCGATCACCACGCCCAGCGGCTTCTTCGCCCAGGACCCCGCGACCGACGGCCTCGACAACGACGGCAACGGCATGACGGACGACGCGCCCGAGGCGACCTTGTTGACGGGCCAGAGCTTCACCTTCAACTCCGGCCGGTGCGTCAACGCCGGTGAGCAGCTGCAGTTCCGCGCGGCGTTCCGCTCCAGCAGCACCATTCAAGGCGTGCCGGTCTCGTTCGACAGCACCATGGGCTCGTACCTGAGCGCGGCGACGGGCGGCACCACGCTGCTCCCGCTGAGCGACACCTTCGACAACAACGGCAACGGGGCCGTGGACGAGACCACCCCCGTGCCCGACAACGTCACCCGCGTGGTGGTGACGCCCAACGTGCCGCGCCTCGACTTCACCCTCATCGGCCGCAACACCATCGACGCCGGCACCTCGGTGCTGGCGGGCGACGACGTGCGGTGGACGGTGCGCCTGGTCAACACCGGGGCCGGCGACCTCACCAACGTGCGCCTCGAGCTGCCCTACGCGCCGTCGACGACCTACCTCGCCGACTCCGGCACGGCGACCCAGGGCGCGCTCAGCGAGACCCTCACGAGCCTGAACCTCGACGTCGGCACCGTGCCTGGCTGCCCGGCGCTGCCCGACGGCGGCCCCGGCACCGCCTGCACCAGCGTCACCATGACGCTCGCCGCGCGCACCTCGCTGCGCATTCCCCATGACGGCGGCGTCGTCACCCAGGCCCGCCTGACGGCCGACCCGCCGTTCGCGCTGCTGCTGAGCGACGACACCTCGACCACCGCGCCGCTCGACCCGACCCGGGTGCGGGTGCTCAACCCGCTCGACCTCGACGGCGACGGGGTGCCCAACGGCGCCGACCGCAACGCGACCGACGCGACGGCCTGCAGCGACGTCGACGGCGACGGCTGCGACGACTGCGCGGTGGCGGGCAACCAGCAGCCGGCGAACGACGGCCCCGACGACGACAACGACGGCATGTGCAACGCCGGCGACCCCTCGCCCAACGACCTCGACGCCGACGACGACGGCCTCACCGACGGCAGCGAGCGCGACCCGCTCTCTGACACCGACGGCGACGGGCTCATCAACGTGCTCGACCCCGACTCCGACGACGACGGCCTCTTCGACGGCACCGAGGCGGGCGTGGCGACGCCGAGCGCCGGCACCGACGTCTCGAAGGGCCTCTTCATCGCCGACGCCGACCCCGGCACCACCACCGACCCGCTGCGCGCCGACACCGACCGCGGCGGGCGCATCGACGGCACCGAGGACATCGACAAGAACGGCCGCGTCGACCCCGGCGAAGGCGACCCCAGCCTCTCGTCTGACGACGCGGCGCAGGTCGACACCGACGGCGACGGGCTGTCTGACGCCGACGAGCTCGCGCGCGGCACGCCGGTCAACGACGCCGACGCCGACGACGACGGCGTCGTGGACGGCAAGGAGCCCAACCCCACCACCAACACCGACGGCGACGGCATTCTCACCAACATCTTCGACCCCGACTCCGACAACGACGGCCTCTTCGACGGCACCGAGCTGGGCATCACCACCGCCTCGAGCGGCACCGCGGTGGCGCGCCGGCGCTTCATTCCCGACGCCGACCCGACGACCCGCACCGCGGTGCTGCGCGCCGACACCGATCGCGGCGGCGTCATCGACGGCCTCGAAGATCTGAACCTCAACGGCCGCGCCGACCCCGGAGAGCGCAACCCCGGCGACGCCCCCGACGACCGCGTGGTGGCCCTCGACACCGACGGCGACGGCATGGCCGACGCGCTCGAGGCCTTCCTGGGCACCAACCCGCGCGACCGCGACTCCGACGACGACGGCGTCATCGACGGCGAGGAGCAGCAGTTCTCTGACGACACCGACGGCGACGGCCTCGTCAACGCCCTCGACGCCGACAGCGACGACGACGGCCTCTTCGACGGCACCGAGCTGGGCATCACCATGCCCAGCGTCGACACCAACGAGAACAAGAGGGCCTTCGCGCCCGACGCCGACCCCACCACGCGCACCAGCCCGCTGGCGGCCGACACCGATCGCGGCGGCAAGGAGGACGGCTTCGAAGACGTCAACCTCAACGGCCGGGTGGACCCTGGCGAGACCGACCCGCGCCTCGCCACCGACGACATGGGCGCCATCGCCGACGCCGACAGCGACGGCATTCCCGACGCGGCCGAGAGCCGCATCAACTCGAACCCCAACGACGCCGACTCCGACGACGACGGCCTGCTCGACGGGCAGGAGTCGAACTACGCGCTCGACGCCGACGGCGACGGGGTGCCCAACATCAACGACCCCGACAGCGACGGCGACCGGCTCTTCGACGGCACCGAGGCCGGCGTCACCACCCCGCCCGCCGCCACCGACACCACCAGGGGCACCTTCGTGGCCGACGCCGACCCGGCCACGCGCACCCTGGTGCTGGTGGCCGACACCGACCGCGGCGGCATGGGCGACGGCGCCGAAGACGCCAACCGCAACGGCCGCGTCGACTCCGGCGAGACCGACCCGCTGGTGAAGGCCGACGATCGGCCGCTGCAAGACAGCGACAACGACACCATTCGCGACGTCGAAGACGGCTACCAGGACACCGACGGCGACGGCACGCCCAACTACCTCGACACCGACTCCGACGGCGACGGCATCGGCGACGCCATCGAGGCCGGCGACGCCAGCCCCGCCACCGTGCCGGTGGACAGCGACCGCGACGGCACGCCCGACTTCCTCGACCTCGACTCCGACGCCGACTTCGTTCGCGACGCCGACGAGGCCGGCGCCGGCACCGCCCCGCTCGACACCGATCGCGACGGGGTGCTCGACTTCCGCGACACCGACTCGGACGGCGACACGGTGCGCGACGCCGATGAGGCCGGCGACGCCGACCTGATGACGCCCCCCATCGACACCGACCTGGACGGGGTGCCCGACGTGCGCGACAGCGACTCCGACGGCGACGGCTTCTCTGACGCCCTCGAGGCCGGCCGCCTCGACCCGGGCCTGCCGCCCGTCGACACCGACATGGACGGCGTGCCCGACCTGCGCGACACCGACAGCGACGCCGACACCGTGGCCGATCGCACCGACAACTGCCGCCTGGTGGCCAACCCCGACCAGCGCGACACCAACGGCGACGGGGTGGGCGACGCCTGCAGCGCTGACGTCGATGGAGACGGCGTCGGCAACGCCGCCGACAACTGCCCCACGGTGCCCAACTTCGACCAGCGAGACACCGACGCAGACGGGGTGGGCGACAGCTGCGACCCCGACATCAACGGCGACGGCTTCGTCGACGGCGTCAGCGTCAAGGGCGGCGGCGGGTGCTCGTCGGCCGGCCTCTCGTTGCTCCCGGCGGCGCTCGCGATGCTGGCCCTGCGCCGCCGGCGCAAGGTGTCGTGAAGCTGAGGCGTCGCAGCCTGGCGATCGGCAGCCTGCTGCTCCTGCTGGGGGTCGGCATGGCGGTGTTCCTCTCGGGGCGGCGGCGCCACGCCGCCGAGGCGAAGCGGCGCGACGCGCTGGAGTACGCCGCGCGCTGGGACCTCGAGCACGGGCAACCGGCGATCGCGCTCGAGAAGGTGAACGCCCTGGCGCAGGTCGAGCCGGGCCGTGCCGCCTTGCCGGGGCTCCTGGGGCGCGCCCTGGTGTCGACGGGCGCGCCGACCAAGGGCCTCGAGCACCTGAACCAGGCCGTCGCAGCCAACCCGAACGACGCCGAGGCCTTCGAGTTCGCCGGCATCGCGCACGCGCAGCTGGGGGCCTTCAAGGAGGCCAGGCTGGCCCTCACCCGCGCGCTCGAGCTCGAGCCGCGCCGCGTCTCTGCCTGGCGGCGCCTGGCGCAGGTGTGCCTCACCAGCGGTGAGGACAAGGCGGCGCTCGAGGCGTGGCGCCAGGCCGTCGAGAGCGCGCCCGCCGGCGAGCGCGAGGCGATTCGGGCCGAAGCCAGGACGCTGCTGGGCGTGGCCGGGAAGCCCGACGAGGCGAACCAGTTCGAGAGCCAGGAGCGCCCATGACGACCGCCACCACCGTGTTGGCCACCCTGCCCGAGGAGCTGGCGCAGCACTGGCGCAACGTGTTGAGCGACGCGGGCCTGGGCTGCGAGCTGCGGGCCGCAGGTGGGGCGCTCGAGGTGGTGGTCGCCGAGGCCGACGCCGACGCGGCGCGCGCGCTCTTCGAGGCCCCGTTCGAGGACGAAGCAGGAGCGCCCGTGCCGGCGGATCCCGGCGGGCCCGCGCTGGGCCCCGACGAGCGCACCGCGCCCCTGGTGGTGACCGATCACGCCGTCATCGCCGATCGGCTGCGGGCGACGCTGCACCTCGCCGGGCTCTTCGCGATCGTCCGCTCGGACCTGACGTCGAGCGTCTTCGGCGTCGAGGGCATGCCGCAGTTCACCGTCATCGTGGCCGAGGCGCAGCGCGACGAGGCGGTCAACGTGCTCTCGGAGTGGGCCCGCACGCACGCCAACGACTTCGCCACCGAGTCCGGCGTGAGCCGCGTCGAGCTGCTGGACGCGCTGGCGGCCTTCTTCAAGCCGTGAGCGCGCGCCTCACCTTCCGGCGAGACGTCAGCCTCGCGGTGCTCAGCCGCGCGAAGACCGACGCCGACCACCACGAAGATCTCGGCTGCTCCATCCTCGGCCCGGCGTCGCGCTCGGTGCGGCGCGCCCATGGCTGGCTCAAGCGAGAGGTGCAGCGCCTGGGCGAGGTCGAGGCCTCACGGCAGGCCCGCGCGCTGGTAGAGGCCCTCGAGGCCACGCCCGCGTACGCCCGCCTGGGCACGGGGGCCACGCGCGCGGGCCGGCTGGTGCTGCGCGACGAGGTGCTCTACCCGGCCCCGGGCCGCTTCCCTCCCCGGGTGCTGCACGTGCGCCGCGGCGCGCTGGGCTTCGACCTCGAGGTCGGCCCGCACCAGTGGCCCGCGGTGGCTGACTGCTGCGCGGCGCTGGCCCGTGGCCTGTCGCCGGCCGAGCGCCGGGGCTTCTCGCGCACCGCCCCCTGCCGCACCCTGCTCGAGGAGCTCACCGCGGCCGGGTGGCTCGAGCGCCACCCCGGGGCCGCGGGGCTGCCCGCGCAGGGCTTCACCTTCGTGGGGCACAACACCACCCTGGTGCGCGACGGCGGCGCCTCGGTGCTGATCGACCCCTACTTCCGCCCGATGTCGGCGCTCGACCTCCCCAGCTACCCGCCGATGCACGCGCGCGACCTGGGCCCCATCGACGCGGTGTGCATCACCCACTCGCACGGCGATCACTTCCACCTCGGCTCGCTCCTCACCCTGCCGCGCGACACCGCCATCTTCGTGCCGCCCGTGGAGCGCGAGAGCCTGTTCTCGACCGACTGCGTGGCGCGCCTGGCGCAGCTGGGCTTCACCAACGTGCACGCGCTGGGGTGGTTCTCGAGCCGCAAGGTGGGCGCCCTCTCGGTGCACGCGCTGCCCTTCTACGGCGAGCAGCCGACCGACTCCCAGGGCGTCTACGACGGGCTCTTCAACGTCGGCACCACCTGGGCGGTGCGCGGCCCCACCACCTCGGCGGCCTTCTTCGCCGACTCGGGCGACGACGTGCGCGGCAGCATGCGCGAGGTGTGCGCCCTGGCCACGCGAGGCGGGCCCCTCGACGTGCTCTTCTGTGGCACGCGGGGCTTCAAGCTCGAGCCCATCTTCTTCGGCTTCACCACGCTCGACGCGTACCTGGTGAACGTGCCGCGCTCGGCGCTGACCCGGCCACAGCAGCTGATGGCCAGCGCGCCCGAGGCGCTCGACTACGCCAGGCGGCTGGGCGCCAAGACGCTGGTGCCGTGCGCCGACGGCGGCGCGCCCTGGTACTGGCGCGAGGGCATGGGGCCCCGGTACCCGGGCTACCCCGGCGCGCCGGTGGAGGGCGCCTCGCCACACGACGAGAACCCCGACGCCGACCCCTACCCGGAGCGGACCGCCGAGGCCCGACGGCGCGGCGACCCCGCGGTGCGCGTGCTGCGGCCCGGCGAGGCGCTCGTGCAGGGCCAGGCGCGCCGGGTCGACGGCTTCGAGTGGCCCTTCGAGCCGCTGCGCTGACGCTCACCCGACGCTGGCGATGACGCTCGAGGCCTTCAGCTGCGGCGCGTGCGCCTGGAAGACGAGCTCGGGGTGCTTGTCCTGCGCGTGCTGCAGCGCCCACTCGTCACGGAAGAGCACCAGCGGCAGCCCGTCGCGGTCCGACACCGTCTGGCGGTTGCCTTCCCAGTCGAAGGCCTTGGGGTCGAACTTCTCGGCCACCACCCAGCGCGCGATCGAGTAGCCGAGCTTGTCGATGAGAATGTCGGCGCCGTACTCGTGCTGAATGCGGAACTGGAGCACCTCGAACTGCAGCTGGCCGACGACGCCGACGATCGGGTCCTTCATGCCCATCTGCAGCTGCTGGAAGATCTGAATGGTGCCCTCTTCGGCGAGCTGCTCGAGGCCCTTCTCCATCTGCTTTCGGCGCAGCGGGTCCTTCGCGCGCACGACGGCGAAGTGCTCGGGCGAGAAGCGCGGCACGCACTCGAAGTCGAACCGGTCCTTCTCGAGCAGGGTGTCGCCGATGCGGAAGATGCCGGGGTCGAAGAGGCCGATGACGTCACCCGGCCAGGCGTCTTCGATGGTGGTGCGCTCCGACGCCATGAACTGCGACGGCTTGGCGAGGCGAATCTCTTTGCCCAGCCGCGTGTGGAACGCGTTCATGCCCTTGACGTAGTGGCCCGACACCACGCGCAGGAAGGCGATGCGGTCGCGGTGCGCGGGGTCCATGTTCGCTTGAATCTTGAAGATGAAGCCCGAGAACTTCGGGGCGGTCGGCTCCACGAAGCCGCTGCTGGCCTGGCGCCCGCTGGGCGGCGGCGCCATCTCGAGGAACGCGTCGAGGAACGGGCGCACGCCGAAGTTCGTCATCGCCGAGCCGAAGAACATCGGCGACAGCTGGCCCGACAACACCTTGTCGATCGAGAACTCGTCGCCGCCGATGTCGAGCAGCTCGATGTCTTCGTTGAGCTTCTGGAGCTCGCCCTCGGTGAGGATGGCCCTGATCTCGTCGCCGTCGATGGGGACGATCTTCTCACCGACCTCGCTCTCGCCGTGCCGCCCTTCGGCGGTGAAGACGTGCACGTTGCGGCTGCGGCGGTCGTACACCCCGCGGAACTCGGGCCCCGAGCCGATGGGCCAATTCATCGGGTAGGCGCGAATGCCGAGCACCTTCTCGAGCTGATCCATCAGCTCCAGCGGCGAGAGGCCGTAGCGGTCGAGCTTGTTGGCGAAGGTGAAGATGGGAATGCCGCGCAGGCGGCACACCTTGAAGAGCTTGATGGTCTGCGGCTCGACGCCCTTGGCGGCGTCGATGAGCATCACCCCGGCGTCGGCGGCGGCCAGGGTGCGGTAGGTGTCTTCCGAGAAGTCCTGGTGGCCGGGCGTGTCGAGCAGGTTGACGGCGTGGTCGCGGTAGAAGAACTGGAGCACCGACGAGGTGACCGAGATGCCGCGCTCCTTCTCGATCGCCATCCAGTCTGACGTGGCGTAGCGCTTGGCGCGCCGGGCCTTCACGCTGCCGGCGAGGTGAATGGCGCCGCCGTACAGCAGCAGCTTCTCGGTGAGCGTCGTCTTGCCCGCGTCGGGGTGCGAGATGATCGCGAAGGTGCGGCGGCGGGCGATTTCTTTGTCCTGCTCGGTGCTCATGACGGGGAGGCCTGTACCACGAAGGGAGCGGCCGTCGACGCGCCCCGGGCCGCCCGTCTGACGTACGCCCTGCCCGTCGCGCGGCCTGACCGCTCGACCGACCGCCACCAGGCACGGTAGGTGATGAGGGGTGAAGGCTTCGCCGTTCGACAGGGTCGCGCTTCGACGAGGCGTCACCGCCGCGCTGTGGGCCATCGGGCTGCTGGCGGTGGCGGCGTTTCCGTCGCGGCTCGCGGGCGCGCTCAAGGGCTGGGGCAGCCTCGGCGCGCGGGCGGAGCGCGTCGTCGCTGGCACCTGGCTCGATCTCGCGGCGGCGCTGCTGGTGCTGACGCCCTTGATGCTGGGGCTGGGGCTGCTGGTGCCGTTGGTGCTGCGCCCGCTGCGGCGCGCGGGGTGGCAACGCTGGGGCGGGCTGGCGGCGACGCTGCCGCTGGGCTTCGCGCTGTGGGTCTTCACCGTCACCGCGCAAGAGGTGAAGAGCGAGCGGGGCTCCTTCCCCACGATGTTCGACCTGTCGGAGGGCGGCACCAACGCCTCGTTCATCGAGGGCATGGTGGGCTTCCTCGGGTACGACCGCATTCGCACGCCCGCCATCGTGGGCGTGGGGCTGGCGGCGCTGGTGGTGGTGGCGGCGCTCCGACGGCGGCCCACCGAGGCGGTGGCGTGGCGCTGGTGGAGCGCAGGCTACGGCGCGGGCCTCGTCTTCACCGCGGCGCTGGTGGTGGTGGGCCAGAGCGCGCTGGCGCAGGTCAACCGGTTCAGCCCCGCGGCCCTGGGCGACCCGCTCACCGGGCTGATCGAGAGCTCGCTCGACATGGCGCAGCACCGCGGCCCGGCGTCGGCGCGCGCGTTGATCCTCGACGCGCAGCTCCCCGCGGACGCGGCCGCGCGCGGCGCGACCCTGGCGGGGTGGCCGGCGACCGATGGCGGCTGCGCCCCCAACCCCTTCGTGCGGCCGCTCGATCGCGCCCGCGAGCCCGCGACGAAGGACCCGCGGGGCAGCGCGCTGGTGAGCGCCTTCGAGGACGTGTCGCGGGCGCTCTTCGCCCACGACGAGGGCCCGGTGGCGGTCTTCTTCGTCTCGCTCGAGGGCTTCCGGGCCGACGACCTCCACGCGCTCAACCCCCAGGCGCCGCGCGCGCTCGCGCCCTTCACCACCGCCTTGTACGAGCGCGCGGCGCGCGGCGGCGAGGGCGTGCTCGCCAGCCGCAAGATGATTCAGGCCGGCGTCCGCACCGCGCACAACCTCGGGGCGATGACGTGCGGGCTCGGCACCCTGCCCTACAACCTGGCCTTCATTCGCGACCTGCAGCCCTTCCCCATGCGCTGCACCTCGGACGTGCTGGCCGACGCCGGCTTCCGGCACTCGTTCTTCTACGGCAGCGACGCCACCTTCGATGAGATGCACCACTTCTTCGCGCGGCACCGCTACGTGGAGCTGATCTCTCAGGTCGAGCTCCCGAAGGACTCGCCGAAGGGCACCTGGGAGGGCGTGACCGACTTCGCGGTGTTCGACTTCGGGCTCCAGCGCGTCGCGAAGGAGCTCACCACCACCGCCACCTCGCAGTTCGCGCTGCTGATGTCGCTGTCGCACCACTCGCCCTTCACGACGCCCGACGATCTGCCCGCCGAGGTCGCTGCCCGCATCGACGAGGCCCTGAAGACCACGCCGAATCACGCCGACGCCGACGATCGCAAACGCCTGGTGGCGTTCTCGTACACCGACGCCGCGGTGGAGCGGCTGGTGGGCCGGCTCGACGCCGCCGCCATCGCCGACCGCTCGATCGTGGTGTTGATGGCCGACCACTCCACCGGCCACCCGTACGTCTGGGGCGCCGAGGCGACCGAGACCGACGCCCAGAAGGCGCAGGTGCCGTTCGTGGTGGTGGTGCCGCCGGCCTTCCGCGCGCGGCTCGCCGACCCCGCCGCCTTCGACGCGGCGATGAGCGCGGCGCAGCGCCAGCTCGAGGCCGGGCCGCTGTCGTTGAACGACGTGCCGACGTTGCTGCTGGCGCTCCTCTCGGCGCAGGCCGGCGTGAAGGCGCTGCCTGCGGAGCAGCGGTGGCACACCCTGGGTGGGCAGGTGACGAGCCCGTGGTTCGACGCCGGCGGCGGCGGCGCGCTCCTGTCGATCAACGGGGTGAGTGAGTTCTTCACCGCCGACGCGAAGGGCGAACGGCTGGGCGGCTACGAAGACTCGGTCTTCCTCAAGACGCGCGCCGACCGCTACCGGGTGACGCCGCGGCTGATTCCGCTGACCGCCACCCTCCAGCAGGTGATGCGGTGCGCGCCCGCCGCCGCGCCCTGAGCGCGCGTCACTTCGCGTCGACCGGTCGCACCGCCGCGCCCTCCTCGTCGTCGCCCGGCGCGCCCTCGGCCCGCCGCCAGCCGGCGCCGTCGCGCCGGTACGACTCGGTGAAGAAGGCCTCGTCGGTGCGCGCGAAGCCGGCGAGCCAGTCGCGCTCCACGGGGCCCTCGAGCTGCGAGGCGTACCGGGCGATCCACGACAGCTTGGCGCGGGCGTCGACGGCGACGCGCTCATCGGCGACCACCGACGCCAGCGCGGCAGGCAACGGCGGGAGCGGCGTGTCGAGGCTCAGCGGCTCGGCGCACGACGACGGCCAGCAGCGGTCGCCCCGCGCGTGCACGACGCTGCGGTGAACCCGGCGCGGCGCCCGGTCGAGCCGATCGAGGGCGCGGCGAAAGAAGGCGTACGTCATCGCGTGGTCGGGGTGGGCGTCGACGCCGTGGGGCAGGTAGACGTCGCGGGGCCGCAGCTCCCCGAGCACCGCCGCGAGATCGTCGATGAGGGCGGTCGCGGTGAAGCCGGCGGGGCGCCCGGTGCGGCGCGTGTGCTCGTCGACCCGCCCCATTCCCCGGTTGGCCCACGTCTCGGCGGCGAGGCCGCAGCGCCCATCGACGCCCAGCCGCGCGACCGGCGGCAGCGGCGTGGCCCCGAGCTGGTCGAGGTGCCCGTCGGGGTAGCCGAAGAAGCGCACCGCGTCTTCGGGAAGGCCGATGGCCTGGAGGGCGGCGACGGTCTCGGCCTGGCGGACCGCGCCGTCGCGCTCGCAGGTCAGGTCGCCGTTCGTCATCACCACCACGGCGACGCGCTGACCGCGAGCGACGGCGTGGCGCATGACGCCGCCGGCCATCAGCACCTCGTCGTCGGGGTGGGGCGCGATGACCAGCACGTCGACCCCAGCCTGCGTGGAGGGGACGCGGCCGACGCACGAGAGGCTCAGGGCGACCAGGATCACGGTCCAACGCACTCCGAAGGCGTAACGCGTCGCCCGACTTCGCGCACCGGTCTTCCCCTGCTACAGCGCGCGCGTGGCCGACCCGGCAGCGCCCTCCAGCCTGAGCACGCTCTCGACGAACGAGTCGATCGTCATCGACGGCGCCAACAGCGTCGGCGGCGCCCCGCGACAGCAGTTCCCCCAGGGCAACGCGTCGCTGGTGGTGGCCCTGCTCGTCTTCGTGGCGGCGCTGCTGGTGGCTCGGTCGAAGCGGCTGAGGCCGGGGCTGGTGGTGGCGCTGCTGGTTGGTGGGCTTCCGGGGGGCGTCGTGGTGTGGGCGCTACGGGCCGACGCGCCGCTTGCGCGCCCTGCGCTCGCCCGTGCGGTGACCGACGCCCTCGATGACCTGCGCCGGGTCGCGCCCTGGCCTGCGCAGCCCGCCCGGGTGGTGCGCGATGACGGCGACGTGTTGTTCCCGCTCGCCCGGTACGCCTGGCCCAGTCGGCCCGATGCTGGCGTGGTGGTCGATCTCCGCGGGGCGCCGCTGTCGAGCCGCTGCGTGTTGAACGAGGCCGCGGGGCGCTTCATCTGTGGAGCGGGGCCGTGAGGTTCGCCGCTCGCCCCCGCAGACGCGCCACTGCGCGTGCCGCCTCGCGTCGGGAGCGGTGGCGTCGCCAGCACGGCCCGGATGCCGCTCGGCCGGTCGACCCGGTTCCTGCGCGAGCGCTCGCTCGCCGTTGGGCCCACCCTTGCCGTCGAGCGATGGGGGCGCACCGAGCCGGCGCTGGTGAGGGCCGACTGGTGCGCGGTGTCGTCGGAGGCAGAGCCGGCGAGACCTGCGCTTTCCCAGACGGAGCGTCCGCCCGGCGCCCAGTCACCTCGAGGGGCTCTGCCTCGCGCGAGGTGGGCGTGAAGACCGCTCTCCCCTCGTTCGCCGCGTCCGCGCGTCCCGCGTCGTGGGCCCGGGCGTCGAGCGACGAGGCCAGGCCGCAGGGGCGCCGAGTCCTTCCCCAGGTAGCCGAAGGCCCGCAGGGCGCGCGGGTCGTCCGTCACGGCGTTCAGCCAGCGCCCCCTCAACGGGAGCGCGCAGGTGGCCCAGGCGCTCGAGGCGCGCGATGATCGCCTTCCTCGGGTTCGCGCTGATGCAGGGTTTGGGCAGTCTGCTGCGAGCGCTGCTCACCAGGGAGCGGGTGAGCGACTGCCTGCGCTCGCCGGCCTCATGGCTCCTCTCGCTCGGGCTGATCTTCGCGACCGCGTTGGGGCCGGCGGGCTTCCTCTGTGGCGTCGCGCTGCTCCTGGGCGTGCGCCACACCCCGAGGTCACCCTCGATGCACTCGCCTGGGCTGCCGTGGGGAGCCTTCGGCGCGGTCTGCCTCGTCGTGCTCGCGCGGCCCTGGGTCCCCACCCAGTGGGACGAGTTCGTCTGGCTGGGCAAGGCGCGCTTCGAGTCGCTCGGCTTCGGCGTAGGCGTCCAGATGGCGCTCGACCCGGCGCAGGGGGTCATCCCTCCCGGCTACCCGCCGCTGTGGCCGCTGGCGGTCGGCTGGCTCTCGCTCGGGCGCGACACCCTCGACGCGCAGGTCGTCGCCAGCAGCGTGCTGCTGTTGGCCGCGGCCGCGACCGCCCTCGAGGCCTGGTGGCCCCTGCTCGAGGCCCAGCGCGCTCGCCGACGGTTCGCCGTCGCGCTGGCGCTCGCCTCGCCCTACCTCTGGGTGCACGCGCGATCGGCCTACGTCGATCTGCCGGTCGGACTGCTCGGCCTCTCGGTGTTGGGCTTCCTGGTGACCGACCGCGCTCCCCTCGCCTGCGCTGCCGCGGTGGTGCTCAGCGGAGTGAAGGACGAGGGGCTGCCGCACGTGCTCGCCGCTACGGTGGGCGCCTTCGCGCTCAAGCGCCAGCGGGCGGTGGTCCCCCGCCTCGCGCCTGCGCTGCTCGCGGTGTTGGTCGTCGCGACCTGGAGGTGGCTGCTCCACGCGAACGCCGTCGGCCTGCTCGACCACTCGGTCAACGCACCAGCGCTGACGTGGACGCCGACGCTCGCGCGCCTGCTCGCCCATCACATGGCTGACCTGATGACCTGGGGCGTCTTCTGGCCCGCGGCGTTGGCGGTGGTCGTCTCGAGCGCGCGCCACCAGGCGGCGCCGGCCCTGCGTGCCACCGTCGTCGCCGGCCTGATCTTCATCGGGTTCGCGCTGGTGCTGGGCGCCGAGCGGGTGCGGGTGTTCGCGGAGAACGGGACGTTGATCAACCGCCTCCTGGTGCAGTGGTGGCCAGCCGCGGCGCTGCTGGTGTGGTTCGAGCTCACCAGCAGCGCGCCCAACGCTGGAACTCAGGCCTCAGCGACGCCGACGGCGTGAGAGCGCGCTGACCGCGAAGAACGCGCCGGCCAGGAGCATCGCCGGGTCGGTCGTCGAGCAGCCGCACCCACCACCTTCGTTCAGGGCGCCCCCTCCCGCGGAGCCGCCAGCCGTCGCGGAGCCACCAGCAGCGGAGCCACCAGCAGCGGAGCCACCAGCAGCGGAGCCACCAGCAGCGGAGCCA
>JACSRE010000091.1 GCA_014879945.1 Myxococcus sp.
TGGGCGCGCGGCGAAACGGCCCCGCGACGGTGGCGAAGCGCCCCTGCCACCGCACCGTGACGGCGACCGATTCTCCACACACCTCATCGGGCGCGGGGCAGGTGACGTCGAGGCGCGCGAGGCCGTCAGCGTCGAGCGTGACAGCCGGCGCGGCGACCTCCCCGCCGCTCGCCTCGACCTCGACGACGCCCCGGCCGGGAGCCCCCAGCGCGTCGACCCCCACGACGGCGAGCTCCAGACGGCCGACGCCGCCGGCGGCCGAGAAGTGTCTCACCCGCAGGTCGAGCTCGGCCGCGCCGCACGCGCTGCAGAGGCCGAGGAGGATGATGTGGAGGTTGGCGCGCACCCGGACCTGGACACTGGCGTGGGTCGCCGGGTTCCCCATCCTCCTGATGACGGACGCCTCAGGGCGTCGCCCGCGCCAGGGGCGGCATCTTCGCCTGACGGTTGGCGCGTCCTGCGCTACACGCGAGCCCGTGCGGAGCGCCCTCCTCGTCATCCTCCTCGCCGCCAGCGCGTTCGCTCAGACGCTGACGAAGGCGCCCACGTTGCTGAGGTCGGTCGAGCCCACCTTTCCGGCCGACCAGCTCGACGCCGGCACGGGCGCCAGCGTGGTGATGGACATCGACCTGGCCGCCGACGGCACGGTGGCCGCGGTGAAGGTGACGCAGAGCGCGGGCCCGTCGTTCGACGACGCCGCCGTCGCCGCCGCGCGCCAGCTCGTCTTCACCCCGGCCGAGGTCGACGGCCAGCCGGCGCCGGTGCGCATTCAGTTCACCTCGAACTTCACCGTGCGCCAGCAGGTCGTCGAGGCGCCGGTGGCGCAAGACGCGGGCGTGCCGGTGGTGAACTTCGTCGGGCGCCTCAAGGCCGCGGGCACCCGGGAGCCGGTCGGCTTCGCGACCGTGCTGGTCGGCGGGCGCGAGGCCGCCGCTGACGAGCAGGGCCGCTTCGAGCTCACCGACGTGCCGCCGGGGCCCGTCACCGTCACCGTCACCGCCGCCGGCTTCGAGTCGTTGACCGAGACCGAGACCGTCGAGCCCGGCCAGCGCACCGAGGTGACGTACGTGCTGCGCCCCAGCGGCGTGAACGAGACGGTGGTGCGCGGCATCAAGGACCGGCGCGAGGTGACGCAGGTGCGCCTCACCCAGTCCGAGTTCCGCATGATCGCCGGCTCGAACAACGACGCCTTCAAGGTGGTGCAGAACCTGCCCGGCGTGGCGCGCTCTCCGTTCGGCGGCGGCCTGCTGGTGGTGCGCGGCTCGAAGGCCTGGGACTCGCGCGTCTACGTCGACGAGGTGCAGGTGCCGCAGCTGTTCCACTTCGCCGGCGTGGTGGCCACCTTCAACTCGGCCAACATCGACGCCATCGCGTTTCAGCCCGGCAACTTCGGCGTCGACTACGGGCGCAGCATCGGCGGCCTCATCACCGCCGACGCGAAGACGCCCTCGAAGGCGGGCGTGCACGGCTTCGTCGACGTCAACCTCTTCGACGTCTCGGCGAAGGTCGAGGCGCCGGTGGACGCGCTGTGGAGCGTCTCGGCCTCGGCCCGCTACGGCCTGGCGCAGGCGACGCTGCCGTTCGCGCTCAAGACGTTCGCGCCGACCGCGCAGGTCGGCTTCGGGCTGGCCCCCGAGTACTGGGACTACCAGCTGCGCGCCGAGCGCAGGGCGCCCAACTCGAAGAACCGGCTCTTCCTCGCCGCCTTCGGCTCGTCAGACCGCTGGGCCTTCTTGAAGCCCAACCCCCTGCTCGACCCCGACGTCGAGGGCAACCAGCTCTCGGCCGGCAGCACGAACCTCTACAACCGCGTGGTGCTGGGCCTCGACCAGCGCCTCACCGACCGGCTCACCTTCATCTCGCGCAACGCCGTCGGCCTCGACGTGAACTCGCAGTCGAGCACCGTGCAAGAGGTCTTCTTCCGCAACACCCAGGTGCCCATCTCGCTGCGCGAGCGCTTCAAGCTCGACGTGCCCGAGGCGAAGCTGGTGCTCAACGCGGGCCTCGACGCGCTCGTCACCCCGACCACCTTCGACGCGCAGCGGCCGCCCTTCTTCCGGCCCAACCAGCTGCCCGACCCCTACGTCACCCGTCGCCTGGTGGCCGAGACCGAGCGCAGCGTCTACGTCGAGCCCGGGCTCTTCATCGACGCCACGTGGACGCCGCTGGAGTCGCTCCAGGTGCGCGGCGGCCTGCGCCTCGACGGTGAGCTCGCGGTGATGCAGAAGCTGTGGGTCAACCCGCGGCTGTCGGCGCGCTTCACGCCCCTCGAGCAGCTCACCCTGAAGGCCGGCGCGGCGATGTACCAACAGCCGCCCGACTACCGCACCGGCCAGCTCTCGGTGGTGTTCGGCAACCCGAACCTCAAGCCCGAGGGCGCGTGGCACTTCATGGGCGGCGCCGAGCTGCGCCTCTTCAAGGCCGTCGAGCTCGACGTGCAGGGCTACTACAAGGCGCTCTTCAACCAGGCGCGGCTGGCGCTGGTGAACGGCAGCGGCAGCGACATCTCGATTCCCGGCGCCGAGACCCGCTACAACGACGAAGGCTACGGGCGCGCGTACGGCGGCGAGGTGCTGCTGCGGGTGCGGCCGACGAAGTTCTTCATGGGCTGGGTCTCGTACTCGCTCAGCCGCTTCGAGCGCGACTCGTACGGCGGGGTGCAGTTCGCGCCGGGCCCGCTCGACCAGCCGCACAACCTCATCGTGGTGGGCAGCGTGCAGCTGCCGTGGAACCTGAACGTGGGGGCGCGGTTCCGCTACGCGTCGGGCCCGCTCATCACCCCCATCGCGGCCGCGCTGTTCGACGCCCAGGCCAACCTCTACGTGCCGATTCCCGCGCTGCCGTGGAGCCGCCGCCTGCCAGACTTCGTGCAGCTCGACGTGCGCGTCGACAAGAAGTTCGTCTTCGAGAACTGGAGCCTGGTGGCGTACCTCGACGTGCAGAACGCCACCAACCAGCAGAACCCCGAGGCGCTGTTCTACAACTTCGACTACTCGCGCAGCGCCTACGTGTACTCGATTCCGATTCTGCCGACGGTGGGCGTGCGCGGCGAGTGGTGACGCCGCGCAGGTGGCGCCGCACGGCGCTGCCGATGGCCCTCGTCAAGAAGCTCTGAAGATCGGCCCGTGGCGGGTGTAGACGCAGGGCATGACTCGCACCGCGTGGATCAGGTTGGGGCTGTTCCTGGTGGCCATCGCCGTGACCAGCGCCCTGTGGTCGCGCGCGCTCAAAGGGCAGAGCGACACCAGGGACGTCTCGTACAGCGAGCTGATGGCCGCCGTGGACGACGGCAGCGTGGTCGAGATGCTCGTCGAGAGCGAGCGCCTCATCGGCAGCCTGAAGAAGCGAACGCCCGACGAGCGTGAGCAGAAGCTGGTGGCCTCGCGCCTGCCCGGCGTCGATGACCGCGAGCTGCTCGAGCGCCTGGCCAAGGGCGGGGTGAAGGTCGCCGGGCGCATGGAGCAGAGCAGCATCTGGCCCGCGGTGCTCTCGTCCATCTTCCCGCTGGTGATGCTGGTGTTCCTCTTCCGCGCGATGAGCGGCATGGGCGGGCTGGGCGGCCTCGGCGGCCGGGGCGCCAAGCCGATGAGCTTCGGCAAGAGCCAGGCGAAGATCTTCGACCGCTCGGCCGAGAACGGCACCACCTTCGCCGACGTCGCGGGCGTCGATGAGTCGAAGAACGAGCTCATCGAGGTGGTGAACTACTTGAAGGACCCCGAGAAATACAAAGCGGTGGGCGCGCGCGTGCCCAAGGGCGTGCTGCTGGTGGGGCCTCCGGGCACCGGCAAAACGCTGCTGGCGCGCGCGGTCGCCGGCGAGTCGGGCGTGCCCTTCTTCTCGATGTCGGGCTCGGAGTTCGTCGAGATGTTCGTCGGCGTCGGGGCCAGCCGCGTGCGCGACCTCTTCACCCAGGCCAAGGAGCGCGCGCCCTGCATCGTCTTCATCGACGAGCTCGACGCGGTGGGCAAGACGCGGGCCGGCGGCGGCGTGTTCGCGGCCAACGAAGAGCGCGAGCAGACGCTCAACCAGCTGCTGGTCGAGATGGACGGCTTCGACGCCAGCGTGGGCATCGTCATCATGGCGGCCACCAACCGGCCCGAGGTGCTCGACAAGGCGCTGCTGCGCGCGGGCCGCTTCGACCGCCAGGTGCTGGTCGACCGCCCCGACGTGCGCGGCCGCGAGGCGATCCTCGCGGTGCACGCCAAGCGCATCACCATGAAGGACGTGGACCTCAAGGTGCTGGCCCAGCGCACGCCGGGCATGGTGGGCGCCGACCTCGCCAACGTGGTGAACGAGGCGGCCCTGGCGTGCGCGCGGCGCGACGGCAAGACGGTGGAGCAGCGCGACTTCGAAGAGGCCATCGACCGCCTGCAGCTGGGCCTGCGCAAGGACGGCCGGGTGATGAAGGAGTCGGAGCGGCGCCGCGTGGCCTGGCACGAGTCGGGGCACGCGCTGGTGGCGCTCTCGGTGAAGCACGCCGACCCGGTGCACCGCGTCACCATCATTCCCCGCAGCATCGGCGCGCTCGGCGCCACCCTGCAGCTGCCCACCGAAGACCGCTACCTGATGACGGAAGAGGAGCTCAAGGACGCGCTGGTGGTGCTGCTGGGCGGGCGCACCGCCGAGGAGCTGGTGTTCGACAGCGTCTCGACGGGCGCGCAGAACGACCTCGAGCGCGCCAGCGAGCTGGCCCGGCAGATGGTGTGCCGCTTCGGCATGTCGGCGCTCGGCGCGCAGACGTTCGGGCGGCCCGGCGGCTCGCAGTACCTTGGGGGCGCGGTGTCCTTCGAGGAGCGCAACTTCAGCGAGGCCACCGCCCAGGCCATCGACGAGCAGGTGCACCTGTTGCTCGACGAGGCCCACCAGCGGGCCAGGGCCGTGCTCGCCGAGAAGCGCGCGGTGCTCGACGTCATCGCCAACGCGCTGCTCGAGAAAGAGACCCTCGACCGCGACGTGCTCGAGGCGCTCGCGCGCGGTGCCTGAGGCCGCGCCATGGACGTCAGCGGGGGGAGTCGCACCGCGTCTCAGGGCAGCTTCGCGCCGAGGGCTTCTGACGTCTCCCACAGCTTCTTGGCCAGCGCCTCGTCGTCGGCGCGCCGCTGCTGAGCATCACCACGCGCCCCTCGTGGCGTGACACCCGGTTGTCAGCGCCCGTCGTGCGTTTTGTGTCAGCCCGTCAGGGCGGCGTCGGCGCGCGCGCGCAAGACCTCACTGTTCCCGGTGGGTTGGGGCCCGGCACGTCACTTGCGAAAGGGCGCTGCGCACGAAGCGGAACCACCCCAGACCCACCACGAGGAGGTGCATGGAACGACCTGCGGCCAGGCCAGCCGCGCCCACCGGAGCAGCGTGTCCCACGACCGGCCAGTCGCCCTTGATGGAGGTGAGCCCGCTCCCGGCCCACCAGCGTCGTCAGGGGCAGGCGCGATGTGACGGTGCACCACGACGCGTCGACTTCTCGCGAGCCCGCTCCACGTCTGGGCGCTCGCACACCCATGGTCGACGCGTCGTGCCCCGTTTTCCCCGTTCGGCTACAGCCACGGCGGCCGCGGCTGCTCCGGCGTCGGTCGCCACGGCTCGGGCTGCGGCAGCGGCCGGCCGAGCGCGCGGCCCATCTCGTCTCGGCGTTGCTTGAGCTCCTTGCGCAGCGGCGCGACGAAGGCGCCGCTGATGGTCTGCGAGTGCCCCTGCGCCGCGCGCCGGGAGTGCCACTTCGACAACGCCAGGCGCGCCGCCACCTCGACGAAGCGCCGCGCCGGGGCCCCGCCCCAGGTGAACGTCGCCTTCCACCACGAGAAGACGCTGGTGACGAAGTCGAGCTCGGCCGGCGTGAGGTGCCCCGTCAGCACCTCGTCCTTGAGGTGCTCGGTGATGATGCGGCCCTTGCGGCGCACCAGCAGCAGCACCATCACGCCGAAGCCCGTCACGAAGAGGAGCCACAGCGGCAACATCACCAGCACCAGCATGCCCGAGACGGTCGCGGCGGTGTTCCACGTCGAGTGCAGGAAGACGGCGAACGCGTAGCCGCCCAGCGGCGCCAGCCACCGCACCCAGCCCTTCGTCGTCTCGCGCGAAAGGCCGAAGCCCAGGCCCGTCATCGCGGTGAAGAGCGGGTGAATCCACGGGGTCATCAGCCCGCGCATCACGAAGGTGCCGGCCAGCGCGCTCGCCTCGTGCGGGCCGCCCATGTCCTGCATGGCCGCGCGCGCGTAGTAGATGACGTTCTCGACGCCCGCGAAGCCCAGCGCCACGAAGGCCGCGTAGATGATGCCGTCGACGACGCCGTCGAACTCGCGCTTGAGGAAGTAGGCGATGCCGAAGACGCCCAGGCCCTTGAAGAGCTCCTCGAAGATGGGGGCGCTGACGCACGCCGAGAGGAAGTTGCCCACCTCGGCGCCGCCGATGCTCGCGCCGAACGAGCCGATGGCCGAGTTGATGACGGCCGAGAAGCCGCACGCCGCGATGGCGCCCCACCCGAGCGCGCCGGCCAGCGTCCACACCGGCTCAGGGTCGAAGCGGTCCACGATCCACGGCAGCCACACGTAGATGAAGAGCGCCGGCATCGCGAGCAGCGCGCCGAGGAACATGCCGCCGAGCTCCTTGCCCGGGTCGTCGCCGAACACCGCCGGCAGGAAGAAGGTCACCAGCAGCAGGGTGCCGCCCGCCAGCATGCCCAGCGTGTAGAGGAGGCAGCCCATGGTGCGACGGCCCGCGTCGAGCGTCGCCGGGTTCTCGGGGGCCAGCGGCTGAGGAGTCACGGCCACGAACCGTACACGACCGCGGTCAGCCGCCGCAGTCGGACTGGCAGCGGTCAAGCCCGGCCCAGGCATCGAGGCGCAGGGGCTCTCCGACGAGGCTCACGCCCGAAGGCCGTCGACGCGCGTGAGAAGGTGGACCTCACAGGGAGCGCCTGGCGTCGTCGTGCGGCACTTGTGCGGCCCTGCTCAGGTCTGTCAGGCAGGCGGCATGAGGCTCTCCCTCGCGCTGCTGCTCCTGGTGCTCCCGGCCTGTCCGGGGCCCGCCGTGCCCGACGCCGGCGCCGAGGGGGACGCCGGCGCTGCCGCCGCCGACGCGGGCATCGACGCCGGCGTCACCGTCGAGCCCGCCTGTCTGCCCGCGCTCGTCGTCGACGCCGACAAGGCCGACGCCGGCCGGCAGTTCCTCTTTCAAGGGCAGGTGGGCGGGCAGATGGTGCCGCGGCTGGCCTTCGACAACCTGTGGCGCGTGTGGACGAACGTGCCCCCGGCCGATGCGCCCGCGGCCATTCGGGAGCGTTACGGCTTCGCCCCGGCGCTGTCTGCGAACGACGGGCTCCCGATGGGCTTTCGGGCCGACGGCGCCAACGTGCGCGTCGACTGTCTGGTGTGCCACGCCGGAGAGGTCGCGGGCCAGACGGTGGTGGGTGCCGGGAACAACCGCGTCGACCTCGAGCTCTTCATCGACGACCTGAAGTCGCTAGCGCGGCTGGTTGGGTTTCCGGCGCCGAACCCGCCGGCGCTCCGCACGGGCGCGCGGGGCGTCAACGACATCATCGGCATGACGATGCAGCTGGCGCTCCGGCAGGGCCCGGCGCCTGGCCCCGTCAACACCGAGGTCGGCTTCCAGGACGCGCCCGCCTGGTGGACGCTGGCCGACAAGACGCGCATCTACACCGACGGCAGCGGGCCCCAGACGGCCCACCGCACCATGATGGCGACCCAGCTGGCGTTCGGCGCCACCCAGCAAGACCTCGAGCGCCTCGAGCCCGAGTACGTCGCGCTGCGGGAGTACCTGCTGACGTTGAAGGCGCCCGCGTGGCCGTTCGCGGTGCCGGAGCCCGCGGCGGTGGCGCGCGGCCGGGTGGTGTTTCGTGAGCGCTGCACCAGCTGTCACCGCGACGACCGCTGCGACCGCGCCGAGACGACCCTCGTCGCGCGAGAGACGGTCGGCACCGACGCCGAGCGCAGCGCGAAGTACGGCCCCAACGAGGTGGCCCTCATCAGCAGCAGCTGGTTCGGGCAGGGCGAGTCGTACCGCTCGACAGGGAGCTACTCGGCGCCGTCGCTGCGCGGGGTGTGGGCCTCGGCGCCGTACCTGCACAACGCCTCGGTGCCCACGCTCGAGGGGGTGCTCGACTCGTCGAAGCGCCCGCGCTTCTTTCGCGTGATGGGCACCCGCCGCGACGACTACGACCCGGTCGGCGTCGGGTTGAACGTCGAGGTGCTCCCGGCGGCGCCGGTCAACCCGCCCCGCGCCGAGCGCAGCTGGGTCTACGACACCACCAGGCCCGGGCTCGGCAACCAGGGGCACCTGTTCGGTGACGCCCTCACGCCGGCGGAGCGCAAGGACGTGCTGGCCTTCCTCAAGACGCAGTGAGCCGCGCGCTTGACCGGCCCGCGCGCCGCCGCCCTATCCTCCGCTCCCTGTGACCGGCTTCGAAGCAGCAGCCCAGGTGGCCCGCGATGGTGACCCGTACCCGCAGGCGGTCGTCCGCGCGGGCGCTGGCGTCTTCCTCGCGGCGACCGGCGGCGGCGGTGGCGCGGCGCAGCTCTTCCCGGCGCGTCTGCTCGGGCCGCTGCTCGACGAGGCCTGGCTGGCCGTGACGTCGTCGGGCGCTCGCGGCGCCACCGCGCTCGCCGCGTTCTTCGGCCGGGCCGACGCCGCGATGGAAGGCGAGGCCGGGGCCCACCTGGTGGCGGCCACCGCCGACGCTGGCGCGCTCTGGCTCGGCAACGTCGGCCTGGGCCGGGCCTTCCGCGTGACTGGCGCCGGGCTCGAGCAGCTGTCGCGAGACGACTCGTACCTGCAAGACTTCCTCGACGGCCACCCCAGCCCAGAAGAGGTCGCCGCCTTCCCCTACCACGGCATCGTCACCGCGATGCTCAACGGGCGCTGGCGCCAGGCGCGGCCCCACTGGCGCCCCACCCGCGTCGAGCTGCGGCCCGGAGAAGGGCTGCTGCTGGCCACCGAGGTCGTCTACGCCTCGACGGAGCCCGACGCGCTGGCGAGGTGGGCCGCCGAGGCGGTGACGGCGGTGGCGCTCGAGGCCGCCGCCGAGGCGCTCTTCACCCGCGCCCGCGCCCACTCCAGCGCCCCGGTCGTCTTCGAGCGCACCGCGGCGATGGTCCTCGTTCGCCGCGCGCCCGGCGCCTGACTACTTCGCGCTCGACCGCAGCTGGATCTTCGTCGACGCGTCCCGGCAGGCATCTCGAACCGGGTAGACCTTGACGGCGTAGATGAGGCCGCCGTTGACCGTCTCGGTCACCATGAAGAAGTTGTCGGCCTGAGCCAGCAGCTGGACCTTCGGCTGCACCTGCGGACCGCCGAGCGTGCCGAGCGTCGTGCACGCCGCCCCGCGGTGGGCCTCGTTCTTCGCGGTGAGCAGGCTCAGCGCGAGCGTCGTGCCCTCGGCCTTGCAGTTGGCCTCCGAGAAATAGAAGAGCATTCCAGAGCGCGCCCCTTCGGGCGCATCGGTCAGCGCGCGGGCCAGCAGCGCGCACTGGTCGCGCCGCCCGCTCTGGAGCAGCCAGTTGCCGAGGTGGTTGCCCGCGAAGGGAATGGCCGTGGCGTGCTCGAGCTTGAGGAAGGCCGGCCCCGCGTGGGTCCTGGCGTACCGCTCGAACGCCGCGAAGAGCGGCACCCCGTCACGCTCCAGCCGCTGCAGCACCTTCACGCCCGACGAGGCCGCGCCGCCTTCTCCGAGGTGCGCGAACCGCTCGAAGATCTCATCGTACTGCTCGCACTTCGCCAGCCGCCCAGCCCACCTCGAGTAGTACTCGACCGGGTCACCCGCGCGGTCGGCGCTCGTCATGCGGGCCTTCCGGGAGCGCTCCACCACCGTGGCGCAGTCGCCGGTGTCCACGTTCAGGGAGATCGACCCGAGCTCGAAGCACGCGTCCTTCCGCGGCGCCTTGTCGACCTCGCCGAGCGAGGCGTCGTCGCACAGCGCGCGCAGTCGTGAGACGTCTTGCGCGCGGGTCGCGCTCTCGACCTCGCTGCGCCCGTTTCGCCTGGGCGCCGCGCCGAGCTCGGTCATCAGCGCCGCGCAGCCCGTGTTCATCAGCACCACCACCACCGCGAACTGCCAGCTCCGTGTCGTCATGAGTCCTCCGAAGGTCGAGCGCGTGTGTGCGCTCAGGCCAGACCCTCGGCAGGCTCGACGCGCGCAGCCTCGACGTGAGCGCGACGACAACAGATTCCCGACTATGGCGATTGGGAAGCGACGACGACGAGCACGATGCCCGAGATGAGCGCGAGCACGCCGCCGCCCCCGGTGACGCCGCCCGCCCACTGCTCGGTCGTGCCCTGCGTCTTGAGGCGCTCGGCCTCGAACGGGTCCTCCACGGTGAAGGGGAAGCCGTTGCCCTTCGCGTAGTCCGCGAAGCCCAGGCCCGCGACGATGCCGCCGACGATCATCGCGAGGGCGCCGACCCCGATGAGGACGAAGCCCGTCAGGCGGGTGGCCGACAGCCCGGGCTCGACCGCCGAGGCGACCGCGGGGAGCGGCGAGCTGGGGCTCGAGGGCGTCGTCTTCACCTCGACCGGCGCGTCTGGCCTGGGGGCCGTGGCGACGGCGGCGGCTGGAGGCGCCGGCGGCCCCGGCACCGGCTCGGCGGCGCTCGCGAAGGTGGCGAGCGACTTCCCGCTGGGGTCGACCGCCTGCACCCACGTCCTCGAGCCGGCCGGCAGCGCCAGCACCGCCCTGAGCCCGTCGAGCACGACGGGCTTCTTCACGAACTCCCCGGTCGTCGCCTCCCAGGCCACCACCGACACCGGCAGCCGCCAGGGGTTGACGAGGTCGAGCACCAGCGCGTCTCCTCCAGACGGCCGCTTGACGAGCTGCACCGTGCCGGGAGGAAAGCGGGCGCGCTTCGCCGCGAGGAAGGCCTGCTTCACCTTCGGCGCCCCGGCGGGCTCCTCGGCCATCGGGTCTTCGGTGAGCAGCCCTTCGAAGGCCGCCTGGGCGTTGGCCGGCTTGCCGAGCGCGAGCCAGGCGCGCGCGAGCAGGCCGTAGGCCTCGGCCTTCTCTGCAGAGGGCGCGTCAGACGACGTCACCTTCGACAGCGCCGCGATGGCCGCGGTGTACTTGAGGCTCGAGGAGGCGGCGCGGCCCTCCTCGAGCTCGGGGCTGACGTGCAGGAGCAGCGTGACCAGCGAGAGCAGCATGCGGTGACTGTAATGGCTGGCGCGCCGGCCGAACGAGGATTCCTGCCGGCGTCAGGAGCAGCCGCTCGCCGACGGGCTGCTGCCCTTGCAGGTGAGGTTGAGGGTGCCCCCCGAGGTGGCCACCGAGCAGGCGCCCTGGCAGGTGATGCTGCAGGCGCCGCTGGTGCAGCTGACCTGCGAGCTCGCGCCGACGGTGACGGTGCACGACTTCCCGCCGCACGTCAGGCTGCAGTTGGCCCCGCAGGTGCCGCTGCAGGTGGAGTCGGCGGCGCAGTCGTACTGGCACGAGGCGGTGTTGGCGTCGCAGGCCGCGAAGCTGCACGACTCGCCGGGCGCGCACGCGCACGACGTGCCGACGCAGGCCGCGCCACACCCCGAGAGGAGGAGCGCGAGCGCCGCGGCCACCACCAGCAGGAGCGTCTTCATCGCGTCACCGCCTCGACCGGCAGGTCGCCCGAGAGGTTCAGGTCTTCGGCGTAGGTGTAGGCGCCGCTCGCGTTCTTGAGGCTCCCCTCGAGCTTCACCGAGACGGTGCCCTGGCCGAGCGCCGAGGCCGCGACCCGCTGCTTCACGTCGGCCTCGAGGAAGTCGTCGAAGGCGCCCGAGAGCGTGACGCGGCCCTTGAACGACTGCTCGACGGTGCCGCCGGCCTCGGAGCCCTCGATGCGCTGGTTGACCTCGAAGCTGCCGTTGTAGAGCGCCACGCCCGCTTCGCTCCTGGCCAGGCCGCAGTTCGAGTAGGCGAGGGTGAACTTCTGGGCGACGACGCCGCCCGCCTCGGTGCCGGTGACGCTGAGCGCGAAGTTGCTCAGCGACGCCGAGCCGCCGTGGGGGCACGCGTAGTCGACGTTGCCCGAGACGTCGATGCCGCCGGTGGCCTTGCTCACGCCCGACTTCGTAGGCGCCGACGCCGCCTGGAGCGCCTGCGCCGCGCCCGTCTTGCCCCCGCCGACCTTCACCCCGGGGCCTCCGCAGCCCATCAACCCCAGCCCCGCCAGCGCT
The DNA here is from genome assembly GCA_014879945.1 of Myxococcus sp. Taxonomy (GTDB): domain Bacteria; phylum Myxococcota; class Myxococcia; order Myxococcales; family Myxococcaceae; genus Xiheimicrobium. The sequence goes on from JACSRE010000091.1 coordinate 12,145, forward strand.
GCCATCGCCATCATTCGTCTCGTCGTCATCGTTGCTCCCGTGCGTGTGAGTGAGTGCTTCACGACGCACACAGGGCAAAGCCGCGGCCAACCGGGAGCCGGCGTGATGGCGGTGGGTTGCGATGGCGGCTGGCGCCCGCGGGGCATGGGTTGGAGTGGAGCGGAACGCGCCAATGTCCGGTCGAGAGGACACCGCCTCAGCGGCGCTTGAGGCCGTGCTTCTGAATCAACGTGTACAGGTGGCTGCGCGCCAGCTTCGCCTCGCGGGCGACGGCGGCCACGTTCCACCGGTGCTTGTCGAGCAGCGCCTCGAGCGCGTCGGCTTCGAAGGCGCGCGACACCCGTGCCCGCGCGGCCTTCAGGTCCACCCCCGGGGGCGCGTCATCGGGGGCCTGCGAGGGCTCCCAGGTGCCGAGCGTCAGGCTGCGCTCGACGGCGTGCTTGAGCTCCCGCGCGTTGCCCGGCCACGGGTGGGCCTCGAGCGACGCGAGCGTGGACGGGGACAGCTTGACGCCGGGCCCCGCGAAGCGCCTCGCGAGGCACCGGATGTCCTCTCGACGTTGATGGAGCGCCGGCACGTCGAGCACCACCGCGGCCAGTCGATAGAAGAGGTCTTCCCGCAGCTCGCCCTGCTCGACGGCGCGCTCGAGCCCCCGCTGGGTGGTGGACACGACGCGCACGTCGACGGCCTTCAGCCTGGTGTCGCCGACGCGCCGGAGCTGCCGCGCTTCGAGGAAGCGCAGGAGCCTGGGTTGGAGCGCCAGGGGCATCTGGTCGATGTTGTCGAACAGCACCGTCCCGCCGTGCGCCAGCTCGAGCACGCCGGCCTTGGCGCTGACGGCGCCGGTGAACGCGCCCTTCACGTGGCCGAACAGCTCGCTCTCGAGGAGCTCGCCGCTCACCCCGGCGCCGTCGAACACCACGAAGGGGCGCCCGGCCCGCGCCGACGCGGCGTGCAGCGCCCTCGCCACCGCCTCTTTCCCTGCGCCGGTCGGCCCCCGCAGCACCACCGAGACGTCGGTCTTCGCGGCCCGCTCGAGGCGCCACACCAGCTGCCGCATCGCGAGGCTCCGCCCGACGAGGCCGTGCCAGTCGTCGGTCGCCGCCGCCGCGGCGCTGTCCTTCGGGCGACCAAGCTGCACCACCGTCTTGCCCAGCGTGACGCTCGCGCCGACGGGCACCACGATGGCGTCGACCTTCGCGCCGAGGAACCGCACGCCGTTGCGGCTGCCGAGGTCTCTGACGCGCACGGCCCCCGGGAGCAGCTCGAACGTCGCGTGGCGGCCCGAGACGGTCCGGTCTTCGAGCACCAGGTCGCAGCGCGAGCTCGAGCCGGCCACCAGCATGCCGTGCTCCAGCCGCGCCACCACGCCGTCGGCCTCGAGCTCGACCGGCTCGAGCGCCCCACCCTCATCAGACAGACTCTGCGTCGGCCCGGTGAAGTTGGTGCGGCTCATCGCACGTCGACTCGCAGCGACAGGCGCTGGCCCGGGTGCACCTGCACCACCCGCTTCACCGCCTTGCCGTTCTCGGGGTTCTTGAAGAGCAGCGTGTGCGCGCCGGGCGCGACCGGCACGTTCGCCAGCGGCGTCTCGCCAATCGACTTCCCGTCGAGCTCCACCTCGGCCCACGGCGTCGCCTCGAGGGCCAGGGCGCCGGGGGTGCGATTGACGACCGGGGCGGGCACCACCTGCGCCGCGGCCGGCTCGGGCGTCGCGCTGCCCGCGTCGATGGGTTCCTGCAGAGCCGCGGCGGGGGGCGGCGTCGCCACGGCGACGGCGGGCGGCGTCACGGCAGGCCGTGGTGCCGGCTCGTCGAAGGCGACGTACAGCCCGACGCCCACCAGGAGCGCCAGCACCAGAACGGCGATGGGCCCGCGCCGGTCTCTGGGGAGCTGCGGGAGCGCGCTGGCCGACGTCGACGTCTCTGACAGCGGCGGCGCAGCCACCTTGCGCTGCACCGACGGCCGGTCGGGCTGCGTCTCGGGCAGCCCCTTCGCGGCGCGCTCCGTCTTCGCCTCGAGCTCGATGAGCGCGGCGGCGCAGACGCGGCGAATCAACGCGCCCAGCACGTCGGGCGCCTCAGGTGACGCGACGGGCAGGGCGTTGCGGAACTCGCGGGCCGAGGCGAAGCGCTCGTCGAGCGAGGGCCTCATCGCGCGCTCGATGGCCTCGCACAGGGCCTTCGGCAGGTCGGGACGCAGCACCCGCAGCGGCACCAGGGGCAGCCGCATGGGGTCGAGCGTCGGCCCCGTCGTCGACTCGAAGGGCTTCTCGAGCGCGGCGAGGTGAAAGAGGGTGGCGCCCGCGGCGAACACGTCGGCGCGCGCGTCGACGGGCTGCCCCAGCAGCTGCTCCGGCGGCAGGTACGAGAGCTTGCCCAGCACGACGCCCGGCTTCGATAGCTTGTCGCCCTCGGCCACGCGCGCGATGCCGAAGTCGGTCAGCTTCACCGCCCCGTCAACGGACACGAGCACGTTGTGGGGCGTCACGTCCCTGTGCACGAAGTGCATCGGCCGGCCGTCGGGGCCCTTCTGCTCGTGCGCCACGAAGAGCCCGTCGCACAGCGAGCGGCCGACGAAGGCGAGCAGGTCGGCCGAGAGGCGCTCCTGGGCGCCCTGCAGCCCCGAGATGAGCTTCGAGAGCGAGACGCCGCGCACGAGCTCCATCACGATGAAGTAGCGGTCGTGCTCGAAGCCGACGTCGTACACCTGCACGACGTTCGCGTGCGTCAGCGCGGCGCCCAGCCGCGCCTCCTGCAGGAACATCTTCACCAGGCGGGGGTCGTCGATGAGGTGTGGCAAGAGCAGCTTCACCGCCACGGGCCGCTCGAACCGCCCGATGCCCGTCTGCAGGCCGACCCACACCTCGCCCATGCCGCCGGCGGCCACCCGCTCGAGCAGTTGGTAGCGGCCGAAGGTGAGCGCGTCTGCCACGGGGCGGTTCCTACACCGGCCGCGTCGGCCGAGGGAGCCTGACGACGGCGCGCGAACCAAACCGCGAAACCACCACGCGAGTCGAGCGCCCACGCCGCTCTTCAGGCCGTGCACCGGGGCGCGGCGCGTATATCGTTGGTGAACCGTGGCCCTCGACCCGCCAGCCTCCATCGACGCCCTGCAACGCGAGAACGCAGCGCTGCGGCGCGCCGTCGAGCTGCTCAACGAGGTCTCGCAGCTGGTGCACGGCGCGCTCGAGTTCGAGGCCACCTGCTACGCCGTGTTGACCGGCGTCACTGCGGGCGTCGGCCTGGGCTTCAACCGCGCCATGCTGTTCCTCACCGGCCCCGAGCACTCCTTGCTGCAGGGCACCATGGCCGTGGGCCCGGCTGACCGTGAAGAGGCCGACCGGGTGTGGAGGGCCATCGAGTCGAACCCGCACGACCTGCCCACGCTGCACGAGGCCGGCTCGACCGCGCGACGGTCGAACTCGGTGCTCGACGCGCGCGTTCGGGCGCAGCAGGTGCGCATCGGCGGCAGCTCGCTGCTCGCGCGCGCCCTCACCGAGCGGCGCCTGGCGCGCGCGGAGCCCGGCGAAGACGACCTCGACGGCCTGCTCGACCTCGACACCGGCCTGGCAGCGCCGCTCATCGGCACCGACGGGCCCGTGGGCGTGCTCTACGCCGACAACCGCTTCACCGCGCGCAAACCAGACCCCGTCATCGAGCACGTGCTGCGCCTGGTGGGCGACCACTTCGCTCGCGCCGTCGAGAACGCCCGGCGCTTCGAGCGTGAGGCCCGCGCCGCCCGCACCGACGCGCTCACGGGCCTCGGGCACCACGGCGCGCTGATGGAGCACCTCGGGCGCGCCGTGACCGACGCCGCCGAGAGTCGGCAACCGTTGTCGTTGGTGATGGCCGACCTCGACGCCTTCAAGGCCGTCAACGACCGCTACGGCCACCTCGCCGGAGACACCCTGCTGGCAGGCCTCAGCGCCCGGCTGCGCAACCACCTGCGGTCGAACGAGACGCCCTATCGCTACGGCGGCGAGGAGTTCGCGGTGGTGCTGCCCGGAGAAGACCTCAAGACGGCCCGCGCGGTGGCCGAGCGCGTTCGGCGCGCCGTGGCTGATCAGCCCTTCGCCCTCACCGGCTCGCTGGCCCTGCCAGTCACCTGCAGCCTCGGGGTCGCGCAGTACCAACAGGGCATGACGGTGCACGCGTTCGTCGACGCGGCCGACCAGGCGCTGCTGGTCGCCAAGCGTGAGGGGAAGAACCGCGTCGTCGGCTGACGGAAGACGTGCCCTTCGGCGCACGCGCCGTTGAAGTCGGGGGCGTCGGAGAGGAGAGTCGCCTTCGTCATGACGGACCGGCCCCGGTTGAGCGCTCCACCTTCCCCGAAAGCGGCCCACCGCATCGACCTCGAGGCCGAGGCCGACCTGGCCCGCTGCGGCGCCCTGAAGGACTACTGGTACGTCGCGTGCCTCTCGACCGAGTTGACCGCGCGCGCGCCGCTCTCTCGCACGCTGTTCAACACGCCGCTGGTGCTGTTTCGCGACGCGCAGGGGCGCCCCGCCGCGCTCTTCGACCGCTGCCTGCACCGCAACGCCAGGCTGTCGGCGGGAGACACCTTCGACGGCAAGCTCGGCTGCCCGTACCACGGGTGGGTCTACGACGAGGCCGGCGCGTGCGTCGAGATTCCCAGCCTGGGCCCCGCACAGAGAGGCGCGCTGTTGAGCGAAGACGGCCACGTGCGCGCGGGCCTGTCGATGCGGCCCTGCGACGTCGGCCGGGTGCGCGCCTTCTCGACCCTGGAGCAGGACGGCCTGGTCTTCGTGTTCCCCGGAGACGACGTGTCGAAGGCGCGCAGCCCCCCGTTTCGCGTGCCGTATTGGCGCGACCCGCAGTGGACCAGCTACTTCATGGTCACGCGCTTCCCCAACGGGGTGACGAACCTCGTCGAGAACTTCATGGACGTGCCGCACACGGTCTTCGTCCACAAGGGGTGGTTCCGCGACCGCAAGCGCACCCAGGTGCCGGCCACCGTCGCGCGCAGCAAGGGGAGCGTGCTCGTCACCTACGAGCAGGAGAACGACGAGCTCACCGGCGCTGGCTTTCTGCTCAACCCGACCGGCGCGCCCATGGTGCACACCGACCACTACGTGGCGCCGAACGTCACCCGCGTCGACTACCTCTGGGGCCAGCGCAGCGGGTACGTCATCTCGAGCCAGGTCTCGCCCGTCGGGCCGCTCGAGAGCCTCGTCTACACCTCCATCTCGTACCGGCTGCCGCTCGACCTGCCGAAGAACCTGGTCGCGCGCGGGCTGCGCCGCTTCATGAAGTGGTACACGACGCAGGTCATCGGCCAGGACGTCGACATCATGCGGGTGCAGCACGAGGGCCTCACCCGCGCGCCGGGCGGCCTCGAGTTCCAGTCCACCGAGGCCGACCTGCTGCACGCCGACATCGAGGCGTACCGCGCGTGGCTGCGCGACGGTGGGCACGGTGAAGGGCCGGAAGACGCCACCCGGCGCATCTCGTTCTGGATTTGAAGCGCGGGACGCCAGCCGGCGCCCGATGGGGGGGGGCATGATTCGACGACTGCTTCCGCTGTTGGCGATGACGGGCTGCATCGACCTGGGGCTCCCGCAGGCGCCGCCGCCCCCTGGCGCGGGCGTTCTCGAGGGCACCCTGGTCTACGCCGAGGCGGGCCAGACGGTGCTGCGGCCGGCCGTGGGCGCCACCGTCGAGCTCGTCGGCGCGGGCGTGCGCACGGCCTCGGCCGCCGACACGGGCTTCTTCTCGCTCTCTCCCGTCGACACCGCCTCAGGCTCGGTGCTGATTCGCTTCGACTCCGACGGCGATGGCCGCCCCGACCGGCAGCGCGCCCTCGACCTGGAGCCGCTGCGCACCGGACGAGGGAAGACGGTGAACGTCGGGCAGTTGATTCTCGGGCGCAACGCCACCGTTCGCGGCAAGGCGCTGCGCGCAGACGCCATCGAGGCGGCGGGCGGCCACGGCGGCACCGCGGTGTTCGTCCCCGAGGGGCCGTTCTTCTCGTTCACCGGCGACGACGGCTCCTTCCTCTTCGAGAACCTGCCCGAGGGCCGCGTCACGCTGGCGGTGTTTCGTGACGGGTACCGCCCAGCCTCCGAGAGCCTCGAGCTCCGCGCCGCCGAGGTGTTCCCGCTGAGCACCATCGTCCTGGAGCGCCTCACCTCGCGCACGCCGTCGCAGGTGCGCGGGCGCGTGCTGTTGCCCGAGGGGGGGGCCGCGGCGGCCGTCACCGTGTCGCTCTCGGGAGGCCAGCGCGCCACCACCGACGCCCTGGGTGAGTACCGCTTCTCGGGCGTGTCCCAGGGCGTGTACTCCCTGGCCTTCGTCAAAGAGGGCTTCCTCACCGCCGAGCTCGTCAACCTCGTCGTCTCGGGGGCCGTCGTCGCGGTGCGAGACGTCACCCTCGCGCCCGGGACGTCGACGACGCCAGGCCTCGACGCTGGCTTCCCCGAGTACGACGCCGGCCTGGGTGTCTCCGTCGACGCGGGGCCCTCTGTCGACGCGGGCGCTTCCACCGACGCAGGCGTGGATGCGGGGCTCGACGCGGGCACCTCCACCGACGCCGGTGTGGATGCGGGCCCGGATGCGGGGCTCGACGCGGGCGCGGAGGCGGGCTTCGACGCGGGCGTGGATGCAGGCCTCGACGCAGGCGAGCTGCCCGTCGCGCTCATCGACCCGCCGCCGCCCTATGTGCTGCGCAACGCGAGCTTCCAGCTGAACGCGCAGCGCTCGACGGGCGCGCGGCCGCTGACGTTCTCATGGAGCCAGGACGCCGGCCCGACCGTCACCATTCCCTTCAACAACACCCCCAACGCCGCCACGCCGACGCTCACCGCGCCCAACGTCGGCACGGTGCTCAAGTTCAACCTCACCGTCGCGGACCCCGCAGGCCGACAGAGCGCGCCGGCGTCCGTCTTCGTCCCCGTCGCCGTCGGCCCGCCGGTCGCCGTCATCACCGGCGCTCCTTCGACGCCGGCGCTCGGCGGCCAGCGGGTGGTGTTGAGCGGGGCGACCAGCTCCGACCCCAACACCAGCGGCCTCGTCGCCTGGGAGTGGACGGTCAGCCCGGCCGGCCTCGTCACCGCCACCACCCTCAGCGGCGGCCAGCAACTGCAGCTCGACATGCCCGCCAGCGTGGCGACGCCCGTCGTCGTGCAGGTCCAGCTCGTCGTCACCAACGGCCTCACCATGCGCAGCGCCCCGGCGAGCGCCAGCTTCCAGCTCGGCACCGGCACGGTGCCCCAGTGGTACGTCGACGCGGGGCCCCAGCAGACCGTCGGCGGCGGTGACGTGGTGACCCTGCGGGGCCAGGCCTTCGCTCCCTCGACCGGCGGCACCTTCACCTACCGGTGGACGCCCGACCGCGAGCCCGACGACGGCGGCGTGGCCGACTGGCTGTTGACCGACCCGACGGCCACCACCACCACCTTCGTCGCGCCGCGCGTCGATGGGCCGACGCCCCGGCTCGTCTCGTTCACCCTGACGGCCACCGACACCTCGGGCACCCTGACGCCGTCGGTGCGCTCCTCGCAGACCTTCGTCAACATCGTCGACCGCAGGGCGCCCGTGCAGGTCGGCACCAGCGTCGCCGGCGGGTATGGCCCGCTCCTGTCGGCGTGGGTGGACTTCGATGAAGACCTCAAGGCCTCGACCATCACCAACATCACCGTGTCGCCGGTGTCGGGCAGCCCTTCCACCGGCGTGCAGGAGCGCTTCCTCGTCGGGAAGCGCCGGGTGGTGCTGGCGCTGCGCCCGCCGCTGGCCGCGGGCTTCATGTACAACCTCACCGTCACGGGGGTCGATGACCTCGCCATTCCCAGCGCCAACCGCTCGCTGGGCACCAACGTCGTCTTCCTCGCCCGCAACTCGTGGACGCCCGCGTCCGAGACGCTCTCGACGTCGGTGGCCGAGCCGTGGCCGGGCCTGGTGGTGCGCCGCAACGCCGACCTCTCGCGGTCGGCCTTCGCCTTCGGGCGGCGCGACGGCAACGCCTGGTTCCTCGCGCCGTTCGACCCGTTTGCGTGTCTGTCGCCTCCCTGCACCCTCGCCGACGACCCGGCCGCGCCGTCGCTCTCGCTGGGCGGCCCGATGCCGCGCGGCCACAAGGGCTGGTTGGTGAATGAAGAGCCGGTGGCGACGCTGCAGGTCGCCACGCTGCAGGGCGCGCCAGCGGTGATGTTCCAGCGCTCGGGCGCGAGCTGGAGCCCGCTCCCCGCGCCCCCCAACGCCCTCTTCAGCGACGGCACCACCCTCAGCAGCGTGCGCTTCGACGACGGCGGCGTCACCCACGTGGTGCTCGACGGCGGCGCCTGGGTGCCCTCGAGCGTCATCACCACCAGCCTCGCCGAGTACCCCACCGACGCGCTGGCCGACCCCTTCGCCTTCGGCAACGCGTCGCTCGGCGCCCGCCCGATGGTGGTGCTCAAGTCGAGCCGCACCGACACCATGCGCGCCAGCATCAACAACCCGCCGTGGACCGGCATGGCCGCGGCGGGCAACGGGCCCGAGGCGCGGGTGGTGACGATGATGCAGAACTACCCGAGCTCGGGCTTCGTCTTCACCCAGCGGCCCACCGGCGCCCTCGATGAGCTCATCTTCGGCGGGGTCAACAACAGCGCGCAGGGCGTGGTGTCGGGGGTGAGCAGCTTCGACGCCCTCTCGAACTGGTCGAGCGTGTGGTTCGTCACCAGCGTCGGTGGGCAGCTCGAGGCCTGGTACATCTCGTTCGGCAACGGCACCCTGGTCAACCGCATGCCGGGGCCGCTGCGAAACGGCATGCCGGCCTTCCCCCTCAACCACGACCTCGCGTGCGAGGCGGCGCGGCCCGAGCTGTCGATGGCCGACGGCGCACTCTTCGTGGCCTGGCAGGAGCGCTGCGGCGCGGGGCCCTGGCGCGTCTACGTGCGCGGGCTCGAGTGAGCGGCTGCGCGCCGCGTTAGCGGCCCTCGTACCGGGCGACGACCTGCTCCAGCAGCGCCACCCGCTCGAGGTGGCGGGTGACGGCCTGGGAGTCGAGCCCCAGCGCCACCGCGCCCATCACCAACGCCCCCAGGCCCGCGCCGCGCAGCTTCCCCTTCCGGGTGAGCAACGCCAGCCCGAGCAGCACCAGCAGCCCGTCCGCGACCCGCAGCGCGCCTCGAGCGTCGACGGCCGCACGGGCGCGCGGCAGGGCCTCGGCCGCCACCAGGTGCGGCGCCTCTCGCAGCCGCTCCGGGAGCGCCTGCCGCTCGCGCGCGCTCGAGACGAAGTCAGCCCCACCCGCGACCAGGAAGATGGCCCCCAGGATCGCCAGCGGAACGGCCGCGCCCTGCGCGAGCGGCCTGGGCCAGACGAGCCAACACCCGAGCGCGAGCAGCACCGCCAGGGCGCCCAGCCCCGCAGAGGCGACCGCCCAGGCGCGCTCCTCGTCTGCCACGCGGAGCAACGACTCCAGCAGCACCCGCTGTGCCTCGGCCGTCGTCATTCGCGCAGCTTGGCACAAACGGAAGCCAACCCCGCGAGCGCCCCAGAGTAAGTCGAGGCTCCATGTTCTCGTTCACCCTCGCGGCCCTGCTCGCCGCATCGCCCGCCGCTGCCGAGCCCGCCGACTTCATCGACGACGTGCGCCTCGTGTTTCAGGTGGTGACGTGCCAGCCGGGCCCGGTGCCGCCGCCCCTCGACGCGAAGGTCGTCGAGGCCTATTGCAGACAGATGACGCCGAAGTTCGAGCGCTTTCGCTCACACTGGGGCGTGACGGCGCGTGAGTTCATCGCGCTGCAGCGGCCCGCGGGGCTCCCGGGCGAGCTCGTCTACCCCTTCGGTGGGGGCGACCTGATGATGGCGTTGACCGCCTTCCCCGAGGCGAGCGTCATCACCACGCTGTCGCTCGAGCTCGCGGGCGACCCGCGGCGGCTCAAGTCATTGGCAGACAAGAACGCGCTCGCGCAGTCGCTCAAGGTGCTCAACGAGACCGCCACCACGACGTTGCTGTCCAATGACTCCAAGAGCGTCAACCTCTCGAGGCTCCAACGTGGCGAGCTGCCCGGCCAGCTGTCGATGCACCTGATGGGCCTGGCGCTCAACGACCAGGAGCCCGTCTCGGTGCGCTTCTTCCGCGTCGAGCCCGACGGCGCCTTGCACTACTTCACCCACGCCGAGATCGACGCCCTCGAGCGCGAGAAGGCCACGCGCCTGAAGGCCTCGTGGAAGCCGCCCGACTTCTCGCCCGCCTTCGCCAACGTCGAGGTGCAGTTCGTGCCGCGCGGCCACCCCCAGGCCCCGCGCCGCGTTCACCGGCACCTCGGCGCCAACCTGTCAGACGAGGGCTTCGCGGCGGCCCCCGGGCTGCTGGCCCACCTCGACCAGAAGGGCCGGGTGTCGGCGATGACGAAGGCCGCCAGCTACCTGCTGTGGCAGAACGCCTTCTCGGTGATGCGCGAGTGGCTGCTGGCGCACGCCGTGTTCATGATCTCCGACTCCACCGGCGTGCCCCCGCGGTACTGGCGGAAGGCCGGCTGCGCGGTGCAGACCTTCGGCAGCTTCCAGAAGTCGTTCCTCGGCACCTGGGAGGGGTACCAGGAAGAGCTGCGCGCCGAGTTCGCCTCGGCCAGGAGGCTGCCCATGCGCTTCGGCTACCCTGACGGCAGCCCCGAGAAGCGCAGCCACTGCCTGGTGGTGAAGTGCCCGGCCGAGGCGCCCGCCGCGCAGCCCTGACGTCACTCGGCGACGAGGGTGAGGAGCGCCACCTCGGGCGGCACCCCGAAGCGCACCGGCAGCACGCTGGTGCCGACGCCGGTAGTGACGAAGAGCCGTCGCCCGCCTTCGATGACGAGGCCGGCGGCGTAGCGCTGGCCGAACTCCGACGGCACCACCGGCGCGCCGATGAGCGGGAGCCGCACCTGGCCGCCGTGGGTGTGGCCCGCGAACACCGCGCAGAAGCGCGCCGGCAGGGTGGGGAAGATGTCTGGGTTGTGGGTGAACGCCAACACCGGCGCGTCATCGGTGACGAACGAGAGCGCGCGGTCGGCGTCTGTCTTTCTGGTCCACGCGTCGGCCAGCCCAGCCAACCAGAACCGCCCGCGCGACGAGTCGATGGGCCTGGCCTCGTTCTCGAGCACCCGAACGCCGACCGCCTCGAGCGCGCGCGTGGTGCCCGGTCCGTCAACCCACCAGTCGTGGTTGCCCAGCACCGCCCACACCCCGAGCGGGGCGCTCCACCCACGCAGGGGCTGCGCCGCCTCGACGGGGCCGAGCGGGTGCGCGGCCACCTCGTGCCCGACGAGCAGGTCGCCTGCGATGAGCACCAGGTCGGGCTGCCACGCGTCGATGCGCGCGCCCAGCCTGGCCATCGAGGCGGCGTCGACGAAGGGCGCCCCCACGTGCAGGTCAGAGACGAGCGCCACCTTCAGCCCAGACAACCGCGCGGGCCAGCCCGGCAGCGCCAGCGTCGCCTCGGTCGCCACCAGCCGCGCGGGCTCGATGAAGAAGCCCCACACCCCCAGCGAGAGCCCGACGCCCGCCAGCACCACCAGGAGCCGCACCACCCGCCGCTTCATCGGCTGCATCCTGCTCCAGTGTCGTATGAGGCGCGCATGAAAGCTCCCTTGTCGATTCTCGTGCACGGTGGCGCGGGCCCGCACCGCCCCGATGACGACGTCGCCGCGGCCCAGGCCGGGTGTCTGGCCGCGGCGCGCGCGGGGCACGCCGTGTTGAAGCGCGGCGGCTCGGCCGTCGACGCCGTCGAGGCCGCGGTGCGGCTGCTGGAGGATGACCCGGTCTTCAACGCAGGGGTCGGCGCGGCCCTCACGCGCGACGGGGCCGCCGAGCTCGACGCCTCGGTGATGGACGGCGCCACCCTCTCGGCGGGCGCGGTCGCGTGCGTGACCTGTTTTCAGAACCCCATCACGCTCGCCCGCCGCGTGATGGAGGACACCCCGCACATCATGCTGGTGGGCGCCGGCGCCGAGGCCTTCGGGCGCGCGCGCGGCCTGCCGGTCATCGCCAACGAGCGCCTGGTGACGGCCCAGGCCAGGCGCGAGCTCGAGACCCACCGCGTCTCGACGGGCACCGTCGGCGCGGTGGCCATCGACGGCGCAGGACACCTCGCGGCGGCGACCTCGACGGGCGGCACCACCGGCAAGCTCCCCGGCCGCGTGGGTGACTCGCCGCTCATCGGCTGCGGCACCTACGCCGATGACATGAAAGCGGCCGTGTCTTGTACCGGGCTGGGCGAGGCCATCATTCGCGTGTCGCTCGCCCGCCACGCCGCCGACCTGGTGGCGTCGGGGCTCGACGGGTTCGCCGCCGCGCGCGCGGCCCTCGAGGCGCTCGCGCGGGCGCGCGGTGCCGCCGGGCTCATTCTGGTGACGCCCGCAGGTCAGCTCGCCTGGGCGTTCTCGACGCAGCGAATGGCTCGTGGCTGGGTCAACGGCGCAGGCGAAGGCGCCGGCTTCGGGCCCGACCCGCGCTGACACGTTCTGTCATGAAAAGGGATGCAATTATTGTCAGGGCCTGATTAGAAGACGGCTTCACATTGCAGTCCCCCGCTGGCTCTCTTCAAATGGAGTGTTCATGTCTTCAGTCGATCAGCTTCTCCGCACCATGGTTCAGGCCGAGGTCGAGCGCGCCATCGCGCCCCTCGCCGAGGCGCTTCAGCAGCAGGGCGAGGTGCTCGGTCGCTTCGCCGCCGCGTTCGGCGCGCCGCTGAAGCGCGGCCCCGGCCGGCCCCGCAAGTTCGCCGTCAGCGCCTCCAAGGCGCCCCGCGCGGGCAAGAGCGCGGCCTCGGCCGGCAAGACGGGCTGCGCCATCATCGGCTGCAAGAAGGCCTCGCGCGCGAAGGGCTACTGCGCCGCGCACTACCAGAAGTACCGCATGCTCGCGAAGACGGACCGGCTGCCGGCCGACTGGGTCGAAGAGGCGGCCCCTCAGACCGTGAAGAACCTGGTGCTGCCGCGCGGCCGGGCCGGCGCGAAGGCGCTGGCCGAGGCGAAGAAGAAGAGCCGCGGCTAACGCTCGGCGCGCCGTCGTGCGCCCAGGGTGAACGTGGTACGGGCGGTCGTCCCCACGCGAGCGCGTGCCGGGGCGGCCGCCTTTCGTTTCTCTACCGTCAGGAGTGTCTTCGAATGGCAACGAACTCGCGCGAGCTGGAGCAGAGCATTCACGTCGACCTCTCTCGCCAGGAGACCTACGGCGGGTACCTGCAGCTCGATCGGCTGCTGAATTCACAGACGCCGCGCTCGGCGGTGCACGATGAGATGTTGTTCATCATTCAGCACCAGACCAGCGAGCTGTGGATGAAGCTGATGCTCCACGAGCTCGACGCGGCGCTGGCCTGCGTCAAGCGTGACGACCTGGCCCCCAGCTTCAAGATCTTCGCGCGGGTCGCCCACATTCAACGAATGCTCTTCGAGCAGTGGGCGGTGCTCGAGACGATGACGCCGAGCGAGTACTTGCAGTTCCGCGACGCGCTCGGGCGCTCCTCGGGGTTTCAGTCGTACCAGTACCGCGCCATCGAGTTCATGCTGGGCAACAAGGACCCCAACCTGCTGCTGCCGCACCGGCAGGACGAGGCCGTGCACGCGTACCTCTCGGCGCGGCTGGCGCAGCCGAGCCTGTACGACGAGTTCCTCCGCTACCTCGGCCGCCACGGCTACCCGGTGCCCGCCGACTGGCTTGAGCGCGACTTCACCCAGCCGTACAAGAAGAGCGACGCCATCGTGCTGTTGTTCCGCGACGTCTACGAGAACCCGGAGCAGCACTGGAAGGCCTACGAGATGGCCGAGAAGCTCGTCGACGTCGAGGAGCGGTTTCAGCTCTGGCGCTTCCGCCACATGAAGACCGTGCACCGCATCATCGGCCACAAGCAGGGCACCGGCGGCTCTTCGGGCGTCACCTTCCTCCAGCGGGCGCTCGGGCTGACCTTCTTCCCCGAGCTGTGGGATGTGCGCACCGAGCTCCGTTCGCCCGGGGCCCGCTGACGCGCAGTTCCCCTTCCGTCACCTTCGGCTACGCTTTCGGGCATGCCTCGTGACTCGACTTTCGGTGGTGGTGGTGGCG
>JACSRE010000429.1 GCA_014879945.1 Myxococcus sp.
ACGGACAAGGAGGAGTGACCGCGTGCGAGGCGTTTGCTAGGGCCCGCTGTCTGACGTCGGTTTTCCCAACCCCAGAAGGAGCCCCACATGGCCCGCAGCAAGAGCAAGCACCGCCGCGTTCGTTCGAAGATTCGTCTGCACTGGAAGAAGCGCCTGGGCCGCAAGAAGGCCGCCGCCGCCGCCGCCAAGACGCCCGCGAAGAAGAAGTAAGGGGCTACAGCCGGTCGGCGGTGTAGTTCTCCGACAGGTCGCAGGCCATCGCGCCAGACCCCGAGCGCGTGAAGAGCGTGCCCACCAGGCGCACGCCCGTCGGGCTCATGCCGCCGTCGACCGTGGTGGTGCCGCCGCTGAGCACCGCCCGGCCGCGGAGCGAGTACGAGGTGCCGCCGCGCCCGCCCGTCACCGAGAAGTCGTAGGTGTCGTAGAGCGTGCCGCGCAGCTCCTCGCCGCCCACCAGCACCGAGAGCTGGTTGCCAGCCTGCGTGACGTTCAGGTTGAGCGGGCGCGGGCCCTCGGCGGGGCAACCCTCCTGCGGAAACCCCTGCTGCCACGACACCAGGTACGGCCCGTCGATCTTCGGGCAGCCCGAGCAGGGGCGTTGATCGCCGCACGAGGCCAAGAGGGGCAGCAACACCAGGAGTCGACGCATGAGAGGCTTCTAACATGGCCGCGCTCGACCACCTCCCGCTCGCCATCCGGTCGGCCGTCGAGCCGTTCCTCGAGAGCGACGCGCCGCGCACCGCGGTGTTCGACGCCGACGGCACCCTCTGGCGCGGAGACGTCGGGGAAGATCTCTTGCGCTACCTCGGCGCCAACCGGCTCCTCCCTCAGGCCCCCGAGGGCGCCTACGCCCGGTACGAGGCGCTCAACGCCGAGTCTCCGGTGGACTCCTACGGCTACGCGGTCGAGGTGATGGCGGGGCTGCGCGAGGCCGAGCTCTCGCGCACCTGCGCCGCCTTCTTCGCCGACCGCTACCTGGGGCGCGTCTTTCCCTTCGTGCGCCCGCTCTTCGAGGCCCTGCGCCGCGCGGACGTCACGGTGTGGATCTGCTCGGCCAGCCCGCGGTGGATCGTCGAGGCCGGAGGGCAGGCGCTGGGCGTGTCGCCCGAGCAGGTGATCGGCGTCGACGCCGAGGTCGAGGCCGGCGTGCTCACCTCGCGCTTGAGGCGGCCCATCACCGCCGGCCCCGGGAAGGTGCAGTGGCTCGAGCGCCGGGGGGTCGCCGTGGGCCTCGCGGCGGGCAACGGCGAGCTCGACCTCGACATGCTCCAGGCCGCGCGCCATCGCCTGGTGGTGGCCCCTCCCGACGGCGCCGAGAACGCGCTGGTGCGCCACGCCCGGGCCAGCGGCTGGCCGATTCTCAAAGCTTGAGAGGCGCTCGCCGTTGACCATCGGGTGACAATGACGGCAGAAGGCCCGCATCCATGCGTGCTCTTCCGCTCACGCTGTCCCTCCTCGCTGTCCTGGCCTCGTCGCCGTCGCTCGCCCAGAAGCTGCGTGTGGTGGTGCTCGAGATCGACGGAGACCAGAACAACAAGCTCCGCAACCAGATCGAAGCCACGCTGCTCAAGAGCGACGCGCTCGAGGTGATCGCCCTCGACGAGTTCCGCGCGGCGGCGGCCAGGAAGCGCCTCAACGGCGCGGCGGCGATGACCATCATCGGCATCAAGCGCGTGGGCAAGCAGCTCAAGATCGACGCGGCCGTCAGCGGCGAGGTCGGCGACAAGTACAAGGTGCTCATCTACGACCGCGTCGGCGGCGAGCTGTGGACCAAGGAGCTGGCCGTCAAGAAAGGCCTCTTGTCGGACGACTTCGCGCAGAAGCTGGCCCGCGCCATCACCGCCGCGGCAGAGCAGGGGGCCGCGAAGAACCCCGACGAGGCCAGCGAGGGTGACACCACCGGAGGCGGCGACTCGACCGGCGGTGGCGACTCCGGCCCCGAGATCGATCTGACGGGCAGCGGCTCCGGTGACCCCGGCACCAAGACCGGCGGCGGCGGGCGAACCGTCGTCTCGCCTGGCAGCGGCGCAACCGGCGGTACCGGCGGCACGGGCGGGAGCGGCCCCGACGAGGGCACCCGCGACACTGATCTCGACCTCGAGGCCTTCAAGAAGAAGAAGCGCGTCGGGCCGCGCACCATCACCGTGTCGATCGCCGGCGCGACCACCTGGCGCTCGCAGTGCCTGCGCCCCGGGAGCATCGCGCTGGCGTCGTGCGCCGACTTCGACCGCCTGCCCGAGGCCCAGCAGCCCGACGGCACCACCGTCACCTTCACCCCGCAGGTGCCGTACCTGGGCTTCACCGCGCACGCCGAGCTCTTCCCGCTCGCGGGCCTCGAGAACCGAATCCTCAACGGGTTCGGGCTGCTGGGGAGCCTGATCTACGGCTCCTCGGTGACGACCATCTCCGAGATCAACATGCAGGGCATGAGCGAGGAGAAGCAGGTCTCGAGCGTCGATCTCGGCTGGTCGATGCAGGCGGCCTGGCGCTACCACTTCGCGATGGGGGCCGGAGACCCGCAAGGCATCGGGTACGCCGGCGTCCGCGGCGGGCTGAACGCGCGCAGCTTCACCATCGACCCCAACGCGGGCGTCCCGCTCCCGTCGAGCCAGCGCACCGCGCCCACCACCGTCGGCTTTGGCGTGATCGGCGCCGACGTGGCCTTCCCCATCGTGCGCTTCTTCCGGCTCGAGCTGGGCGCCTCGCTCTTCTTCAACCCGCGGCCGGCCGACGAGCAGATCATCGGCTTCGGCAACCTGATGGACGACACCGGCGGGGCCATCTCGACCGGCTGGGGCCTCGACGTCGGCGGCTCCGGTGACCTGGTGGCGCTGGGGCCCGTGATGCTCGGGTGGACGGTGAAGGCCCGCTACCAGTCGTTCTTCGACCGCTACTACGGCCAGGGCCAGAAGTGGACGGTCTGCAACGAGCAGCAGTGCGGCGGGCTCGGCGAAGAGTCGTACTTGAGCGTCACCTGGGGTGTCTCCATCGCCTATTGAGACGCACTGCGTGTCGGCACTTCTGCACTCGTGTGTTGACACGTCACACCGTGCTGCATAGGACGGCGCGCTTTCTTTCGGCCGCAATTCACAGGGGTCTTTCGTGAAGATGATTCGAGTTGTCGCGCTGGTTTCAGTCGCTGCGGCGGTGCTGACGGCATGCCCTCCCATCAAGCCGGACATGCCCGACGGCAGCGTCGGCGGCGGCGGCGCCAACCCCGACCGCATCGACGCCTGCGCCGGCGGCTGCGCCGACAACCAGATCTGCGACGCCGACGGCGGCCTGCGCGGCACGCCCCGCACCTGCGTCGACGGCTGTGGAGGCTGCGACGCCGGCCAGTGCCGCCGCAACACCTCGACTGGCGCGTTCTCGTGCGTCGTTCCCGTCAACACCTGCAACGGCGCCGCGTGCGCCGGCGGCCAGCAGGCCTGCGTCGGCAACCAGTGCAGCTGCCTCGTCTCGGCCCGCAGCACCCAGGACACCTGCCAGTCGGAGAGCCAGTGGTGCCGCGGCAAGGACTGCACCAACCCCCGGCGCTACGAGCAGTGCACGCCCGGCTCGGCGGCGGCCTGCCCCACGGGTGAGGCCTGCGTGCCCCTCTTCGGCACCGGCGGCGAGATCGCCATCTGCCTCAAGGACTGCAACGCCGGCGCGAACCTCTGCGACGTCGGCGAGCAGTGCTACGGGCCGATCAGCACCTTCCCCAGCTCGAAGATCTGCTTCCCTGACGGCCTGCTCAACGACTGCAGCCAGAACATTCCCCAAGACGGCGGCTTCGACGACGCTGGCGCGCCGCTGCCCACCGACGGCGGCTTCACGCAGCTCTCCGACGGCGGCTTCATCCTCAAGACGGTGCCGGTCGGCAACACCTGCCTGACCCGCTCGGCCGCGGGCGTCATCACCGACAACCCGGGCGCAGGTCGCGGCAACTGCACCTACGCCGCCTTCAAGGTGTGGCGCTTCGGCTTCTTCCCCATCGACACCTGCCTGCCTCCGGGAACGGCGGCGGTCGGTGAGCGCTGCACCCGCGACTTCACCGCCGGCACACAGGCGACCCGCTGCGGCACCGGCCTCGAGTGCGCGTACACCGGCGGCGCCAACGACGCGGGCGTCGACGAGGGCGTGTGCCTCAAGTCGTGCAACGCCAACCCCGGCAAGCCCGGCTTCGTCTCGCAGCCCGCCTGCGGCGCCGGCGAGGCGTGCGTCAACCTCTACCGGTATACGGACCCGAACGACAACGCGGTGCTGGGCGTCTGCATGAAGGAGTGCAACGTCTTCAACCCGACGACCGCCAGCTGCGCCCCGCTGAGCGGCAACCCCACCAGCTGCGTGCCTGCGTCGGCCGACGGCTCGCTCTCGCTGACGCTCAACGGGGCCGGCATCTGTGTGCCCCAGCAGCGTCAGGTGGCGAACCTCGGCGAGCGCTGCAGCGGCACCGACGTCTTCCGCGGCGCCTCGTGCGGCAACGGGCAGGTCTGCTCCACCACCTCGTTCACCGACCCGCCGGCCTGCACCGCGGTGTGCGACCTCTCGTGCGTGCCTCCCGCGGGCGGCACGGCCCCGGCGCGCTGCATGACGCAGCCCAACGCCACCTGCGCCGGCGGGAAGACCTGCCGCCGCGCCTCGAGCACCACCGGGGCGACGGTCGGCTACTGCCAGTAGTCGCTCCTCGAAGCCGCGACGCAGGACCCGAAGGGCCAGATCACCCCGACCTGGCCTTTCGTCGTTCTGGCGTCACATCTGGATGATGCCCTTGCGCAGGCCCTCGGTGACGGCCTCGACGCGGTTGGTGACCTCGAGCTTCCGGTAGATGTGCTCGAGGTGCGTTCGGATGGTGGCCTTCGAGAGGGTCAACATGGTGGCGGCCTCGCTGTTCGAGACGCCCTTGGCGATCAGCTGGAGGATCTCGGTCTCGCGCGCCGACAGCTTCTTGCCCTCGGGCTCGGCGGGCAGGGCCTGGGCCGCGGGGGCCGCGCCGGCCTTCGGCTCGGGGCCCGCCGCCTCAGGCACCCGGAAGTGCTTGAGCAGCCGACGGGCCAGCGAGGGCTGAATCACCGTGCCACCCTGGCTCACCTCTTTGATCGCCTCGACCATCTTGTCGGCGGGCGTGCCCTTGAGCAGGTAGCCCGACGCGCCGGCCTGCACGGCCTCGAGCACTTTGTCCTCTTCGTCGAAGATGGTGAAGATGAGGATCTCGACCTTGGGCACCTCGGCCTTCACGGCCCTGGTGACGTCGATGCCGCTCATGCGGGGCAGGCCCAGGTCGAGCAGCACCACGTCGGGCTTGAGCCGGCGAATGTCGTCGAGGGCCGTCTCGCCCGAGAGCGCGGTGCCGATGATCTCGAGATCGGCGCTCGCCTCGAGCAGCTTCAGCTGGTTCTTGAGGATCTTCGACTGGTCCTCGACGACGTAGACGCGAATGCGGCTCGGGGGGGGGGGCGTGGCTTCCATGGGGCCTCCTGGGGCTACTCGGTCAGCGGAACGGAGAAGGTGACGTGCACGCCGGCGCCGGGCTTCGCCTCGACGTTCACGGTGGCGCCGACCTTGTTGGCGCGCTCCTGCAGGTTGATGAGCCCGTAGTGGCCGGGCCGCGGGGCCTGCGCGTCGAAGCCCTGGCCGTCGTCCTTCACCGAGAGCTGCACCCGCTCCGGCAGGAACGAGAGGCGCACGTCGACCTGCCGGGCGCGGGCGTGCTTGAGCGCGTTGGTGAGCAGCTCCTGCAAGACGCGGAAGATCGCGAGCGCCGACTCGGGGGCCAGCTTGCCCAGCCACTCGCCGTGCTTCTCGAACCGCACCGGCAGCTGGGTGCGCTCGCCGAACGTCTTGACGTAGTCCTCCACGCCCTGCCCGAGATCGAAGTCCTCGCGCATCATGCGCAGGCTCCGCCGCAGCTCCTCGATCGACTCCTCGGCGCAGGCCTTGATCTCGGTGATCTCCTTCAGCAGCACCTCGTCTTTGGCCAGCGAGGCGAGGTACTCGGACTGGATGATGAGCGACGACAGGCTCGCGCCCAGGCCGTCGTGGATCTCGCGGGCCAGGCGGTTGCGCTCCTCGACGACCGCCAGATCCTTCAGATCCTGCTGGAGCTCGAGCACCTCGAGGTGGGCGCTGGTCTCGCGCTGGTTCAGGTACACCAGCACGTAGATGATGATGAAGTTGAGCGCGAGGTACCAGAGCAGGGTGAGGATCTCGATGGCCGTCGGCGTGCGGTTGAGCAGCTGATCGATGCGGGTGACGATCGGCAGCGCCAGCAGCGGCGGGAGGATCGCCAGCGGCTTGGGGAAGAGCAGGGCGAAGAGGGTGGTGAAGACCAGCTGCGAGGCCAGGAGCGGGTTGGCCAGGCCGCCGCCGGTCATCGGCGCGGCCACCACGATCACCATCACCACCAGGTCGACCAGGAGCGTGAGGTAGGTGAAGGCGCTCCCCAGGCGCGGGTGGCCGAGCGCCAGGTAGTTCGCCACGCTGTACAGCAGCATGAAGAAGTACATGCCGAAGGCCAGCGGGCTGAAGCCGAAGTACACGCGCCACACCGGCACCGCGAGGATCAGCAGGCCCAGGGTGAGGAACACCATGCGCGCGTAGAAGAGGGCGCGCGCCCGGGCGATGAAGCGGTCGCGCAGCCACGAGGCCGACGCATCGGTGGCAGACGCCTGCTGAGTCAGCCCGCGCTTCTCGAGCACCTGCTGCACGCGCGCGCGTCGATCCTGGGTCCCCTGCACGGCCAGGAGCCTACCCCTGCGCGTGGAGCGGTGAGCCACATTCGCGTGCCCGGCCCGTCAGCCGTTCGCCCGATTGCTCCGCCGGCCAAAAACCGCGACAACGCGCCACGGTGACGTCGGTGGTGCCAGCGTCGGTGGCGGTGGTGGGCGTGGGCGGCCTGGGCTGCCCCGCGTCGCTGGCGCTGGCCTGGGCAGGCGTCGAGCGGCTCACCCTCATCGACCCCGACGTCGTCGACGCCAGCAACCTGCACCGGCAGCCCTGGCACCACCCGGCCGACGTCGGGCAGCCGAAGGTCGAGTCGGCGGCGACGAAGCTGCGCCGCCAGTTTCCCCGCGTGAAGATCGACGCCCGAAGGGCCCGCGTCACCGCCGCGACCGTCGAGGCCCTCTTCGAGGAGCACGCCCTGGTGCTCGACGCGACCGACGGGGTGGGCACCAAGTTCCTCCTGTCCGACGCGTCGGTGCTGACGGGCCGGCCGGCGGTCTACGCGGGGGTCTTGCGGTTCGAGGGGCTGGCGATGCGGCTGGAGCCCGGCGGGCCGTGCCTGCGCTGCCTCTTCGAGACCCCGCCCACCGACGTGCCAACCTGCGCGCAGGCGGGCGTGTTGGGGGCGATGGCGGGCGTCATGGGCGGGCTGCAGGCGTCGCTGGCCTTGCGGCCCAACGCCGCGCCGGGCGTCGGCCGCCTGCACGTCGTCGACGGGCTCGACCTCTCGTTCCGGACGGTGAAGGTGCGCCGCCGGCCCGACTGCGCGACGTGCGCACCCGGAGCGAAGGCGGTATTGGTGGACGCCGACGACGCCACATGCCCCACGCCATCATCGACATCACCGGCGAGGTCTGCCCCATGACGTGGGTGCGCGTGAAGCTGCGCCTCGAGACGCTCGAGGCCGGCGACACGCTCGAGGTGCTCCTCCAGGGCGACGAGCCGCTCCGCAACCTGCCGCGCAACGCCAGCGACGAGGGGCACGTCGTGCGCTCGTTCGAGCGGCTGGCCGACGGCACCACCAGGCTGGTGATCGAAGTGGGGCAGGGCTGAGGCATGGCCCTGCGCGAAGATCAGATTCAGCGGTACAGCCGACAGATCCTCCTGCGCGAGGTGGGCGGCCGGGGCCAGGCGCGGCTGCTCGAGGCGGTGATCGTCGTCGAGGGCCAGTCCGACGCGCTCGACGTCGCCGTCGCCTACCTCGCGGCCTCGGGAACGCCGCTGCGCGAGGCCAGGCCGACTGCGCGGGCCGGGTTCCTCGAGGGCGCCACGCTGGGTGACTTCTCGGTCGATGCCGTCGCCAGGCCCGAAGCCCCGGCGCGCGGCTGGTTGGGGCCGCTCACCCAGGGGCCAGGCGCGCCCACCACGTGCTTTCGCGTCGGCGTGGCGTCTGGGCTGGTCGTGGGGGTGCCCGCGCACGCGCCCTGGCCGACCGAGGCGGGAGCGGTCGTCGAGGCCGAGCCCGTCACCGTCGGCGCGCTCGCGGCGTTGGTGGTGCAGCGCTTCGTGCTGGGCCTCGAGGCGGGGCTGGTGACGGTGCGCGCGGCGGACGGCCAGTGGCAGCGCAGTTGAGCGACGCGCTGTCGCACGCCCGGCGCCACTGCGAGGCCGCCTTCCCCAACGAGGGCGTGGGGGCCTTGCTCCACACCCCCGAGGGCTGGCGCTTCAGGCCGCTGCGCAACGTCGCCGACGCCGCGCACGCCGCCGATCCCCTCGCGTTCCCCCGCACCGCCCGCACCTCGTTCGTCATCGACCCGGCCCAGTGGATGGCGCTGGAGCGAGCCGCCCTGGGGCTCGAGGTCTGCCTGGTGCACTCCCACGTCGACGCCCCCGCGCTGCTGTCAGCCTGGGACCACGCGTCGCTCGCGATCGACGGGCGGCCGCTGCTGCCGGGGCTGTGGCTGGTGGTGCTGTCGGTGACGGCGGGCCGCTGCGTGGCCGAGACCCACTGGAGAATGACCGACGGTCGCTTTCGCCAGTGCCTGTAGCCCCTTTTGACAATTTCTGTTGCGCGGACCTGCCGACATGCACTAAGTCGACGCGCTTTTTGGCGCACCTCTCCACCTCCACAGGAGTGTGACACGCATGGCGCAGCAGGAGCAGCAGGGCTTCACGGTATGGCTGACGGGAATGCTGGGCGCGGGCAAGACCACGCTCGCCGAGTACATCTCCGCGCGGTTGCGGCAGGTGGGCCGGAAGGTCGAGGTGCTCGACGAGGACGATCTCGGCGAGGCGCTGTGGGGTGAGATCGAGGGCGCCAACAAGGAAGAGCGCGTCGTCATCTCGCGCCGCCTTGGCGTGGTGGCCGACATGCTGACGCGCAACGGCGTCTGTACGCTCGTCGCCTGCGCCAGCCCCTACAAGGCCATTCGTGACGAGAACCGCCGCCTCATCCAGCGGTACGTCGAGGTGTACGTCAACTGCCCCACCGAAGATCTGATCAAGCGGGACTCGACCGGCAAGTACAAGAAGGCGCTGGCCGGAGAGATCCCCAACTTCGTCGGCATCACCGAGCCGTACGAGCCGCCGCCGGTGAACGGGGTCGAGGTCACCATTCAGTCCAACGTCGAGGCGGTCGAGTCGGGAGCCCTGCGCATCTTCCAGGCGCTCCTCGACCTGACGTACATGAACGCCGACGAGCTGAAGATCATCACGGGCACCAAGATGAAGGTCAGCCCGAAGGTGAAGAAGATCAAGCCGGGCAAGGCTCCGAAGGGGAAGGCGGCGAAGGCGGCCAAGCCCGCGAAGGCGCCCAAGAAGGCCGACAAGCCCAAGAAGAAGAAGTGACGGCCTGCGCGGTCGCCCGGGTTGTCGGCCCGGGCCCGCGACGGTAGAGGACGCAGCATGGTCACCGCCGCGTCCAGCCCCCTGCTGTCGAATGACGAGGTCGCCGCGCTGTGCGGCGGCTCGAGCGAGAAGCTCGAGCGCTTGCGCGCGGCCGTTCGGGGCTACGGGTCGGCCCTGGTCGCCTTCTCGGGCGGCGTCGACTCGACCTTCGTGCTGAAGATCGCGCTCGAGGAGCTGGGCGAGCGCGCCCTCGCGGTCACCGCGCTCTCGGCCTCGGTCTCTCCCGACGAAGCCGATGAGGCGAAGGCCCTCGCCACCCAGTTGGGGGCCCGGCACGAGGTGATCGACTCGCACGAGCTCGATGACCCCCGGTACGCCTCCAACCCGTCGAACCGGTGCTACTTCTGCAAGACCGAGCTCTACACGCTCACCGAGAAGGCGCGCGCGGAGCACCGGCTCGAGGTGGTGCTCGACGGCTTCAACGCCGACGACAAGAAGGATCATCGGCCGGGTCACCAGGCGGCGCGTGAGCACCGGGTGATCTCTCCGCTGGCCGAGGCGGGCCTGACCAAGAACGAGATCCGCGCGTGGTCTCAACGGCTGGGCCTGCCCACGTGGGACAAGCCGCAGCTGGCCTGCCTCGCCTCGCGCCTGCCCTACGGCACCCAGGTGACGGTGGAGCGCCTCAACCAGGTCGGCCGCGCCGAGCGGGCGCTGCGAGCGCTGGGCTTCAAGGTCTTCCGCGTGCGCTACCACCAGGAGGTCGCGCGCCTCGAGGTGAGCGCCGACGAGCTCCCGCGCCTCATGGACGCCGACGTTCGCGCCCAGGTCGATCGCGCCATCAAGGACGCCGGCTTCACCTTCGTCGCCGTCGATCTCGAGCCGTTCCGCACCGGCCGCCTTAACGACACCCTCAAGAAGGCCGCCGGCCTGGCGCTCCCCGTCGTCAGCTAGAAGCAGACCCGCTCGAATGGAATTGACGCGTCGTGTTGCAGCTCCGAGGCCGGGCTGATCCACGAGTCGTTTCGCAGCCCTGCTACAGTCGTCGGCGTTCCAGCTGGCCGGTCTTCGGAGGTCGTTCTCACATGCGTTCATCGACAGGGGCTCTGCCCGCCCGACTGATCTGGCTGGTCGCCGGAGTGATCACCGCGATGGGGTGCTCCTCGATGGGCGGCATGGGTGGCTGCGCGGCCCTGCAGCCGATTCCGTCGGGCCGCTACGTGGGCCCGAAGAACGACAACGCGGTGAACCTGCGCTTGTCGGCTCAGGGCATCAACTACCTGAACTCCAACTGGCAGGCGCTGGTGGACATGTTCGCCATGGGCCGCAAGGTTCCGTGCGGCAGCCCGACGACGGTGCCCAGACCGATGTGCACGGTGTTGTCGCTGCCGGTCGCGTGCAGCAAGCCCGCGAACCTCAACGTGGTGGGCAGCAAGATCGCGATCGCCGACCAGGGCGGCCCGAACTGCACCGACGAGAACTGCGGCCAGATGGACGGCGAGTGCAACACCACCGGGCCCAGGGCCGACGTCCCTGCGAACGTCGAGGTGATGGTCACCGGCTTCTCGCTGCTGCCCGTTTCGCCCGACAAGATCGACGCGCAGGTGCACCTCAGCGTCGACACCAACAACCTGCTGGTCGCGAGCGAGAGCCGCAACTTCGCGCTCTGCGTCGGCTTGAGCCGCTTCAAGTGCGCGGTGCGCTTCAACACCGCCCAGGCGTCTCCGAACGACAACCGCTTCAAGGCGACCGTGCAGTTCTCCATCGACACCCGCTGGGACAAGCTGCTCGCGTTCTCCATTTCGTCATTCTCGGGCACCGACGTGTGCCGCAGTGGTTCGCCCCCGTTGCCTCCCGAATGCCTGCAGCCGCAGGACATCACCTTCGACGGTCAGAACACCTGCGGCAACGTCTACTGCGGGGTCGCCGACTTCGACCCGGTGAAGAACTTCGTGCTCGGCCTCATCTCCCCGCTGCTGCAGAGCCAGATCCGCGACATCCTGGCCGGCCAATCCTGCCAGCCGTGTGGAACGGGGCTCCCGGCGTGCCCGACCGTCGGGAACGCGACCTCCATCTGCCAGAACGACGTCTGCAAGGACGCCGCGGACAACACCAAGTGCGTGCCGCGGCTCCTGGGGCTTGAAGGTCGCATCAACCTCGGCGCGACGCTCGGCACCTTCGGCGCTCCCGCCAACGCGATGATGGACATGTCGTTCGCGGCGGGCTCGAGCGTGACGGTCGATCAGGGCTTGTCGTTCGGCACCCGCGTGGGCCTCAAGGCCGTCAACGTGGCCCCCTGCGTGGCGCCCATGGCCGCGCCGCCGATCGTCGCCGTCTCCGCCCCCAACTTCGACATGGAGGCGCCCAGCCGCGCGCTGCCCGACGGCGGCACCACGCGCTCTTACCACGCGGGCCTGGGCTTCTCGTCGCCCTTCCTGAACCTCGCCTTCCACGAAGCGCACCAGGCCGGCGCGCTCTGTCTGCAGCTCGACACCAACAACGTCGGCCTCATCAACACCGGCCTCTTCAAGACGTTCCTTCCCTCGCTGGGCAAGCTGGCGACGCGCGACGGCAAAGACGCGCCGATGATGGTCGTGCTCCGGCCGGGCGCCGCGCCCACCATCGTGGTGGGTGAAGGCACCGTCGACCCCGTCACCAAGCGCCCCATCAAGCCGCTCATCCAGCTCGCGCTCAACCAGCTGTCGATCGACTTCTACGCGATGCTCGATGATCGCTACGCGCGCCTGTTCACGCTGACCTCGGACATCAAGCTGCCGATGTCGCTCATCTTCGAGGGCTGCGACAAGGTGACGCCCGCCATCGGCGATCTGAAGATGCTGATCACCAACGTGCGCACGGCCAACAGCGAGATGCTGGCCGAAGATCCAGCGGTGCTGGAGCAGCTGATCCCCGCGGTCATCGGCCTGGCCGAGCCCGCGGTCGCTGGTGGCCTCGGCGCCTTCTCGCTCCCGTCACTGGGCAACTTCAAGCTGCGCGTCACGGGCGTGAAGGGCCTGGGCCAGGTCGCCGGCACCGAGACGTACAACCACCTGGGCATGTTCGCCGAGCTGCTGCCGGCCACGGCGATGTGTGCGGTGAACGCCCCGAAGACCCTGGCGGCCGTTCGCGCGAGCGAGATCCCGAAGGCGGCTGACATGCGGCTGGTCGGCCAGAAGCTCACCTGGCCCGCGGCGCTCCTCGAGGTCTCGGCGCAGGGCAAAGACGGCACCGCCGAGTTCGCGGTGAAGATCGACGACGGCCTGTGGAGCGAGTTCTCCGAGGCCGACCACGGCCTGCTGCGCGTCTCGCACCCGCGCTTCCTGATCCAGGGCCAGCACACCATCTCGGTGCGCTCGCGCGTCGCCGAAGATCCGCACGGCATCTCCGAGGCGGTGGCGCTGCCGTTCTTCGTCGACTGGGACGCGCCCGAGGTGAGGCTCAGCGTCGATCGTGAGAGCGACCTCGTCATCGTGAAGGCTCGCGACGTGCTCACGCCGGCCGATCAGCTCCAGTTCGCCTACGCCATCGGCGACGCGCTCCCGGGCCCCTTCGGCGCCGAGCGGCCCATCTCGCTGTCGGCCATCGAAGCGCAGGGTGGGGTGCGGGTGCTGGTGAAGGACACCGCGGGGAACGTCGGCGAAGGCCGCTACCGCGCCGCGGTCTTCGCGGTCGGCGCCGATGAGCGCCCCACGCCGCTCTCCGTTCCTGACTCGGGCGCGCCGGCCGGCGCGGGCTGCGTCGCTGCCCCCGGCGGGGTCCTCCTCTCGGCGCTGGCTCTGGCGCTGCTGCGTCGCCGTCGTCGCTGCTGAGCTCGAATCGCGGCGTCGGCCCGGGCACCAACGCGCCGTGCGCTTCTCGCTCGTTCCGGCCGGCCCCTCGTGCAAAAGGCGCTCGGGTGCGCAACAGTCGCCTGCGAGCGGTGGGGTTGATCGTCGCGTTGATCGCGCCGACGGCGCTCGCCGAGCGGTGGGATCACCGCGGCAGCCTCGGCCTCCTCACCGGCTTCGGGGTCGAAGCGCGCGCGTCGATCGGCGTCGGCCAGTCAGACCGCGGCGTCCGGCTGTTCCCCGAGCTCGGCGGCACCTGGGCGCTCTCGGAGCGCTGGAGCCTCAAGGGCGCCGGGCGCCTCTCGTTCCTCGGCAGCACGGTGGGCCTGTCGTTCCTCGCGGGCCTGCGCTCGACGTACGGTGACCGCTTCAAGACGTTCTTCGATCTCGACCTCAACGTGCACGCCATGCCCATCGTCACCTTCGGCCCGCGCGTCGCCTTCGGCGTTCAGTACGAGCTGCTCGAGGTGATGGGCGCCTTCGCGTGCGCCGGCGTGCAGTTCGGCGTGGGGCCCAGCGGCGTTCGCATCGGCTTCGAGGTGATGGTCGGCCTGCAGCTCCGCTCGTACCTGCTGGAGTGATCAGCGGATCAGCGCCACGAAGTCAGACCGTTTTTTTGACGGTGCAGCGGCGTGTGAGACCATGTGTGCACCTGTAAGGGAGGACGTACCGCACATGGATGACAACGCTCGTCTCACTTCTGTGGTGTTTCGGCTGAACCGTGATCGCCTCGACTCGCTGAAGGATCTCTCGAAAGAGACCCGGATTCGCCAGAGCGAGTACCTGCGCGAGGCCATCAGCGATCTGCTGGAGAAGTACGAAGACAAGTTGATGGACTGATCAGTCCTCCTTGAAGGGCGGCGCGCGCGGCACCCCCCGCGCCTCACGCCGCGCAGTCGCAGGGAAGGGGTCATCGGCTGCCGGGTATTCGACGCTCCACAACACGAGGCCCGCCGCCAGCGCCCGCTCCACCTCACCCGGACGATCGACCGCTGCGCCGCCCGCGAGGGCTTCTGCGAACGCGTCTTTCGACCACGCCCCGGTGGCGACGGCGACCGCGCCGCCCACCAGGTAGCGCACCATGTACTTCCCGAACCGATCGCCGCGCACGCGCAGGTCGAGCAGCCCGGGCCGGGGCTCCACCACCTCGATGCTCGAGATCGACCGCTCCCGCACCGCGCTGCGTTTGGCGTGAAACGCCGAGAAGTCGTGCGCGCCGACCGCCAACTGCAGCACCTCGTGCAGCCGCTCGGGCGCGACCTTCACCTGCCACGCGTAGGGCGCCCAGGCGGGGTCGTCGCCCAGCAGCAGCCGGTACCGGTACTCCTTCATCAAGGAGCGCCAGTGTGCGTTGAAGTGGGGCGGCGCCAGGCTCGCCAGCGCGATGCCCATCGACGACGGCAGGTGGGCGTTGAGGCGGGCGGGCAGCTCTTCGAGGGGAAGTGAGCCCTCGAGCCTGAACGACAGCACCTGCATGCGCGCGTGCACGCCGGCGTCGGTGCGGCCGCTGGCCACCGGGTTGCGGTGCAGCCCGTTCTTCGCCATCGCCTCGAGCAGGGTCTGTTGAACCGTCGGCCCCAGGGCCTGAGCCTGATAGCCTCGGAACGGCGCGCCATGGTACCAACACCACATCGCGACGAGCCTGGAGGGAGTGCGGGACATGTCTGACCAGACCTGGCTTTTCCGTCAGGGGGACCTGATCCTCGGCCCCGTACCTACGAAGGTGTTGGTGGACAAGCTCTTCACCGCCGAGGTGAACGGGCTCACCGAGGTCCAGATGATGGGCTCGGGCATCTTTCGCAAGCTCCGCGACGTGCCCGAGCTGAAGGTGCACCTGGCGAAGGCCGAGGCCAAGCAGCGCGTCGACGCGCAGGCGCAGGTGCACGCCAGGAGCCGCTCGAAGCGCCTGGTCACCATCATCGGCATCGTCACCGGCGTGCTGGTGCTGACGGGCGTGGCGGTGGCGTTCCTCGGCAGCTACCTGGCCGTGCACGGCTCGACCGCGACCGCCGACGAGCTGGCGTGGGGCGACATCACCATCGACGCGCCCACCGTCTCACGCGCCCAGCGCAACGCCGACGACGAGTTCGTCGAGTACACCGGCACCGGGCGCAAGCCGCCGCCCCGCGTGGCCAACGGCACGCCGCCGCCGCCGACCAACCCCGGCGCCGGCACGCCCAAGCCCAGGATGGGCACCGCCGACAGCGACGGCATGGCCATGGGCGAGGTCGATCAAGACGCGATCAACTCGGTCATCGCGAAGTTCAAGCCCACCCTCATTCCCTGCATCAAAGAGGTGGCGAAGCCCGGCATGCCGCCCACCCAGATTCCCATTCAGTTCACCGTCAACGAGTCGGGCAAGGTGTCGAAGGTGTGGGTGGACAACCCCGACTTCAAGTCCGGCCCGCTGCCGGAGTGCCTGATGAAGGAGCTCGCCAAGTGGCCGTTCAAGGCCCAGGGCACCAGCGCGTCGGTCGGCTTCGCCTTCAACATCGGGAAGAAGGGTTGAAAGGGCGCCCGCTCTCTGGTTCACAGCGGCCGTCATGGCGAACGTCGAAGCAGAGCTCGAACGAAAGGCGCTCAGCGTCCCTCCCGGCTCGTTCCGGCAGGCGGTGCTGCTCGCGGCCAAGCGCTTCAAGTCGTCGTGGGTCGAGCTGGGCAAGCTGCTGGGCAAGGTGCGCAACGAGGGCACCTTTCAAGACTGGGGCTACCCC
This sequence comes from Myxococcus sp., assembly GCA_014879945.1. GTDB lineage: Bacteria > Myxococcota > Myxococcia > Myxococcales > Myxococcaceae > Xiheimicrobium. The sequence continues at coordinate 16,034 of JACSRE010000429.1, forward strand.
ACCTTCGACGCCTATTGTCTGGCCGAGCTGCGCATTCGCAAGCAGACCGCCGACAAGCTGACCAAGGGCTACGCGGTGATGAACAAGTACGAGCCCGAGCGGCTCGAGCAGCCCGACATCGCCGAGTCAGCGCCGGCGTTCGAGGTGGTCGAGGTGCTGGCCCAGGCCGAAGAGCGCGGGCAGCTCTCGGCGCAGGAGTACAAGTCGATCCGCGACTCCATCTGGAACCAGGAGAAGCCCACCAGCGAGCTGCGGCGCGAGCTGACCGAGCGCTTCCCCGCGCCCGAGGCCCCCGCGGCCGCCGACGCCGCCAACGTGAAGCGCCTGTGGTTGCAGATGAAGCGCCTGGCCGCCGAGCTGCGGGCGAACAAGAAGATCCCCCGGGCGCTCGTCGATCGCGCCGACGCCCTGGCGGGCGACCTCGAAGAGGTCGTGACGCAGAAGGCCGAGGCCTGAGGCGCCCGTCAGCGGAGTGACGCTTTCCCGCCTGGTCGGACGTTGTGCCCGGCGCAGGTCTCATTGCTAGAGTTGTGTCAGTCGTACCTGCGGCTACAGTCGAGGGCCGGTCGTTTGCGATTTGGAGGACGGTTTGAAGAAGGGCGAGCACCACGTCAACCTGTCCTGCTCGTTCTGCGGCAAGTCGCAGCGCGAGGTCCGTAAGCTCATCGCGGGGCCCACCGTCTACATCTGCGACGAGTGCATCAAGCTCTGCAACGACATCATCGCGGAAGAGAACGAGAAGGAAGAGACGCGCCCGCAGGTGAGCCTGCCGACGCCGATGGAGATCAAGACCTTCCTCGACGACTACGTGGTGGGCCAGGACTTCGCCAAGCGCGTGCTCGCGGTGGCCGTCTACAACCACTACAAGCGCATCTACCAGCGCAAGGCCGGCGCCAAGCCCCGCCCCGGCATCAAGCTCCCCGGCCCCGAAGAGGTCGAGCTCTCGAAGTCGAACATCTTGCTGGTGGGGCCCACGGGCTCGGGCAAGACGCTGCTGGCCCAGTCGCTGGCCCGCTTCCTCAACGTTCCCTTCACCATCGCCGACGCCACCAGCCTCACCGAGGCCGGCTACGTGGGCGAAGACGTCGAGAACATCATCCAGAACCTGCTCCACAACGCCGACTACGACGTCGAGAAGGCGGCCCGGGGCATCGTGTACGTGGACGAGATCGACAAGATCGCCCGCAAGAACGGTGACACGCCGTCAGCCACGCGCGACGTCGGCGGCGAGGGCGTGCAGCAGGCGCTGCTGAAGATCATCGAGGGCACCCGCGCCAACGTCACCCCGCGCGGCGGCAAGAAGTACAACCAGCAGGAGTACATTCAGGTCGACACCTCGAACATCCTCTTCATCTGCGGCGGCGCCTTCCACGGCATCGAGCAGGTCATTCGCCGCCGCACCGGCGAGAAGGGCCTGGGCTTCGGCGCGGCGATCGAGTCGAAAGAGGAGCGCAGCGTGGGCGAGCTGCTGCGCTTGGTCGAGCCTGACGATCTGATGAAGTTCGGCATGATCCCCGAGTTCATCGGGCGCCTGCCGGTGCTGGCGACGCTCAACGATCTCAAGGAAGACGATCTCGTCACCATCCTCACCGAGCCCAAGAACGCGCTCACCAAGCAGTACCAGAAGCTCTTCGAGATGGAGAAGGTGAAGCTGAACTTCACCAAGGAGTCGCTGCGCGCCGTCGCCAAAGAGGCGCTGCGCCGCCACTCGGGCGCCCGCGGCCTGCGCGCCATCATGGAAGACGCGATGCTCGAGATCATGTACGACGTGCCCTTCCGCGAGGGCGTGAAGGAATGCCGCATCACCGAAGGGGTCGTGCTCAAGAAGGAAGCGCCCCAGCTCTTCTTCGAGAAAGAGAAGAAGTCGGCCTGAGGCGTGCCGCCGGGGTGGTGACGCTGCTGGCGGCCCTCGGCGCGTCGTGCACCAGGAGCCAGCCCCCCGTCGCCACCGTGCTCGACGCCGGCGCGTGTGTCTGCCCGTCGGCGGTCGCGACGCCAGCCCCCAAGCTGCCGCCCCGGCCCCCGCGCGCCGAGCCGACCTCGGAGGCTCACGACATTCACCCGCTCGCGGTGTGCGAGGCCAACGGGCAAGACCCGCTCCAGGCGGCGCAGGCCTTCGGCGATGACGGCAAGTGGGAAGCGGCGCTCTCGTGCGCGGCGCAGGCGGCCGCCTTCATGCCCACCGAGCCGCTGGCGCACGTCGAGCGTGGCCGGGCGCTGGTGGCGCTCGAGCGCTTCGACGAGGCGAAGCTGGCCTACGCCCGCGCCCTCGCGCAGGACCCCGACTCGCTCGAGGCCTTGTTGGGCGCCGCGCACCTCTACGCCGTCGTCATGCCGTCCACCCGCGAGGTCGATGAGCTGGGCGTGCTGTACTCGATGCGGGGCTTCGCGCTGGCGTCGGCCGACGCCCACCACGCGCAGCTGGCCCTGGAGCTGGCCCGCGTCTCGGCCATGGCCCTCAACGACGTCGGCCGCAACCAGGAGGCCATCGAGCAGGCCGAGTGGGTGCTGGCGCGCGTGAAGAACGACCCCGAGGCCGCCTTCGAGCGCGCGGTGGGCCTCTTCGAGCGGTGCGCGTTCGCCGAGGCGAAGGGCGCGTTCGAGAGGCTCCTCGGTGACGAGACGCGCGCCGGTCACGCCCACTTCCACCTCGGGCTGCTGCTCGAGCGCGAAGGCAAGCAGGCCGAGGCCGAGAAGCACCTGGCGAAGGCGCAGCGGCTGGCGCCGGAGCAGTTCTGGCCGCCGGTGTTGTTGCCGATGCCCGAGTTCAAGAAGGAGCTCGACGCCCTCGTCGCCGCGCTCGACCCCGAGGTGCAGCGCGATCTCGAGGGCGTGCCCATCACCGCGGAGGAGCTGCCCGACGTGGCCGACCTGACGACGGGTGAGCCGCCGCTGTCGCCCACCATCCTCGGGCTGTTCCGCGGGCCGCCGCTGCAAGAGGTCTGCACGCCAGAGGACGGCACCCCGTGCCGCTCGGTGGTGCTGTACCGGAAGAACCTCGGCCGCGCGGTGAAGACGCGCGAGGAGCTGATTCACCAGATGCGCGTGACCCTGCTGCACGAGATCGGCCACCTGCGTGGCGAAGACGACGGCGAGCTGGCCGCGCGGGGGCTCGAGTGAGCGCGCCCGTCGCGCGCGTCAGCTTGAAGGCCGCGAAGTCGGTGCGGCAGGGCTACCCCTGGGTGTGGCGCCAGGAGCTCGAGGTGCTGCCTCCGGGCCTGCCGCCCGGCGCGTTGATCGACGTGGTGGACGCGCAGCAGAACGCGCTCGGCCAGGCCTTCGTCGCGACGAGGTCTCCGCTCGCGCTGCGCTTCGTCTCGCGCAAGCTGGCCGCCGAGGAGCGCGTCGACGACGCGTTCTGGAAGCGGCGCCTGAAGTTGGCGCTGGAGCGGCGCTCGAGCCTCTCGAAGCGTGACGCCTACCGGGTGGTGCACAGCGAGGCCGACCTGATCCCCGGGCTCATCGTCGATCGCTACGGCCCGGCGCTGACGCTGCAGACGTTGAGCGAAGGCGCCGACGCGCGGAAGGCGAGGTGGGCCGAGCAGCTGCGCGAGCTGACGGGCGCTGCGCTGGTGGTGTGCCGCGACGACGCCTCAGGGCGCGACTTCGAGGGGCTTTCGCGCGAGACGAAGGTGCTCTCGGGCGCGGGGCCGTCCCTGGTGCGGTACCACGAGGGCGAGGCCGAGCTCGAGCTCGACGTGCTGGCCGACTCGAAGACCGGCTCGTTCCTCGATCAGCTCGACAACCACCTGCGCGCGGGCGAGCTGGGGCGGGGCAGGGCGCTCGACACCTTCAGCTACCACGGCGGGTTCGCGCTCGCGCTCGCGCGCAGCTGCGCCTCGGTGCTCTCGGTGGAGCAGGACCCCGACGCGGCCAACCGCGCGCGCGCGAACGTGGCCCGCAACCAGTACTCGAACGTCGAGGTGCAGACCGCCAACGCCTTCGACGTGCTGCGGGCGTTGTCCGATCGCGGCGAGCAGTTCGACACGGTGGTGATCGATCCACCCGGGCTGGCCAAGCGCTCCGAGGGCCTGGCGACGGCGAAGCGCGCGTACCACGAGCTGAACGTGCGGGCCTTCAGGCTGCTTAAGCCCGAGGGGCTGCTGGTGACGTGCTCGTGCTCGGGCAAGCTGTCGCGCGAGGCGTTCGATGACGTGGTGCTCGACGCGGCGGCTGACGCCAGGCGCACGGTGCAGGTGCTGGAGCGGCGCGGCGCGGGGCTCGATCACCCGGTGTTGCCGGGCCTGCCAGAGACCGAGTACCTGAAGGCGTGGTTCCTGCGGGTGCTGTGAGCCTCAGCCCTTGATGCCGAGCTCCTTCTTCAGCTTCGCCGTCAACTCGAAGTACTCCTGCCGCGAGAAGGCCACGTTCAAGATGTGGAAGTCCTTCTTCGACAGCCCCACGCACCCGAAGCAGTAGGTGCAGTCAGAGAGGTTTCGGCTGAAGACGACGTACGCGCTCGAGGTGCAGTTCTCGCTCTGCACGCAGTACGCGCAGCCGTGCAGCGACTTCGAGTCCACGCAGTGCGTGCAGTTGTTGCAGAGCTCGCAGCGAATGCAGTGGGTCGACGAGTAGCAGGCCTCGCAGCCCTCGCAGAACATGCAGTTGGCGCAGCGCACGCACGCCTTGCAGGCGTAGCTGCCCGGGTTGCCGTCGTCAGACGCGAAGCCCTCGGTCAGGCGGGAGAGCTCCTCGAGGAACTTGCGGCGGTCGAGGGAGGCGATCAGCGCGCGGGCTTCTGACGGCTCGGGAGGGGTCTTCTTCGGGTCGCGGGCCACGGGGCGAGGAGTAAACCTCAGCTTCACGGCTTCACGAAGCGCTCATCGCTCAGCCCAGCGCGCGCACGAAGGCCGACACCGCCGTCACCACGGCCGCCTGCTTCTCGACCTGCGGCGCGTGCCGGCAGCCAGAGAGGGTCATCGGCTCGAGCCGTCGCACGAGGCGCTCGAGGCGCTCGAGGTGCGCGGGCGAGGTGAAGGTGTCGTGCTCGCCGCGCACCCCCAGCACCGGGCAGGTGATGCCGCGGGCGAAGTCGTCCATCTGCCAGGTGCGCATCGAGGGGCCGGCCCACAGCGCCGCCCACTGCGCGAAGGTGCGATCGGGGTCCGAGGTCGTCGAGTTGAGCGAGTCGGGCAGGCCGCGCTGGTACAGGCGCTTCACCTCGGCGCGCAGGTCGTCGTCGGCGAACAGCACCGGGGCGATCGCCACCACGCCCTCCACCGGCATCGGCGCGGCGCCCGCGTGGATGAGGGCCATGGTGGCGCCCTCTTGAAACCCCAGGAGGATCACCGAGTCGAGCCGCAGGGCGCTGCGAAGCTCGGGGAGGATGTCGAGGGCCTCGTGCTCCTGGTAGCCCGGCCCCAGCGGCGTCACCAGGGCCTCGGACTCGCCCCAGCCGAGCCTCGAGTAGGCGTAGACGCGCCGCTCGGTCGCCTCGGCGAGCCTGCGAGGGAAGTCGCCCCAGCCCTTGGCGTGCCCGACCGCCTCGTGGAGCAGCAGAATCGGCGCGCGCCCCTCGCCGGCGCCCCACCAGTGGTATTCGTACGACGAGTCGTTGACGCGAATCGACGGCATGCGCTGGGCGCGGAGCATGGCAAAGCGGCGCGCCGATTGCCTGCCTGTCTGCGGTTCCCCCCGCCTTTCGCGCTGGGCTACAAGCCGCCGCCCGTGGATCTGTCGCACCTCAACCCGCCGCAGCGCGAGGCCGTCCTCACCACCGAAGGGCCGCTGCTGGTGCTGGCGGGCGCCGGCTCGGGCAAGACGCGCGTGATCACCCACCGCATCTGTCACCTGCTCGACAACAAGGTGCCGGCCCGCTCCATCCTCGCGGTCACCTTCACCAACAAGGCCGCCGCCGAGATGAAGGAGCGCGTGGTGCACATGGCCGGCCAGCGCGCGCTCGGCGTGACGCTCTCGACCTTTCACGCGTTCGGCGCCGAGGTGCTCAAGCTGCATTTGCCCAAGATGGGCTGGCCGAAGAAGTTCGCCATCGTGGACACCGGCGATCAGATCGCGCTGGTGCGGCGGGCCATGCGCGACCGCAACGTCGACGACAAGGCCTTCGACCCGCGCAAGGTGCTGACGCTCATCTCGCGCGCGAAGAACTCGGGCGTGGAGCCGCAGCCGAAGCCCGAGGGGCAGGGCGACGACCTCGATCTCGTCGCGCACCTGGTGTTCCCGCTCTACCAGCTGGCGCTCAAGGCCCAGGGCGCGGTGGACTTCGACGATCTCATCGTCTTCCCCTCGCGCATCTTCGAGAAGTTCCCCGAGGTGAAGGCCGAGTACCAGAAGCGCTACCGCTACGTGATGGTGGACGAGTTCCAGGACACCAACAGCGCGCAGCTCGACGTGCTCCGGCACCTGGGCGAAGGCCACGGCAACGTCTGCGCGGTGGGCGACGACGACCAGTGCATCTACTCGTGGCGCGGCGCCGAGGTGCGCAACATCCTCGAGTTCGAGCGCTTCTTCGCGGGCGGCAAAGAGGTGCGGCTCGAGCAGAACTACCGCTCCACCGGCGTCATCCTCGACGGGGCCAACGCGGTCATCGAGCAGAACCCGCTGCGGCGCGCCAAGCGCATGTGGACCGAGGTGAAGGCGGGGCCGAAGCTCAAGCTGGTGTCGGCGCCCAGCGAGGAAGAAGAGGCGCGCTACGTCGCGCGAGAGATCAAAGACGCCATCCTCAACGGGTTTCCAGCCGATGAGATCGCGGTGCTGTACCGCACCAACGGCCAGGCCCGGCCCGTCGAAGAGGCGCTGCGCGAGAAGGACGTGCGCTACGAGGTGATCGGCGGCACCGAGTTCTTCGATCGCCGCGAGGTGCGCGACGTGATCGCGTACTTCAAGCTGATCGCGAACCCCAAAGACGAGGCCTCGCTGCTGCGCATCGTCAACGTGCCCGCGCGCGGCATCGGCGACGTCACCATGGAGCGCATCACCTCGTGGGCCGTCGCCAACGAGGTGCCGCTGTGGAAGGCGCTCGACCGGGCGGGAGAGATCGCCGACGTGCCGCAGGGGGCTCCCGAGAAGGTGCGCGACTTCATGGAGCTGGTGGAGCGCTACCGCCGCGCCTTCACCAAGGGCAACCTCGCGCAGGTGACCCGCGAGCTGCTCGCCGAGATCGACTTCGTCGGCTCGGCGCGGCTCAACGCGCCGTCGGCGGCGTCGGCTGATCGCAAGGCCAAGGCCGTGGCGCAGGTCATCGACTCGCTCGAGGCCTACGAGAAGCGCGAGGGCCGCAAGGCGAGCCTGCTCACGTACTTGAACCGCCTCGCCCTCGACACCAAGGACGAAGAAGACGAGGCGCAGCGCGCGCAGGGCCGGGTGACGCTGATGACTCTGCACGGCGCCAAGGGCCTCGAGTGGCGCATGGTGTTCTTGATGGGCCTGGAGGAGGAGCTGTTGCCGCACTCCGGCATGCAGGGCGAGCTGCCCAACCCCGAAGAGGAGCGCCGCCTCTGCTACGTCGGCATGACCCGCGCCCGGGAGCGCCTGGTGATGACCCGCGCCACCACCCGGGTGAAGCGCGGGCGCGAGGTGCCGCGTACGCCCAGCCGGTTCCTCCAGGACATTCCAGAGGACTTGTGCGAAATCATCGACTTGGAGGCCGTGCCCGAAGGGCCGCCCACCGAGAAAGAGGTGAACTTCTTCGCCTCCCTCCGCGAGCGGCTCAAGGGACCCGCCACTTCAGCCCCCGCGGCGACGCCTGATCCACGGAACGGGTCTTGACACCCCCTGTCGGCACAGGTAGCAGAGCCGCCCTTTCCAGCCTTTCGCGGTGATCCGCGCGGGGCCAACACCAGCAAGGTTCAACTCATGCCGCACCAGAGGACGTACAGCGCGAAGGCGTCGGACATCAAGCGCGAGTGGCACCTCGTCGACGTCGACGGGAAGATTCTCGGCCGCGTCGCCACCCAGATCGCCACGCTGCTCAAGGGCAAGCACAAGCCCATGTTCACCCCGTCGATCGACACGGGCGACCACGTCGTCGTGATCAACGCCGAGAAGGTGAAGGTCACCGGCAACAACAAGCCGACCCAGAAGCTCTACCACCGCCAGCCGCGGGCCGGCTTCCCGGGCGCGCTGAAGACGACCGACTACCAGACGCTCCAGAAGCGTCACCCCGAAGACATCATTCTCAACGCGGTTCGCCGCATGCTGCCCCGCAACACCCTGGGCCGGCAGATGATGACCAAGCTCAAGGTCTACGCGGGCGACAAGCACCCGCACGTGGCCCAGAAGCCTGCCGCTCGCGCGGTCAAGGCCTGAACCCTTTTTGCCCTTCTGAAACGGAACTGAGAGAACACCATGGCGAAGTCAGGAACTGACGGTTTCTACGCTACCGGCCGCCGCAAGGAAGCCACTGCCCGCGTGTGGGTGAAGGCTGGCGCTGGCTCGGTGATGATCAACGGCCGCCCGATGGACGAGTACTTCGGTCGCGAGACGTCGATCATGGTCATCAACCAGCCGCTGCAGGTGCTCGAGCAGCTCGGCAAGATCGACATGACGGTCAACGTGCGCGGCGGTGGCCTCTCGGGCCAGGCCGGCGCGATTCGCCACGGCCTCTCGCGCGCGCTGTGCCGCATGAACGGCGAGTACCGCGGGCCGCTGAAGAAGGCCGGCTTCCTCACCCGTGACGCGCGCGCCGTCGAGCGCAAGAAGTCGGGTCAGCCCGGCGCCCGCAAGCGCTTCCAGTTCAGCAAGCGCTAAGCGCCCCTCGCAGGCTCGTGCCTGTCGCGCGCCGTGGGTTCCCGTCACACACGGGAGCTCGCGGCGTTTGGCGTTTCAGCGGGTCTGTCTCGAAGGCCCGGTGTTACGCTTTCCGCCGACATGGAACTCAACGAGATTCTGCAGATCGCGCTTCGCGGGGGCGCCTCCGACATTCACCTGAAGGCCGGTCTGCCCCCGATGTTCCGGGTCGACGGCTCGCTGGTGCCGCTCAAAGACGGCAAGCGCCTGCCACCTGAAGAGGTGGCGCGCATGGCGTTCGGCATCATGAATGAGTTCCAGAAAGAGAAGTTCAAGACCTCGAACGAGGTCGACCTGGCGTACGGCGTGCCCGGCCTCGGCCGCTTTCGCGTCAACGTGTTCCAGCAGCGCGGCACCATCGGCGCGGTGCTCCGGGTAATCCCCTTCAAGATCCAGTCGGTGAAGGAGCTGATGCTCCCGACGATCCTCGAGAAGATCTCGCTCGAGGAGCGCGGCCTCATCCTCGTCACCGGCACCACCGGCTCGGGCAAGTCGACGACGCTGGCCGCGATGATCGATCACATCAACTCGATGGAGACCAACCACATCATCACCGTGGAAGATCCCATCGAGTTCCTCATTCGAGACAAGCGCTCGATCGTGAACCAACGGGAGATCGGCGTCGACACGCTCTCGTTCAGCCAGGCGCTCAAGAGCGCGCTGCGGCAAGACCCTGACGTCATCCTCGTCGGCGAAATGCGGGACATCGAGACGATCGAGACGGCGCTGCTGGCGGCCGAGACCGGCCACCTGGTGATGTCGACGCTCCACACGCTCGACGCGACGGAGACGATCAACCGCATCATCTCGGCCTTCCCGCCGCACCAGCAGAAGCAGATTCGAATTCAGCTCGGCAGCGTGCTGCGCGCGGTCGTGTCCCAGCGCCTGGTGCCCCGCGCCGACGGCAAGGGCCGCGTCGCCGCCGTCGAGATCATGAAGACGACGGCGCGCATCAAGGAGCTCATCGAAGACAAGGACCGCACCAAGGAGATCGCCGACGCCATCGCCCAGGGCAACGTCGCCTACGGCATGCAGACGTTCGATCAGTCGCTCATGCAGTTGGTGCGGCAGAGCGCGATCACCTACCAGGAGGCGCTGCGGCAGGCGTCGAACCCCGACGACTTCGCGCTGCGCTACCAGGGTGTCAGCTCGACGGCCGACTCCAAGTGGGATGGCTTCGACAACAAGGCGGGCGAAGAGAAGGCGGTGCCCGGCTCGGTCGCGTACACCCAGCAGATGAACGCCAGGGCCCCTGCGCCGGCCGCTGCGCCGACCGGGGCCTCGCGGCCGAACCTGCCGCCCGTCGGTGGCCAGCCCGCCACGACGCCCGCGGGCGCCCAGCCGGCC
>JACSRE010000386.1 GCA_014879945.1 Myxococcus sp.
ACCCCAGCCCGCCCCGCGCGCCTCGGCGCTCGACTCGGGGGCCGGCGCCGTGCCCAAACCTCAGCCCGCGCCGCGCACGTCGGGGCCGGCGCAGGTGCCCCTCGAGACCCAGCCGCGCGTGAGGGTGCCGACGAGCACCGGGCTGAGCGCGGCACCGAAGCCCCAGGGCGCGCGCAGCGGCCCGGGCGCACCGGCCGAGACCGACCGGCGCCTCCCGAAGCCCGCCGACACCGCTGACGAGGGCCCTGACACGGGGCCTCAGCCCGTGCCGGTCGCGGCCAGCTCGGTGTCGCACGCGAAGCTCGAGTGGGCGCAGACGCAGGCGCGCGTGCCGACCCCGCCGCTCGGCGTGCCGGCGCTCGACGACAGCGCGCCCGGCCTCGGCGATGACGAGGAGCGCGATGAGCCGACGGCGATTCGGCCGCTCTCGGCGGCGGCCCGGCCCCAGCTCACCTCGGGCACCTCACCCGAGCTGGCGGGCGTCTCGGAGGCCAGCCTCAGCGTCGTCACCGACGTGAAGCCGTCGTCGTCGAGCTCCCGAAAGGTCATCGCCGCGCTGCTCCTGGTGGTGACGGCGGTCTTTGGCGCGATGGTGTGGAAGCTCAAGGGGAGCGGGAGCGCAGGCGCCTCGACCATCGCGCGGGTCACGCCGGTGCTGCTGCTCGACGAAGACGGGGGCGAGCCCCGCGCAGCGCCCGCCCCGGCGGTGCCCGCGGACTCCGGCGACCACGCCTACCTCGACCCCGACGGCGGCGACGACTTCGAAGACGACGACGACGACGACGACGGCGGCGAAGCGGCGCTGGAGGAAGAAGACGCCGGCCCCCACGACGTGGACGCGGGCGTGGGCGACGGCGGCAGCCAGCCCAGGCCGGTGAAGAAGAAGAAGCCCACCAAGCGCCGACGCCGTCGCTGAGGCCAGGAAGAGACGAAGGCGCTGGAGCCCACGAGGAGCTCCAGCGCCTTTCCGACTTCAGCGTGCTGCCGGGGTTACTTCTTCTTCCCGAGCTTGCTGGCCGGCTTCGTCGTGGCCTTCACCGGGCTGGCGGCGGCGACCGACGACTTGAGGTTGGTGGGCAGCGACTCCCACTTGAGGAGCGACTCGCTCACCGCCCCGACGAAGGTGCCTTCGTCGTCGTCCAGGGCCTTGAAGCCCACCACCGGGACCTGCGCGGTGAACGACTTGCCGCTGTCGTTCTTGGCGTCGAACGAGAGCACGCAGCGGGTGGCCTCGGGGCAGTCGAGCTTCTTGAACGAGTACTGGTACTCGCCCTCGCAGAAGGTGTCGGGGCACAGCTCGTTCAGCATCGCGACCTGCTCAGCGTGCGCGCCACCGGCCGCCGAGGGAGCCGCTTCGGCTCCGTCCCTCGCCGCCACCGGAGCGCCCGCCGGGGCACCCGCCGCCGCGCCGCCCTTGATCTCGAGGTCGAAGCCGAAGCCGCCCTTGACCATGTAGTCGTCGCCCGGCTTCACGGTGAGCTTGTAGGTGCCCGGCTCGACGTGGAGCTTGGCGACCGCGTTGCCGCCGATGCCGCCCTCGGTGTCGGCCAGCACCTCGCCCGCCGAGTCCTCGATGATCAGCTCGGGGTCGAAGGCGACCTTCTTGCCGGGGGCGAAGACGGTCAGCTGGTAGTCGGCGGCCTTCGTCACCGTCCACGAGTACGTCTCACCCGACTTGCTCGAGACGCGGTCGCTGCAGCGCACGCGGGTGTCGGTGAGCTTCGACTCGCACGACGACGAGGGGCCGCTGGTGTCGATGGTGGGCCCGAAGAGCATCGCGGGAATCGAGAGCACCGCCGTGACGCCGCCGCCGATGAACGAGAACTTCTTCTTCTTGGTGATGCTGCCCATCAGGCCGTCGCGGCCCTTCGACGAGGTCATCAGCGAGCGCCAGCCCGGCTTGACGATGGACGCGCCCTCGAGCTTGCCGAGCACGAAGAGGCTGCCCTCGACCGGCACGTAGCGCTCGGTGGCCTTGAAGCCGATGGTGTACTTCTCGGAGTCGCTGAGCACCGGCAGGTCGTAGCTGAGCTCCCCGAACTGCACCTGCGAGGCCCAGCCGCGGCCGTTGAGCTCCTTCTTGAAGCCGTCCTTGTAGTTGTCGAAGTCGGCGCCCTTGCTGACATCGACGCTGAAGACGCCGGAGCCGTCGTCGAGGCCGAACACCGCGCCGCCCTTGAGCGTGTCGAGGGTATCGGAGCCCTTCACCGTCTTGGTGCCGTCCTCGGTGGTCTCGACCTTCTCCCACAGGCGCTCGATCTTCACCTCGTACGCCAGGCACGGCTGCTTCGTGCAGGGCGAGAGCAGCTCCTGCGCGGGCGGCACGACCTTGCCCTCGGTCGAGATGGCGCCCTTGGGGTCGCTGGTGGTGGGGTTGCTCTTGAGCTCACCGGTCTTCTTGAAGGGCGCCGACAGAATGCGCTTGCCCTTGGTGTGCTGGAAGAAGCCGAAGCCGAGAACCGCGAGTCCGACGAGAAGCAGGAAGATGCCCATCTGGTCACTCCAGAGAAACGCCGCGCGTGGCGGCAGGGTTGGTTGGTTGGTGTTCCCGAGTGGCCGTCCCGGAGACGGGGAGAGGACCCGAGGGTGCCGAGGTGTGTGCAGGAAAATCGCAGCGCCCCCGACGCCGGGGTGAATCAGGGGTGTTTCCCGAGGCTTGCGGCCGGTTCGACGGACTACTCATGGCCCACACGCGGGCGCTCGGGTTGAATCGGCCGCTCGATTCACAGGGGGCTCCAATGATCACCACGCTCATCGTCTCGCTCGCGCTGCACGCAGCCCCGAAGGTCGACGCCAGGCTGGTCGGCACCTGGGCGCTCGGCGGCGCGCCGTTCTTCACCCTCGCCGCCAACGGCACCGGCGCGATGGACGACGGCAAGGTGAAGTGGAGCGCTGACGGCGCGACCCTGGTGCTGACCGACGACGAGGGCACCGCCGACAAGGCGGCCTACCAGCTGGACAAAGACACGTTGGTGCTGACGATGGGCGGCGTCCCCATCACCCTCACGCGCGCGGGCAAGGGCGTCGAGGTGAAGCGGCAAGGCGCGCTGGCGGCCAAGACGCAGAAGGCGAGCGCGGTGTCAGAGGCCGAGGCCGACCGCGAGGCGCTCGCCGAGGCCCAGGCGTGGATGCAGAAGAACGGCCAGGCCCAGCAGGGCGCGCAACCGGGCCGCGGAACACCCCAGGCGCAGCCAACGCCTCGCGCGGCGGGGGCTGATCAGCTCTCGCAGCTCCTGCTCTCGTCGGCGTGGTGCAGCTTTCGGTACAACAAGGTGTCGGGCACCTCGGCGACCGAGAAGTACCGCTTCTTCGCCAACGGCACCTGGAGCAACGGCGGCCGCACTGAGACGTACAACTCGGGCGCGAACGGAACCGTCTCGGGCCAATACGACGCGTCGGGCGGGGGCCGCTGGGAGGTGCGCGGCGGGCAGCTCTTCCTCTCGACGGCCGAGGAGCCGACGCTCCAGCCGGTGAGCGGCCTCTCGGTGACGCGCAACTCGAACGGCTACCCAATCATCAACGCCGACGGCAAGGAGTTCTCGAGCTGCGACTGAGCCGACGAGGCGGTGGCGTCGAGGGTGGGGTCGGCGCTAAGGGTCGGCGCTCCCCCGCTGCTCCGGGCCGGTCCGGAGCCTTTCACGCTCGAGCCCATGCCCACTCTCCTCCGCGCCCTTTGTCTGCTGTCGGTGTCCACCCTCGTCGCCTGTGGTGGCGGCACCACGATGACCCCTGACGCCGGCCCCACCGGGAACGCGTCCACCGGCATGACGCTCTACGCGGCGCGCTCGTGCAACGGCTGCCACGGCAGCCTGGGCGAGGGGAACTCCACCGGCCCCAACATCAGCGGCTCCACCACCGCGGGCATCGGCGCGTGGACGCAGGCGGAGTTCACCAGGGCCGTGCGGGAGTCCGTTGGCCGCGACGGCATGAAGCTCTGCTCGACGATGACCGCCTACCCGTCGCTGACGGACCAGCAGGTGGCCGACCTCTTCGCGTTCTTGATGGCGCAGAAGAACGACACCGCGCAGCGCGGCCAGGCCTGCCCTTGAGCTGACGGCCGAGACGCCGTCGACCAAGAGACGCTGCCGCACGGCGTGCGCCACGCGGAGGCCGAACGCGAGGGCCGCTTCGAACCGATGCCCCGCCGGAGCCGGACTTCAGTACTCACAGACCCCGCGACCGCTCGCGTCTCGGGCCTTGCACGTCTGACGGCTGAGGCAGCAGCGGCCGGGCACCGAGAACTCCCAGCCGTCGGCCAGACATGCCCCCGACGACGCCGCGCACCACCTGGCGCCTGCGTCGCTGAGCCCGCCGTCGGGGTCCCCTCCATCGAGGCCGCCTGCGTCGCTGAGCCCTCCGTCGGAGCCCCGGCCCGCGTCTGCCTCGGAGCGCTGCTCCACCGCCGCCCCCTCGTCGCTCAGCCCGCCGCGACCGCAGGCCTGGAGCATCACCACCGCCACCAAAAGGAGCCTCATCAGGTGCGCACGCATGCCCCGGGTATGCCGCCGCGCCGAAGAGGGACGACGCTTCAGCCGCGCGCGACCGCGACCTTCTCCACCTTCGACTCCTTGCGCACGAAGGAGTCGACGACCAGCAGCCCGACGCCCACCACGATGGCCGAGTCGGCGACGTTGAACGCGGGCCAGTAGGCCTTCTCGAACCAGTGCGCCTCGAGGAAGTCGATGACGAACCCTCGCGAGAGCCGGTCGAGGTAGTTGCCGATGGCGCCCCCCAGCACCAGCGGCAGGCCCCACTTCGCCCAGCGCTCCACCTTCGCGCCGGTCAGCTTCGAGTAATAGAAGGCGATGAGCACCACCGCGCCGAGCGACACCAGGTGGAAGAGCGGGCCGCGCAGGTTCTCGGGCAGGTTGCGGAACAGGCCGAAGGCGGCGCCGGGGTTCTCGGCGTAGCGGAAGCGGAAGAACGACTCCGAGACCGTCACCGCCTCTTTCGGCCTGAAGTGGTAGCTGTCCCAACCCGCTTCGGGCGCCGCGCTGAAGAAGACGCCCACCTTGCTGCTCGCCCCGTCGAACGCGCCGGTGAGCCGGTCGAGGGTGAGGAACTTCGTGTACTGGTCGAGCACGATGACGACGAGGGCCACCACCGCGAGGAAGACGTATTTTCGCTGCATGCGACGGGGGCTGTAGCCCCGCAGGGCCGGCGCCAGCAAGCCGCGCCACCAGAGAAGACGGTCAGAGCACCGAGCGCAGCGCGTCGTCGATGAGCGTGGCGTCGGGCTCGGCGACGCGCGACTGGCTCACCAGCGCGCGCGCCTGCTGGAGCGAGGGGTGGTCAGGCGCGGTGTGCTCGAGCGCCTCGAGGAACCGGCGAACGCGGCCGGCGTCGCCGCGCAGCAGCGCCACCTCCATCAGGTTGCCCAGCTGCGCGCGGGCCAGCTCGGCCTGGCCGGCGGCGACCAACACGTCCCACGCCAGCTCGTGGGCCTCGACGTCGTCGGCGTCCACCTTGAGCCGCTCGAGGGCGACGGCCAGGGCCTTGTCGAAGGCGCCGTCGGCCAGGTGCGCCGCGATGCGCGCGCGCTCGTCGGCAGGGCCTCTGGAGAACAGCGGTCGCCCGGGCACGGTGGCGTCACTCGCCGCGGGGACGGCGGGAGGAGCGAACATCGTCTGGCTCCCGGCCGGCGCGCTGGCCTCGGCGTTCGCAGGCGGGTGGGCCTCATCGCCCAGCAGCACCCTGGCCTTGGCGTTCTCGGGGTCGAGGGACAGCGCCTGACGAAACAGCTCCCGCGCTCCGGTGACGTCACCAGAGAGCTGCAGGAAGACGCCGGCCTCGACCAGCGCCGCTGAACGCCGCGCACCCATACCGGCTCGGCACTACCCAATGCCGGGCGAAAAGAACACCGGTCCGGCTCAGCCCTCGAGCGCACCCAGCAGCGCGCGCACCAGGGCCTCGTGCGAGACGGGCTTGAGGAGCTGGGCGGAGGCGCCCTCGAGCGTGGTGGCCAGC
>JACSRE010000140.1 GCA_014879945.1 Myxococcus sp.
CAACAGTTGCCCGTGCGCGCCCGGCTGGTGCGAGCTCGACCCGTGCCGCGACGTCGACGGCGACGGCTACGCGTTCACCAACGACCCGAGCATCAGCTGCCCTGGGAAGCAGAAGGGTGACTGCAACGAGGGCAACAAGGCGCAATACCCCGGCGCGACCGAGTACTGCGCCAACGGCGTCGACGACGACTGCGACGGGCTGACCGACCGCTTCGACCCCTCGTGCCAGATGTGCACCAGTGACTCCCAGGCCTGCAATGACGCCAGCGAGTGCGCCTCGGGCAATCGGGTGGGCGCCGTGAAGTGTGAGCGCGGCTGCTGTCAGGCCTGCCCGGCGCTCGAGCCGGTGACGTGCGGCGCGGGCGAGACCCAGGTCGGTGGGGGGCTCGACCCGGTGACGGCGTGCCGGGTGGCCCGCGTCTGCATCGACTGGCGATACTGCGCGAACACCGCGTACGACCCCGTGTGCAGCACCGAGTTCGCGAGCTACCGCAACCCCTGCCAGGCCGCGCAGGCCGGCGCGTCGGTGCTGCACCGGGGCAACTGCCTCTGGAACGAGGGGCGGCCCTGCTCGATGACCCCGGTCGGCCAGGAGGGCGCGTGCGAGAACGGCCAGTACTGCCGCCTCGACGCCGTCGCCGGGAAGCGCTGCACCCGCGTGGGGGCCTGCCTGGTGGACGCCGACTGCCCGGCGGGGGTCACGGCGCAGCCCCGGTGTGGCAGTGACGCCGGCTCGACGTGGTCGTGCCAGCAGGGCCAGTGCGTCGCCCAGTGCCTCTGAGGCGCGTGCGCGACCGGCTCGAGGGCGCGCGGGTCGCGGAGGCGACGCCCAGCCTCGGAAGATGCCGCGCGATGGGCTCCTGCGCCTGGGCGCTGGTGGCAGTCGCGCGAACCCGGCGACGGTCGCGGCGTCGGCGCTCCGCCGCCCCCTATGCAGCCGCTGCGACCGCCGCGGCCTCTGGCGCGCGGCCCATCTGCGCCAGCCACCGCCCGTGCGACGCCAGCGCGAACGGCACGCTCGGCATCACCTGGTACTTCACGCCGTGCTTCTCACACACCGCGCGCACCAGCGGGGCCAGGGCCGGGTAGTGCACGTGACAGACGCGGGGAAAGAGGTGGTGCTCGAGCTGGTAGTTGAGCCCGCCGAGGTACCAGGTCCAGAACGGGTGGCCGGGCGCGAAGTCGATGGACGTCATCACCTGGTGCACCGCCCACTCCCGCTCGCCCTCACCCGAGGGGAACGCCGCGCCCTCGACGCAGTGCGCGGCCTGGAACGTCAGCCCCAGCGCGAGGCTCACCACCACCGACGTCACCACGTACCCCAGCAGCACCTGCCACACCGGGTGGAAGAAGAGCGGAATCACGAAGGCCCAGGTGAAGAAGAACGCCTTGCCGCCGATGAACGCGACCAGGTCGGCGCCTCTGGGCCTGGGGAACGCGCGCTTGCCGATGCGGCCGGTGATGACGTCTTTGAAGTCGTCGACGAAGTGCCACTTCATCGCCAGCAGCGCGTACAGGAACCATGTGTACAGGTGTTGGTACCGGTGCGCGGGGCGCCACGCCTGGTCGGGCGAGAGCCGCACGAAGGGCTCGATGTCGATGTCGGAGTCGTGGCCCACCACGTTCGGCGTCGTGTGGTGCTGCACGTTGTGCTTCCAGTGCCAGATGTATGAGCTGCCGCCGAGCACGTCGAGCGTCAGCGCCATGGCCTTGTTCCAGCCCTGCGCGTCGGACGTCGCGCGGTGGCCGCCGTCGTGTTGAATGTTGAAGCCGATGCCCGCCATGGCGAGCCCCAGCGACACGGCCGCCAGCAGCGCCTGCCACCAGGTGGACGCCGCGAACACCAGCACGGCCCAGGAGCCGACGAACCAGCTGAGGATGAAGGCCGTCTTGAACCACATGGCCGCGGTGGCCTGGCGCGTCTTCTTCGTCTCGTCGAAGTAGCCGTCGACGGCCTGGGTGAGGTCACGGAAGAACGCTCCGTGGGGCAAATACCGACTCGTCATGACTGCTCCAACGAGGCGGATTTTGGTGACCACCACCAAGGCGAACTCGTGAGGCCACGGTAACACCCGGGCCGCTGCGCGCGTCATGCCATCGTCACCGTTCGCACTTCTCGGCGCCCGTGCTAGTCGCCTCGCGCGATGGCTCAGACGCTCAGCATTCTCATCCCCGTGTTCAACGAAGAGCGCACGGTGCGCAAGCTGCTCGACCGCGTGCGCTCGGTGCAGTTCATCGGCGGCGTGAAGACGCAGCTGGTGGTCGTCAACGACTGCTCCAGAGACGGCACCGACGGCGAGGTGCGCGCCTTCATGAAGGAGCACCCCGAGGTCGACGTCGTCTACCGCCAGCACGAGAAGAACCAGGGCAAGGGCGCCGCGCTCCACACCGCGCTCGCCGCCTTCACCGGTGACTTCGCCGTCGTTCAAGACGCCGACCTCGAGTACGACCCGAACGAGATCAACGTGCTGCTCAAGCCCGTGCTCGATGGGCACGCCGACGTCGTCTACGGCTCGCGCTTCATGGGCGCCCACCCGCACCGGGTGCTCTACTTCTGGCACACCGTCGGCAACCGCGTGCTCACCACCATGTCGAACGCGGTGACCAACCTGAACCTCACCGACATGGAGACCTGCTACAAGTTGTGGCGCCGCGACGTCATCAAGCAGGTCGCCCCGACGCTGAAGGAGAAGCGCTTCGGCTTCGAGCCCGAGGTGACCGCCAAGGTGGCGCGGCTGCCGGGCGTGCGCATCTACGAGGTCGGCATCTCGTACTTCGGCCGCAGCTACGAAGAGGGAAAGAAGATCAACTGGAAGGACGGCGTCTCGGCCGTGCGCTGCATCTTGAAGTACGGGCTGGCTCGATGAGCGAAGGCGGCGCCGGCCACGACGCCGTCGGCGCGGCGGCCCTCGAGACCCTCTCGGAGCTCGGCCACTTCAACCGGTGGATGTACGAGACCGTTCGGCCCCACTGCGACGGCCGGCTGCTCGAGATCGGCAGCGGCATCGGCAACCTCTCGCGCTACTTCCTCGACGAGGGCCGCGACCTGGTGATGAGCGACGTGCGCGAGGGCTACGTCGAGCGCCTCGAGCAGGCCCACCCGGGCAGGCGCGTCGTCTCCATCGACCTGGTGCACCCGCGCTTCGAGGCCGTGTACTCGCACCACCTCGGGCAGTTCGACACCGTGGTCTCGCTCAACGTGCTCGAGCACATCGCCGACGACGTGCGCGCGCTCGAGAACTGTCGCCGGTTGGTGCGCCCGGGTGGCGCGGTCGTCATTCTGGTGCCGGCCTACGAGTGGCTCCACAACCGCCTCGACGTGCAGCTGGGCCACTACCGCCGCTACACGCGCCGCACCCTCTCGGCGGCCTTCGCCCGCGCCGGCCTCGAGGTGTCGCGCGCCTTCTACTTCAACGCGGTGGCCACCCTGGGGTGGGCCGTGACGGGCCGGCTGCTCGGGCGCGACCAGATCCCGCAGGCCGAGGCCACGCTCTTCGACAGGCTGGTGCCGGTGTGGCGCCTGGTGGACCGCGCGGTGTCGTCGCGGGTGGGCCTGTCGGTCATCGCGGTCGGCCGGGTGCCCTGACGCGCGCGCCGTCCGCCCCGTGCGCCAGCGCGCCCCCCCACCGTCGGTTCGATATCGCGAAGCAGGCGGTGAGGCGCCCGTCGAGCCTGCGCGGACCGCGGTGGGCTCGAGCGACGGCGTGGCGGCGTCGCCTCCCAGTGTGTCAGCGCGGCTTCGCCAACAGCCCCGCGATGACGGCGCGCGCGATGGGGTGCAGGCGCGGCCGGCTCTGCTCGAACAGCTTCGTCGCGAGCGCGCGGGTGGCCGGCTTTCGCTGCAGCGCCGTGTAGAGCGGCTTGAGGTACTTCATGCGCCCCACGCGCAGCACGAAGGCCTCGACCTGCGGCAGCACCTCGTCGAAGCCGCACTGCAACGCCAGCAGGAGCCAGCCGACGTGCACCTCGGCGTTGGTGGATCGGGAGAAGCCGAAGCGCTCGTCGAGGGTCTCGAGCTCGCGCGCGCTCAAGGTGTGCGGGCTCCACTCGAGGAAGAGCTGCCAGTCGAGCGCCGTCCACCCTTTGGTGGCCTCGGCGGTGGGCACCGTGCCGGCCAGCGCCTTCACGGCCTCGAGGCGCCTCGAGGTGGGGCGCGGCGCGTCGCTGGGCACGCCGGGCCCATCAATCCACTCCAGGGCGCGCACCCGCTCGAGCAGGCCGGGGGCCGCCTTCGAGAAGTGCGCGAGGAAGTCGTCGGTGGTGACCGAGCCGAAGCGGTGGGTGCCGAGCCACGACTTCAGCAGCCGGTCGAACGCCTCGCGCCCCGCCGCGACCTCGAGCGCCTTGAGCAGCAGCGCGCCCTTCTCGTAGGGCACCACGCTGAAGGCCTCGTCGGGGTCGACGCCAGCGAGCTGGGTGCGCAGCTTCGTCAGCGCCGGCGTCCCGGCGGCCATGAAGCGGGTGACGGCCGCGTCGAGGTCGTTGCGGCCCAGCGCGGCGTGCAGCGCGGCGAGGTCAGCGCCCTCGAGCGCCTCGAGAATGCGCCGCTCGGCGTACACGGTGAAGCCCTCGTTGAGCCAGAAGTGCTCGGCGTTCAGGTTGGTGACGAGGTTCCCCGTCCACGAGTGCGCCAGCTCGTGCGCCACCACGTTCACCAGGCTGCGGTCGCCCGCCAGCAGCGTCGGCGTGAGGAACGTGAGCCGCGGGTTCTCCATGCCGCCGTAGGGGAAGGACGGCGGCATCACCAGCAGGTCGAAGCGCTCCCAGTCGTAGGGGCCGAAGAGGGCCTCGGCGGCGGTGAGGTGCCGCTCGACGTCGGCGAACTCCCAGGCCGACTGCTCGAGCAGGCCCGGCTCGCTCCACACCCGCGAGCGCGGCGAGAGGTCTCTCGAGGCGAGGTCGCCCACCGCGAAGGCCAGCAGGTAGGGGGGAATGGGCTGCGGCATCTCGAAGTGAAAGGTGGTGCGTTCGCCCTTCGCCTCGTGGCGCAGCGGCGCCGCGGCCATCACCGCGACCAGCTTTGACGGCACGGTGAGCGACGCGCGGTACGAGACGCGGCGGGCTGGCGTGTCCTGGCAGGGGAGCACCGAGCGCGCGTGAATCGCCTGGCACTGGCTGAAGAGGTACGGGCGCTGCCCGCCGTGCGTCTGCGAGGGCTCGAGCCACTGCAGCGCCGAGGCGTCGGGCGCCGTGCGCGACTCGAGGCGCACGCCAGAGGCGCCCTTCGGCAGGTGGAGCCGCAGCGGCGTGCCGAGGATGGCGTCGGGGGTGAGCAGCTCCCAGCGCAGCGCCTGCCCGGTGAGGTCCGTCGCCGCCGTCACCTCGAGCCCGCGGGTGTCGAGGTCGAGCGGGCCGGCGTCGGGGGTCGGCGCCTCGAAGTGGAGGGTGGTGGTGCAGCCGAGCCGGCGCGCGGCGAAGTCCACCACCGCGTCGAGCTCGAGGCGTCGGGTGACGGGCTGGGTGTCGTCGGTCACCGAGTGCGGGTCTGGTCGTGCCATGGCCGCGTCATGGCACAGCGCGGGGCGGCCTCAACGGGCGGGGAAGGGAAGCGGCGCGCCGGCGGTTTCGGTGGTGGAGTACGACGTCTGGAGTCTTCCGTGCGCCCCTCTGCCCGAGTCGTCGTCTTCGTCAGCCTCTGCTCGTTCGTCGTCTTCGCCGAAGGTGCCCGCGAGGGCGTGGTGCCGGCGCCCGTCACCCCCGCGGCCGCAGGCCCGTCGCTGCCGGCGCCCGAGGTGATGCCGCCACGGCTCAAGGCCTTTCCGCTGGAGCGCAAGGTCGACGACGCGCGCGTCGAGCGGGTGCTCGCCAGCCTCGACACCCGCGCGCGGGCGGCCCAGGTGCTGCTCGCCTACCCGCAGATCGACAAGACGGGCCCGGTGCACGTCGGCGGCGTCATCTTCCTGAGCACCATGCTGCGCAACACCTCGAAGGCGAAGGAGCGCATCGACGCGGCCCGCGCGCGCGCGGTGGTGCCGCCCTTCTTCGCCGTGGACATGGAGGGCGGCCGCTCGAACCGGCTCTCGAGCGTCAAGGCCCTCAGAGAGATGCCGTCGGCGCGCGAGATGGCGCTGCTGCCGGACGACGAGGTGCAGGCCTGGGGCAAGAAGGTGGGCAGCACCATGCGGTGGCTGGGCCTCAACCTGAACCTGGCGCCGGTGCTCGACGTCGCGCCGTCGGGGCACATGGAGCGCAACGGGCGCTCCTACTCGGGCGACCCGGCCGTGGTGGTGGCCAAGGCGCGGGCCTACTCGCGCGGGCTCCTCTCAGAGGGCGTGGTGCCCATCGGCAAGCACTTCCCCGGCTACGGCGACATCGACGGCGACTCCGACCACCACCTGGTGACGTGCGAGTGGCCGAAGGCGCGGGTGCTGGCCGAGGTGAAGGCCTTCACCGACGCGGCGCCCGAGCTCGGGGGCGTGATGTTGGCCAACGTCGCCTACGCCGCCTTCGACGGGAGGCCCGCCATCCTCTCGCCGTCGCTGGTGGCGCTGGTGCACGAGCGCGACTGGCTGGCCGTCACCGACGACATCGCCATTCAGGTGCTGGCCGACGCCATCGAGGGCACGCCCGAAGACGTGCTCAAGCAGGCCTTCCTCGCGGGCAACGACATCATCCTCACCACCGCGCCGCCCGACTGGGACAGAGGCATCGACCCCATCGGCGTGCTGGTGCGCCTGGCCGAAGACGACCCGAAGGCGATGAAGCGCCTCGAGGAGTCCACCCGTCGCGTGCTGCGCCTGAAGGACCGAATGGGCCTGCTCGACGGCCGCTGAGTTGCGCTGGGCGCCGAGCGTGTGACGCTGCGGGGCTCGTGCAACGAAACGTCATCTTCGCCGCGGCGGCTGGCACCTACGATGTGATGCGCTTCGTGCGCGCCCTCTCGCGGCTCGAGGGGGTTCGGCTGCTCGGCGTCTTCGGGCGTCTCGACGACGAGGTGCGCGCGCTCTGCCACGACGTCGCGCGGGTCGACGACGCCACCAGCCTCGACGACCTCTCCGAAGCCGTCTCGCTGCTGACGCGCAAGCACGGGAGGGCCCACCGCATCGTCGGCATCAACGAGGTGTTGATGGTGCAGCTGGCCCAGGTGCGGGAGCGCTTCGGCGTGCCGGGCACCTCGGTACGGGCGGCCACGCTGTTTCGCGAGAAGGCGGCCATGAAGGACGCGCTGCGGGCCGCCGGGCTGCCGGTCGCTAGGCACGCGCTGGTGGCGTCGGAGCGCGAGGCCTTCGCCTTCGCCGAGGCGGTGGGGTTCCCCCTGGTGCTCAAACCCCCGGCGGGCGTCGGCGCGAAGTCGACGTACCGCGCGCGGAGCGGCGACGAGCTGCGCGCCACCCTGGCCCTGATGCGGCCGTCGGCGTCGCGCCCGGTGCTGCTGGAGGAGATGCTGCGCGGCACCGAGCACAGCTTCGAGACGCTCACCGTCGGCGGCGTCCCCCGCGCCTTCTCGTTCTCGAACTACCTGCCCGGCCCGCTCGAGGTCGTCGAGAACCCGTGGATGCAGTGGGTCTGCCTCTTGCCGAGAGAGACGAAAGGCGCCGTCTTCGAGCGCGCGCGCGTCGCAGGGCTGGCCGCCATTCGCGCGCTCGGCCTCGACGACGGCATGACGCACATGGAGTGGTTCGCGCGGCCCGACGGCTCCATCGCCATCGGCGAGATTGCCCAGCGCCCGCCGGGGCCGCAGCTCTGCCAGATGACGGGGCTGGTGAATGACGTCGACATCTACCGCGCGTGGGCGCGCGCCGTCGTCGAGGGCGTGCTCGACGCGCCCTGGCACCGCACCTTTGCGGCGGCGACGGCGTGGCTCCGCGGCGTGGGGCAGGGCCGGGTGGCGTCGATTCGCGGCGTGCGCGAGGCCTACCAGGTGCTCGCTCCGCACCTCGTCGAGGCGCGCCTGCCCACCATCGGGAAGCAGAAGAACGACGGCTACGAGGGTGATGGCTACGTCGTCATCAATCACCACCGCACCGAAGAGGCCACGGCCCTCATTCGCGCTGCCATCGAGACGATTCGAATCACCTACGCGTAGCGAGCGAGCCGCGAGGCCGAGTGCGGAGGATGCAATGCGGACAGCGGGAGTCGTCGAGGCCGCCGATGGAACGCCCATCGCGTTTCACACCCACGGCGCCTCGCGCGGGCCGGTGGTGCTGCTCACCAACGGCATCGGCACCACCGAGAACTTCTGGCGGTTCCTCGTGGCAGACCTCTCGGTCGACCACACCGTCGTGCACTGGGACTACCGGGGCCACGGGCACACCCCGACCGCTGCCTCGCGCGACTATCGGCTGCGCACCCACGCCGACGACCTCGGGCGCGTGACGCGTCGGGTGATGGAGCGCGATGGCCGGCCCCCGGTGCACCTCGCCTTCTCGATGGGCGTCGCGGTGTTGCTCGAGCTCTACCGGACTCAGCCGGAGCTGGTGCGCGCCATGGGCCTCATCGCGGGCGCCCCCGACGCGCCGGGCACCGGCGTCGGCCTCTTTCGGCTGCCAGGCGCGAGCGCGGCGGTGCGCACGGCGGCGGCGCTGGCCACGCCGGTGGTTCCCCTCGTCGCCCCGTTGGTGAAGCTGTTCCTGCGCTCACGGCTGCCGTACCCGGTGGCGCTCGCGGCGGGCGTGCTGCAGCCGGGCGCCGCCCGGGCAGACATCGACCAGTTCCTCGCCGGGGTGGCCGCGATGGACCCGCTGGCCTACTGGCACACGCTCCGCGGGTTGCTGGGCGCGCTGGGCTCTGACGTGTTGCCGCGCGTCTCGGTGCCAGTGCACCTCATCGCGGCGTCGAAGGACCGGTTGATGCCGGCCGCCCAGCTCGAGGCGATGCGCCGGGCCCTGCCGCACGCCACCTTCACCCGCATCGACGACGCAGGGCACGCCGGCCTGGTGGAGAAGGGCCCCGAGATGGCGCGCGCGGTGAGGCAGCTCCTCTCGTCGTTGCGGTGAGCTACCGCCTGGCGACCCGCGCGAAGTGGTGGGCCAGCCGCTCGATGACGGCGCGGTTCTCGGCCTCGGCCGCGCGCAGCTTGCCCACCTGCGCCTTCAGCTCCGCGACGTCCTTGCCCGCGGCCTCGAGCAGCTCCCGCCCTTCCGAGAGCCAGCCGTCGAAGGCGTCGCCCGACAGCTCGAGGTGAAACTGGAACGCGAAGCTGTCGCCGAGGCGAAACGCCTGCTGGGTGTAGCGGTCGGTCGAGGCCAGCAGCGTCGCGCCCTCCACCGGCGTGAAGGTGTCTTCGTGCCAGTGGGCCACGGTGGACTTCGGCTTGAGCCCCGCCAGCACGGGGTCTTCGAGGCCCTGCTTCGTCCACCGCACGGGGCCGACGCCCACCTCGAACCCGTTCTTGCCGCGCGTCACCTCGCTGCCCGCGGCCGCCGCCAGCACCTGCGCGCCCAGGCAGATGCCCAGGCAGGGCCGCCCCAGCGCCAGCCGCTCGATGAAGAAGGCCAGCTCCTCGTTGAGGAACGGGTGCGCCGCGGTGTCTGACACGCTCATCGAGCCGCCCAGCGACACCACCAGCTCGGCCTCGAGGTCGTGGTGCTCGACGCCGCGAAAGCGCCGGGTGAACGAGAAGCCCTCGGCAGCCAGCGCGGGCTCGAACAGCCCCAGGTCTTCGTGGGCCTCGTGCTGAAGGATGACGGCGCGCATGGGCTGACTCGACACACAACGCCCCGGGCGGTCAACTGCCGCGAGGGGGGAAAGACAGCCGTGCGCAGAAGAACCGGCGAGCGCGGCGGCAATCGGCCTACTCTCGGCCACGATGATGGTGCCGGTCTCCCAGCGGGTCATCTTCCCAGTCCAGGCCGAGGGGTTGCTGCGCGGGCTCGACCCCGACGTGAAGGGCACGTTGAAGCAGCGCCTCCAGGAGGCCGGGCTCGACCCCGACCGCGCGCTGCCTCCCGGCTGGCCCGCCTCGAAGCTCAAGGAGTGGCTCGACATCGCGTCGGCCGAGCTCTACCCGTCGCTCCCGCTCGACGAGGCCCACCGCCGCATCGGGCGCCGCTTCCTCGACGGCTGGCAGCGCACCGTGCTGGGCGCGGCGTCGGCGCAGTTCCTCAAGGTGCTGGGCGTCAAGCGCACGCTGGAGCGCCTCTCGCGCGCCTTCCGCACCGGCGACAACTACACCGAGACGGCCGCCGAGTTCCCCGAGGAGCGCGTGGCGGTGTTGACCGTCGTCTCGCAGCAACTGCCGCACTACATCGCCGGCATCCTCGACGGCGGGCTGATGCTGTTGAAGGTGAAGGGCAAGGTCAGCATCGAGCAGGCCTCGGGAGACACCATGTCGTTTCGCGTCGAGTGGGAGCCGTGACGCGGCTCCGCTGGGTGGCGCTGCTGGCGGTGAGCGGCTGCGTGACGAGCGGGCCGTCGTTTCAGAAGCCCGACCTCGACGCCGTGCTCGACGCGCGCATCGCGGCCGAAGATGGGAAGGACGAGGCGAAGGCGAGCCAGCACGACGCGGCGCTGCGCGCGCGCATGGAGCCGCTGGCGGTCTTCATCTCGGACATGAGCGGCTTCTCGAAGCTCACCCGCGAGAAGGGCATCGCCTGGTTCCTCGCGCAGATTCGTCGCATGGAGCGCGTGGCCCTGCCGCTCCTCGAGAAGCACGGCTGCGAGCTGGTGAAGCAGTACGGCGACGACCTCTTCGTGGTGTCGAAGGACGCGGCGCGCCTGGTGGCGTTCGCCCGCGACTTCCTGGCGGCGCTCGAGCTCGAGAAGCAGCGCGGCCACCCGCTCAACGTCTCCATCGGCATCACGAAGGGCGACGTGCTGCGGGTGGGGAGCGACCTGTTCGGCGACGCGGTGAACCGGGCCTCGAAGCTGGGCGAAGACCTGGGCGAGGCCGAGGAGCTGCTGCTCGGGCTCGAGGTGTACGAGGCGCTCCCGGTCGAGGCGAAGGCCGGCTGCACCGTTCAGCCCGAAGGCACGCGCGAGGCGAAGTTCTCGTTCGCCCTCTGCGTGAAGCCCGCGACGCCTTGAGCTCCGGCCCCTGGCTCGTCACCGCCGCCCGGGCCCAGCAGACGCGCACCGCCCCGGAGCGCGTGTTCCAGGCCCGGGCGGACGCGACGCTGGTGGCGCCCGCCGCCGCCCGCTCAGCCGCCCGTGAGCTTTCGTCCGACGATGGCCCGCAGCACGTCGCGCACGGCGTCGCTGTCGAGGCCCAGGTCTCTCGCGCGCGACACCAGCCGCTCCACCAGCTCGGCCTCACGGCGCGGGTCGGTCTGCGGAAGGCCCTCGGCCTGCTTCCACGCCCACAGCGCGTCGACCACCCGCCCCCGCTCGGCCAGGAGCGCGAGCAGCCGCTCGTCGAGCGCGTCCACCTGCGCGCGCACCCTCGCGAGGTGACGTTGCTGCTCGGGCGTCACGGCGCCCTCACGGGCTCGAGCACCCGCATGGTGCCCGCGGTGACGCCGAACTGCTCGTGCGCCGCGACGCGGGTGACGACCTCGTGGGCCGAGGCGGTGCCGCCCAACAGCGCCTTCCACGCCTCGAGCACGGCGGCGCAGGTCGCCTCGTCTTCCCACACGAACTCGACGCGAAAGCGCCTCACGCCGGCGGTGAGCAGCCTGGGCACCGCCCGCGCGGCGGTCTGCGCCTGCGCGTTGAAGACGGTGTTGCGGCAGCCGACGTCCACCACCACCGGGTGCTCCTTGCCCTCTCGGTCCTTGAGCGCGAGCCGGTGCGCCTCACACGGCCGGCCACAGGTGCGGAAGTCGCGGCCCTGCGAGAGCGTGTGCGCGTAGACGCAGTGCTCGGTGTGGAAGGTGGCGATGTGGTGGTGGCCGACGACGGTGAGGCGCGCGGCGGGCACGTTCGCCAGCAGCTCGTGCAGCTGCGCCTCGTCGAGGTCGTGCGCGGCGGTGAGCGAGTCGCAGCCCAGCGCGAGCAGTTGGTGGGCGGTGACGCTGTTGGTGACGTTGAGCGAGAAGTCACCGTGCACGACGGGGCGGTCGGCCAGCTTCGAGAAGTGCACCAGGCCGCCCCAGTGACGCACCAGCACCCCGTCGGGGGCCAGCCGCGTCAGCCGTGAGTCGATGCCCTCTTCGCCGGGCTTCTGCACGCGGGTGGTGGCGATGGTGACGAAGAGCCCCGCCTGCTTCGCGCGCGCGACCGCCTTCTCGAGGCCCACCAACTCCATCCAGTCGAGCTCCACCTCGGGCAGCTTCGCCGCGATGACGGCCTCGAGCTGGGCCGGGGTGCGCACCAGGGGCACGAGGGTCGGCGTCGTCGGCGGCGTCCACCGGGTTGGCGCCTGCAGCTTCGCGGCGGCCTCGTGCACCGACGCGGCGACCGACGTCGTCGCGACCGCGTGGCGACCGCGCTCGAGCACGCGCTGCTCCAGCGTCGGCAGCAGCGCTCGGCGCAGCGCCTTCAAGCACGAGACGGGCAGGTGGAGCCCGCTGGGGAACCCGTCGAGGTCGACCGAGGCGAGCCGAAACGGCGTGCCGCCAAACGCGCCCAGCTTGTCAGAGAGCACCTCGACGCCGAGGCCCGCACCCGTGGCGGCGGTCAGCGCTTCACTCGTCGCGCCTTCGACGCTGACGCCCTTGCCCACGGGCCCCGTCGCGGTGAGCGTCACGTGCAGCGGCGCGCCCGCCGTGCCCGTCACCGTCATCGTCACCGGAATTCGCCCTGACACGCCCCGCGCGCCCGCCTCGACGGCGTCTTTCGCCTCCGCCGTGAGGCGTGGGTCGGACGAGAGGAACACCTGGTGCCCCGGCCTCACGCGCGACAGCGCTGGCCCCGGGCGGCCGAACCGGAGCCACCAGCCGTTGGGCGCGGGCTCGACGCCGAAGAGGGGACCGCCCGGCTCCTCGTCTTGCGGGCGCCCGGTGTCGAAGCCCACGCCGCAGCCGGGAATCGGCTCAGGCACCTCGAGCGGCACGCCCCGCGCGTCTTCGGCCGAGGCGCCGCCGATGACGGGCAGCGCCACCTTCGTCGCGCCCTCGGCCGCGCCACCACCGACGCCAGCGCCGCTCGAGGCGCGCCTCGTCGCGCGCTCCACCCGCACCAGCTGGCCCTTCACCTCGGCGACCCGGCCCAGCAGCGCTCCGCGGTGTTTGGGGAAGCGGCCCTCGACGAGGTCCTGGTGGTCGGCGCCGGCGAAGAAGCCGTCGGAGAAGCCGCGCGAGTAGGCCACCGCCATGCGCCCCAGGTCCTTCTGGAGCTGGTGCTGCGCCGCCTCTGACGCCTGCTGCTTCGTCAGCACCACCTCGCGCCAGCGCCGGTAGCCCTCGACCGCCGTCACCACGTACGCGGGGCCCTTGAGGCGCCCTTCAATCTTCAGGCTCGCCACCCCGATGTCGGCCAGCGCCTCGAAGGCGCGCGCTCCGGCGAGGTCGAGCGGGCTGAGCAGGTAGGCCACGTCTCCCAGCGGGCGGACCGCGCCGTCGATGATGAGCTCGTACGGCAGGCGGCACGACTGGGCGCACTGGCCGCGGTTGGCCGAGCGCCCGCCCCACGCCTCGCTGGTGAGGCACTGGCCGCTCCACGACATGCAGAGCGCGCCGTGAACGAAGACCTCGAGCTCGAGCGTGGTGCCCTTCGCGAACGCGCGAATCTCGTCCACCGACAGCTCGCGGGGCACCACGACGCGGGTGATGCCCAGGGCCTGCGCGAACGACGCGGCCTCGGGGCTCGACACCGTCATCTGGGTCGAGGCGTGCACCTCCATCGTCGGCGCGACGGCCCGCGCCAGCACCGCGACCGCCGGGTCCTGCACGATGACGCCGTCCACGCCCGCGCGCGCGCACGCGCGGAGCAGCGCCTCGACGGCCGGCAGCTCGTTCTCGAACACCAGCGTGTTGAGGGTGACGTACGCGCGGGCGCCGGCGCGGTGCACGTGGTCGAGCGTCTCGCGCAGCGTCGCCACCGAGAAGTTGGTCGCCCGGGCCCGGGCGTTGAGCCCCTCGTCGAGCCCGAAGTAGACGGCGTCAGCCCCAGCGGCCAGCGCGGCGTTCAGGCTGTCGGTGTCGCCGGCAGGCGCGAGGATCTCGGGGGTCGAAGGCACGCGGGCCTTCTATGGGACAACCGGTCACGAACTCCACCCATCGAGGGCCCGGCGGCGAAACTGACGCCCACGGCCGCCGAGTGCGCGCTAACCTCGGCGCCCGATGTCGAACCCGCCGAAAGACAGCCAGCAGGACGAGATCCTCACCAGCCCCGGCGACGTGAGCGCGCTCGACCCGTTCGAAGAGCCGTACATCACCACCACGCACACGCTGGTCGTCGAGAACCGCACGACGCTCAAGGTGCGCAAGTGCAAGCTGTCCATCACCACGGGGCCCGAGGCCGGCAAGGAGCTCATCTCTGACAAGGAGCGCCTGCGCATCGGCGCCCACTCGTCGAACGACCTGGTGCTGGGCGAAGACCGCGCCGCCAGCCGCCACCACTTCGAGATTCAGTACACCGAGCGCGGCTACCTCGTCATCGACCTGAACAGCACCAACGGCACCTTCCTCGACGGGCGCCGCGTGGAGCGCGCCTACCTCTCGAGCGGCAGCCAGGTGCGCGCCGGCCAGACGATGGTGACGTTCGCGCCCATCGACGAAGAGGTGACGGTCGAGCCCGACCGCGACGGCGAGCTCGAGGGCATGGTGGGGCAGTCGGTGAAGATGCGGCAGATCTTCGGCCTCATCCGCAAGATCGCCCCGATGGACGTCTCGGTGGTGGTGCAGGGTGAGACCGGCACGGGCAAGGAGCTGGTCGCCCGCGCGGTGCACAACTTGTCGGCGCGAAAGCGCGGCCCCTTCGTGGTGCTCGACTGCGGCGCGATTCCGCCCAACCTCATCGAGTCGGAGCTGTTCGGCCACGAGAAGGGCGCCTTCACCGGGGCCATCGCCTCACGGCCCGGCGCCTTCGAGCGCGCCGAGGGCGGCACCATCTTCCTCGACGAGCTCGGTGAGCTGCGGGTTGACCTGCAGCCCAAGCTGTTGCGCGTGCTCGAGAACCGCGAGGTGCGGCGCGTCGGCGGCAATGAAGTCATCCAGGTCGACGTGCGCGTCATCGCCGCCACCAACCGCGACCTGGTGAAAGAGATTCAGGCCGGCAACTTCCGCGAAGACCTCTACTTCCGGCTCTCGGTCATCAACATCCAGCTGCCGCCCCTGCGCCAGCGCCGCGAAGACGTGCCCATCATCATTCGCAAGGCCCTCGCCGACCCCGACGTGGTGCAGCGGCACGGCAAGAAGCGGGTGATGCCGGCGGCCATGGCGGTGCTCCAGGGCTACTCGTGGCCCGGCAACATTCGCGAGCTGGTGAACGTCGTCTCGCACGTGCTGACCTTCTCTGACGGCGAAGAGATTGACGTCAGCCACCTGCCGGCGCGGCTGCAGGGGCAGCAGAAGGAGCAGCCGCTCCCGTTCAACGAGCACCTCTCGTTCAAGGACGCCAAGGAGCAGCTGCTCGAGAGCTTCGAGCGCGAGTACATCACCCAGGTGCTCAAGCGCTGCGACGGCAACATCTCGCGCGCGGCCCGGGAGTCGGGGCTGCACCGCAAGTCGGTGGAGCGGCTGGTGAAGAAGTACGCGCTCGACGCCCGCGCCATCAAGCAGGGCGCTGGGTAGTCAGAGCTGATCGAGCACGTCGCCCGCCGGAACACCCAGCGCGCGGGCCAGCGTCTCGGCGGCGCGCTTCTCGGCCGCGCTGATGGTGCCGTTGGCGCGCACCACCTCGACCGCCAGCTTCAGCGCGTCGCGGCGGAAGTCACCCTCGAGCACCTCGGCGATGCCGGCGACGTAGGCCGCCTCACCCTCGGCGTGCAGCGCTCGGGTGGCGGCGCGCGCGGTGTCGAGCAACACCGGCACGGTGGCGTACTCGTCGACGTTCTCGGCGCCGACCGCGCGGGCCATCACGGCGCGCAGGTGGTCGACGAGCGCTTCGACCTCGGGCTCCTCGACCTTGCCGTCGGCGGCGGCGAGGTACACCGCCGTTCGCACCAGCGCGCGCACCGTCGCCTCGAGCTTCGGGCGGGCCAACCTCGAGGTGAACAGGTGTCGAACCGGGGTCACTTGCGGCAGCCCTCTCGGCATGGCCTCACCTGGGCCTCGCACGTCTTGAGGCACTCCATCAGCCGCTTCGCCTGGTCGGGCTTCGAGGCGTCTTTGGGGTCGCCCGCGCACGCCTTGAGGCAGTCGGACGCCTGCTGGTTGCACTTCGCCTCGCACGGCGACTGCGCCGCGACCGAGGCGGCGAGCGCGACGAGAGAGGTGATCAGGAGTCGCTTCATGAGGACGCCGACGACGTTACACCGGACACGCGCGGCGTGTCAGTGACGGCGCTGCCGGCGCGCTGTTCACCCGAAGGTGCTTGTCCTTCGAGGGGGTGCGGAACAACCTCGCGGTGCGCGACGTCTGTGGGTCCATGTCGTCGTCGCCGAGACCCCATCACCTGAGGGCCGCCATGCGCCGTCTGCTCCCGTGGTTGTTGTGCCTGACCTCGACGTTCGCGCTGGCGGGCGAAGACGCGCCGGTGTCGCTCACCGCGTCTGACGGCACCGGGCTGAAGTTGGTGAAGCTCGAGGCGCGCGGCGTGGTGGCCGACCCCTTGGCCTTCACCGAGCTGACGCTCACCTTCCAGAACCCGCTCGACCGCGTGCTCGAAGGCCAGTTCAAGGTGACGCTGCCCGAGGGGGCGACGGTGAGCCGCTTCGCGATGAAGCTCGACGGGCGCTGGCAGGAGGGCGAGGTCGTCGAGAAGCAGGCGGCGCGGCGCGCCTACGAAGACTTCCTCCACCGGCGGCAAGACCCGGCGCTGCTCGAGCAGAGCGGCGGCAATGAGTTCACCGCGCGCGTCTTCCCCATTCCCGCGAAGGGCCAGAAGGAGCTGGTGCTCTCGTATTCGCACGAGCTGGTGCAGCAGGGCTCCCTCTATGTGGTGCCGCTCAAGGGGCTGCCCGAGGTGGGTGAGCTCGACCTGCAGGTGTCGGGCGTCACGGGAGAAGGCGTGCTCAAGCGCGCGCGCTTCGTGCCGTCGGCAGACTTCGTGGCCACGCCGCGTCGCAACCAGCTCGGCGCGCGCTCGGGAGACCTGGTGGTGGCGCGCGTGGTGCCCGTCGAGGCCAGCGCCGCCGACCCGGTGACGCAGCTGACGGTGCTGGTGGACTCCTCGGGCAGCCGCGCGCTCGGGTGGCAGCAGCAGACGGCGTTGGTGCAGAAGCTCCTGCAGGCGATGCCGACGGCCACGGTGAACGTGGTGGCCTTCGACCAGGAGGTCGCGCCGCTCTACAGCGGGCTCGCGTCGGGCTTCGGAGACGCCCAGCTCAAGCAGCTCCGCGCGCGCCGCGCCCTCGGCGCGTCGAACGTCGCGCTCGCCCTCGAGTACGTGCGGAGCAAGCCCACGGCCCGGGTGGCCCTGGTGTCAGACGGCGTCTTCACCGCGGGCGTGACCGAGGGGCCGAACCTCACCGCGCTGCTGCTGAAGCTGAAGGCCGCCGGGGTGAAGCGGCTCGACGCGGTGGCGCTCGGGGGGCTGCGAGACGGCGCGTCGCTGGCGCGGCTGACGACGGGCTCGCTGGAGCGCGACGGCGCGCTGCTGGACGGTGACGCAGGCGCCCTCGAGGTGGCGCGCCGGCTGGGCCTCTCGACGAAGTCGAAGCTTGAGGTGAAGGTCGAGGGCGCGGTCGCGGTGTGGCCCAGGACGCTCTCGGGCGTGCAGGCCGGTGACGCGGTGCTCGTCTACGCGCAGTTGACGAAGGGCGGCTCGTTCAAGGGCTCCATCGGAGGGCGGCCGGTCGCGGTGACGGACGCGCAGCTCGCCAGCATCGAGCGGCCGCTGCTCGAGCGCGCGTGGGCGAAGGCGAAGCTCGAGCAGCTCCAGGCGCAGCTCGAGGTGGCCGACGGCGCGCCCCAGCGGGACGCCATCAAGAAGCAGATGGTCGAGCTGTCGACGAAGAGCCGGGTGCTGTGCCCGCTCACCGCCCTGCTCGTGCTCGAGACCGAGGCCGACTACGCGCGCTTCAACATCGACCGCCGCGCGCTCGCCGACATCCTCACCGTGCAGCAGGGCCAGGTGACGCGGCTGGCGCGCAGCGCCGAGTCGGTGGTGGTGGCGGCCGTGGCGAAGAAGCCACCGCCCCCGCGCAAGCTCGAGTTGGCGAAGGAGAAGGCCGATGCGCGCGACGAGGGCGGCGCTCCACCGGCGACGGGAGAGGAGGAGAAGGCGGACGGGAAGCTGATGGACGAAGCGCCGAAGGCGGAGCCACGAGCCGACCCGCCCAGGCCGCCCGCCTCGGCCCAACCGGCGAGTCCTCCTCCGCCCCCGCCTCCCTCGGCAGTGGCCGCCGCCGAGCCCGCGGAGCGCCACGGCGCACGCCTTCGGCAGGACGTCTCGGCGCCCGAGCAGAAGCCGCAGGTGGACCCGTACACCGGCACCTTCAAGCAGGTGATGGACGCGCTCAAGCACGACAAGGCGAAGGCGGTGGCCCTCGCCACCGGCTGGCACGAGGAGCAGCCCGGAGACCTGCTCGCGCTGGTGGCGATGGGCGAGGCGCTCGAGGCGTCGGGAGACCTGGCCACCG
The DNA here is from genome assembly GCA_014879945.1 of Myxococcus sp. GTDB lineage: Bacteria > Myxococcota > Myxococcia > Myxococcales > Myxococcaceae > Xiheimicrobium. The sequence goes on from JACSRE010000140.1 coordinate 18,503, forward strand.
CCGCGCGCGCGTACGGCAGCATCATCGACCTCTTCCCCGCCCGCGCCGACCTGCGCCGCTTCGCAGGCGTTCGGCTCGAGCGCATCGCCGCCGCCGCCGAGCTGGCCATCGACACCTTCGCCCGCGCCGCGGAGCAGCGCGCCGACCACCCGCAGAGCCACCGCCTGCTCGCGTTCTCGTTGCTGCGCGCAGGCCGCTTCGAGAAGGCCTTCGCGGCCATCGAGGTGGGCCTCGCGCAGCGCTACCCGTCGGGGCGCTTCGCAGGCGTCGACCGGATTCTGCGCGAAGACGCGGGGCTCATCGCCGCGGCGTGGGCGAAGGCCGAGCCGAGGCGCAAGGCTGAGGTTGGCTCGCGCCTCAAGACCATCGGCGGCGCCGTCGAGGACCAGCCCTCGCTGCGCTTTGTCTTGAACTGGGAGACCGACGCCAACGACGTCGACTTTCACATCACCGACGCGAAGGGTGGGCACGCGTTCTACTCGCAGCGCACGCTCGCCTCGGGCGGAGAGCTCTACGCCGACGTCACCACCGGCTACGGGCCCGAGTGCTTCACCATTCGGCTGCCGAAGGGGAAACGCGCGGCGCCGTATCGGCTGCAAGCCCACTACTACTCCATCGGGCCGATGGGCGCGGGCATGGGCAAGCTCGAGGTCATCGAGCACGACGGCAACGGTGGTTTGCGGTTCGAGCAGCGGCCCTACGTGGTGATGGTGAACCAGGCCTACGTCGACCTCGGCGTCGTCAAAGACTGATGCCGCCGAGGCTGCGCGCGTTTGGGCTGTTGCTGGTGGCGACGGTGAGCGGCGGGCTCTCGGCCTGGTCGCGCGGGTTCCTCGGCTTCCCCGATGGGCACCTCACCGAGGTGGAGCGGGTGGACTCGCTCGTGCTGTTGGCCTTCATCGCGGTGTGTGTCGCGGTTGGCCTGGGCGCGGCCGTGGTGGTGGTGCGACCTGCGCGCGCGCCGATGCTCCGCTTCCTGGCCATCGGATGGGCGGTGGCCCTCGCGTCGGTGCTGGTGCTGCATCTGGTCGCGGCGCGCACGCTCGACGGCGGGGGCGGAGGCTGACGACCGCATGCGCGTCTCGGCTCCGCCTCGGCTTCGTGCTTGAACCCGCCCATGGCTCGCTCGTCCTTGAACGTCGCCCGGCTCGAGATCGCCCCGCTCGTCGAGACCGCCGTCCGGCTCGCCGACCGGGTGAAGGTCGAGCTCCCCACGCACGAAGGGCTGGCGCGGGCCTCGGCGTCCATCACCCAGGCGGTGCGCAACGCGCAGGTCATCACCGCGCGCATGCAGCGGCCGTACAGCATTCACCGGCTCCCGGTCATCTTCCTGGCCGTGGCGCTCGTGCTCCTCGTCGGGTGGACGTACGTGACCTTCTTTCGCGTGACGGGGCTGAGCCTCGCGCTGCCCGACCGCGACGCCGCCGGCCTCAAAGACGTGCTGAAGGCCGACCCGCGCCTGGCCATCGAGGTCGTCGAGGTGCCGGGGAGCAGGGAAGCAGCGGCGTTCGTCGCGACGGGGCAGGTCGACCTCGCCTTCGTGCAGGGCGGCATTCCGTTGCCGGCCACCCTTCGCCGCGCCGAGCTGCCCGGCCGAGAGCTGGCGCTGGTGTTCCTCAAGCCGGGCGTCAGCAGCCTGCTCGACGCGCGCATCATCATGACGTCGACGGCGCAGCAGGGCAGCCACGCGGTGTTGACCGACGTGCTCGGCGTGCTCGGGCAGCAGGCGGTGCCGGTGCTGCGCCACGACTGGGCCTCGCTCACCACCGAGGCCGCGGTCGAGGTGCCGACCGAGGTCGACGCCGTCTTCGTGGTGAAGGACCCGTCGGACGAGAAGACGATGCGGGCGGTGTCACGCCTGGCGAGGGCGGGCTTCGCGCTGACCGACCTGCCGCTGGGCGCGCGCGCGCAGCGCCTCGACTACCTCGAGCGCACCACCCTCGAGCCCGGCTGGTTGTCACAGGCGCCGATGGTGCCCGCGCAGCCGATGCCCGCGTGGAGCGTCTCGACCTGGCTCGTCGCGCGTGACGGGTTGACGCCGCGGCTGCTCGCGCAGGCGTCACGGCTCCTCCGCCCGAACCGGAGCCTGGCCGACGAGGCCGTCGCGCCGTCACCCGAGGCCACCAGCGAGGTGCTGCAGGGCGTCGACGCGTTCTTCAGCATCCTCATCAACATCGGCCTGGCCTTCTTCGCCCTGCTGGGGGTCGACGCCATGGGGTGGCGCCGGCAGTTCCACGAGCTCAACTCCCTGGTGTCGGTGCTCAGCCAGCTGCAGTCGAACAAGGACGTGCTGGCGCTCAAGGACGACGCGCTGCGGAAGGAGAACATGCACTACCTGTCGCTGGTGTCCGACCTGCTCGGGCTCATCAGCCAGGTGAGCAGCTATTACACGCAAGAGAACAGCGCCCTGGTGTTCAACAACCTCTCCGACGTCATTCACGAGCGCTGCGACGCGCTCAAGCTCAACATCCAGCTCAAGCTGCTGCAGTCGGCGATTCGCGACTGAGACGGTCGATGCGCCCGCTCTCGAAGCGCTTCGCCGCGCGAGACACGGTCGAGGTCGCCCGCGACCTGCTGGGGCGGCTCCTCGTTCACCAGGTGGGCGCCGTCGCGCGCGTCGGGCGCATCGTCGAGACCGAGGCCTACCTGGGCCCGCACGACCTCGCCTGCCACTCCTCGAAGGGCCGCACCGCGCGCACCGAGGTGATGTTCGGCCCGCCCGGGCACGCCTACGTCTTCCTCGTCTACGGCATGCACCACTGCGTGAACGTGGTGACGGGGGGCGGCGCCGCGGTGTTGATTCGCGCGCTCGAGCCGCTCGAGGGCCTCGCCGACGACGCGCGCTGTGACGGGCCGGGCCGGCTGACGCGCGCGCTCGGCATCACCCGTGCGCTCGACGGCGCGCCGCTCGACCGGGCGCCGCTCTTCCTGGGCCGGGGCCGCCCACCGCGCCGCATCGCCACGAGCGCCAGGGTGGGGGTCGACTACGCCGGCGTCTGGGCCGGCAAGCCGCTGCGCTTCTTCGACGCCGAGTCGACGTTCGTGAGCGCGCGCTGAAACAGGTTTGGCGGCCGCCCGTACGCCCTGCTGAGCGAGGTGAAGCGTCCGATGGGTCCCACCAATCGACCGATGACAGCGAATGGGAAGCGGCTTGACCCGCTGCCCGGAAGTGACGACGGTTCGTTCCCCGTGGACACCGACGAAGACAGCGCGCTGCTCGTGCGAGCGCAGCAGGGCGAGATGGCGGCCTTCGAGCAGCTGGTCGAGCGCCACCAGCAGCGCGTCTTCGCGATGACCTCCCGCATGTTGCGCAGCGACGACGACGCCGCCGAGGTGGTGCAAGAGGCCTTCCTCGCCGCCTACCGCCACCTCAAGGAGTTTCGCGCCGAGGCCGCCTTCGGCTCGTGGGTCTACCGCATCGCCTCGAACTTCGCCCTCATGCGCCTGCGGCACCGCAAGGTGGCGGCGCAGGTCGAAGAGCCCGAGGGCGCCCCGAACTTCAACGAGCGCGGCAGCCTCATCGACGACGTGGCCGACTGGAGCCGCGACGCCGAGGAGCAGACCCTCGACGCCGAGCTCCGCGGCGCCATCGACACCGCGTCGGCCCGACTCCCCGAGGAGCACCGGCAGGTCTTCCTGCTCCGCGACGTCGAGGGCCTCTCATACGAAGAGATCGCGCAGGCCACCGGCGACTCGGTGCCGGCCATCAAGAGCCGGCTGCACCGGGCCCGCCTCTCGCTGCGCGCGGCCATCGACCGCTTCTACGCCGAGCGCGCCACGTGAGCGCTCCTCACGCATCGGCCGTTTGGCCTCTGGGCGGCGCATTTCGGGTTGCGTGCGTCCGGCCGCCCTCGCAGTAGACTGGTTGTCTCATCCCGTGTGGGGTTCTCTTGAGTCACCCGAAGACCTGTCAGGAATGCCTCGACCTGCTCACCGACTACGTCGACGGTGAGCTGCCGTCGGACCTGCAGGGGCGACTCGAGGAGCACTTCGGCGACTGCCAGCCCTGCGAAGACTTCGTGGCCACCTACCGCGCGACCTCATCGGTGTGTCGAAAGGTGCTGGCGCGCACGATGCCCGAGTCGGTCGCGGCCCGGCTGCGGAGCTTCCTCCGCAGCGAGATTGAGAAGGACAAGGCGAGCGGCGGCTGAGCCGTTACCTCGCGGTGTTCTGGAGCAGCGCCGCGTCGATGGGCGCTCCTTCGAGCGACTTCAGGAACTCGACCAGGTCGGCCTTCTCGGCCGTCGTCAGGCCCAGCGGCGCGATTCCCGGGGCGAGGGTGCCTCCATCGGGGACCGCGCCGGTGCCCTTGTCGTAGAACTCGACGACGTCCTCGAGCGTCTTCAGCTGCCCCGAGTGCATGTAGGGCGCCGACGTCGTCAGGTTGCGCAGGCTCCGCGTGCGGAAGGCGCCCAGCTGCGCGGCGCTCTGGGCCACCCCGGTGAGCTTGCCGGTAGACTTGTCGTCGCTGAAGTCGCCGTTGCTGTTGAAGGGGCTGGCGAGCAGCGGCACGACGTCGGTGAAGCGGCCGAGGTCGGTCGCGGGCACCTTGTCGCCGGTCTGCGGCACGCCGATGGCGTGGAAGGCGTCGTCCGAGAAGGTCGGCCCCTTGTGGCAGGTGGCGCAGGCGCCCTTGCCGGTGAACACCTTGAAGCCCCGCTTCGCGCTCGCTGAGAGGGCGCTGGTGTCACCCTCGACGAAGCGGTCGAAGGGCGCGCCGCGGCTGACGTGCTTGCGCGTGTAGGCGGCGAGGGCCTTGCCGTAGTTCACGAAGATGCGGTTGACGATGGCGCGGTCGGCCGGGGCCATCTGCTCCCACGGGCCGTCGGCGTCGGCGGCCGTCGCCTTGGGCTTTCCAGCCGGGGGGAAGCGCGCGGCGTCGGGGGCCGTGGCGCTGAGCGCCGCGTCGAGCGGCACGGGGAAGATGGCGTCGTAGTCGGCGCGGTACTTGTCGAAGAGCAGGTGGGCCACCTCGAGGCGCGTCGACTTCATGATGCGGGCGTTCTCGGCCACCGCCAGCGGCAGCGACCACTGCGAGTCGAAGCGCCCGCCCCAGTTCGTCCACACGTTGAAGGCCGAGTTCACGATGGGCAGGGCGTTGCGGGTGCCGAAGTCGGTGCCGAGCGAGACGTGGTTGGGGCGGGTGCGGTTGTCGTCGCCTGACGCCGAGCCGTGGCACGACACACAGGCCACCTTGCCGCGCTCACCGACGGCGCCCAGGCCGCCGTTCATGCCGTCACTGCCCACGGCCAGCGCGCCGCTGTACGACGCGTCGAAGTACAGGCGCTGGCCGAGCACCGCGGCCGCCGGGTTGTCGGCCCACGCGTTGGTGGTGTCGGGCGGCACCGCGGGCAACGGCGAGAACGTCTTCGCGAGCGCCTGGTCCACCGCGGTGAAGTCGTCGGTGCTCCCAGCGTCGGGCGTCGACACCATGGGGCTGCAGGCACACCACAGCATCGCGGTCGCAGCCGCCGTCATCGTCTGTCTGGCGTTCATCTCGGTTCTCCCCGCGCCGTCGAAGGCGCCCCCGAAGGGTGCGAGCAGTTCGCGGCTCGTTCGCGTGAGCGCGACGAAGAGCACGGGCCGTGCCGCTGGGGCCGGTGTGTCACCCGCCGCCGCCAGGTGCCCGAGAGGTGTGGGGTCGAGGGGCTCCGCAGCGCCTCGAGTGACACGCACGCGCGGTGACGGCGTGTCACTGACGCGTGGCGCTGGAGGCGGTGACCGTCGGCACAGAGCCCAGGCCTGCCGCGTGGTACAGCGCTCGTCATGCAGCCGCTGACGACCTGCGCGCCGATGCCGGATGACGTCGTCGAGGCGTTCCTGCAGAGCCACGCCTTCGCGCGCTCGATGCTGTCGCTGGCCGAGCGCCTGTGCTCCGCGCCCGCCGACGCATCGACGTCTGCGACCGCGAGGCGGGTGCAGGCGTTCTTCACCCATCACCTCGAGGTGCACTTCGTCGACGAGGAGCGCTCGCTCGCGCCCCGCATACAGGGCCGTCACAAGGCCATCGACGACGCCATCGCCGCGATGCGCCTGGAGCACCTTCAGGTGCACGCCCTCATCTCGCGGGTGACGTTCCTCTGTCAGTTGGTGGCGCGCGACGGCTCACGGTTGATGGCGGTGCGGTTCGACCTCTCGACGGCGGTCGAGCACCTCAAGCGGTGCCTCGAGTCACACCAGGCGCGCGAGGAGTCGATGCTCTTCCCCGCGGTGCGCCGGCTGCTCGACTGGCAAGACGTCGAAGAGATGCGCGCTGAGATGGCGCTGCGGCGCGCGCCGGGCGTCGAGCTCTCTGACGCGGCCGGTTGAAGCGCGCCCTCACGGCCTGGCGCGGGCAGGGTCCCGCAGCGTCGAGCGCCTCGCGAAGGCGAAGAACGCCAACGCGAGCTTCGAGGGCAGGTGCGCGACCTTCAGCGTCACCGCCGGGTGCGCGGGCGCCCAGACGAGGAAGAGCTCCTCGAGGAACTCGTCGCCCAGCTCCGTCACGCCCGTGAAGTCGACCGTCACCTCGCCGGCCTGCACCTCGAGCATCAACAGGCGCGCCGAGAGCCGATAGCGCGAGCCGGCCGAGGCGACCTCCACGCGCTGCCGCAGCGGCGTCACCGGCGTGTACCGCACCGCCCGGGCCCGGCCCGACGCCACCAAACGGCCCTGGGCGACGAGCGCCCGCAGGTGCTTGTGCACGGCCTGACGCGAGACGCCGGTGAGGGCCGCGAGCTGCCGGCTGCCGAAGGGGGCGCCCGCCTCGAGCAGCTGCGCGAGCGTCTGGTTGACGATTCCCGACATGGAGCCGAAGGGTAGGGCAGCGGCCGTGAGGCTCCAGTTTTCGGCCGGGTTGACGATGGGCGGTTGACGATTCGCGCGGCGGTTGACGATTCAGCGGGTGGGCTTGAGCCGCTCGATGCGGCTCCACAAGAGGGCGCGGGGCACCCGGTCCACCTACAGCGCCGTCATGCACGCCTCGAGGCGGCCGCGCCGCTCACCGAGCCTCACGATGGACTTCACCAGGTCGCGCTCGACGCCTTGAGCAGCGCTCGGCTGAGCACCGGGCGGGGCAGCACCAGCATCGCGAGGTCGATGAGATCGCGGCTAAAGGTGGCGTCGTCAGCCCAGCGGTCGGAGTTCGCCAGGAGCTTCGGGGCCGCCAGAAGCACAAGGCCAAAGCCCTCGGCGACCCGCGGCTGGCATCATCCGTGCTCCTGGAGCGGTGATGCACTCCAGCGAGGACGACCTGCTGCGCCGGCTCACCCGGGAACTCGAAGAAGAGACGCTGCTTCACGAGGCCTCAGCCCAGCTCCACCAGGAAGCCGAAGCGCGCGCGGCGCGACGGGCTGTCGAGCTGGCCCAGCAGCGGCGTGACAATTCGGCAGCGCAGGTCGCGGCGCTGCTCACCTCGGCTGATGCCTGGGCGCGCCGGTCAGCGCTGCGTGACGCGGGGCTCCTCGACGGGAGGGAGCGGTTCCAGCCCCTCGGGTCGTCGCTGGTGCGGGTCGTCTTTCGGCTCGCGCTGACGGTGACGTCGATCGTCACGTTCTTCACCGAGCGAACGCCGCTGGCGCTGGTGCCGCTGGCGGTGCTGTGGGTCGCCGCCCTGCTCCCGGAGCGCCCATGAGTACAGCGGTGCGCGCGCGCTTCGAGGTCGCGCAGGCCGAGCGCCGGCTGCAGCTCAGCCCCGCCTGCGCGCCGCCGAACGAGGCGCTCGCGTCACGGCTGCGTGCGCTCCAGCGTGAGGCCGAGCGGCTCGACCAGGCCGCCTCGGTGCTGCGGCGTCGCCTCGCTGAACACCACGCGCGGCACCGCCTGCTCGACGAGGTGCGCAGCGGCCGACCGGTGCACCCGGGGGCCTGGCTCGCGCTCCCGCTGGCCTGGGTGATGTTCGCCGTCGAGCTGTCCATGGCCAGGCCGTGGGGCGTGTGGTGGCTCGTCGCCCTCTCGAGCGTCGAGGCGTGGGCCTGGGTCAGGCAGGTGAAGCGGAGCCGGCGCCTGGCAGGTGACCTGCTGGCGCCGAGGCGAGAAGCGCCACCGCCCGAGGGCTACTCCACGTCTTCTTCGTAGTGCGGCGTCGGCCTCGGCGTCGGCAGCGAGGGCGCGGCGAGTCGGCCGTGCGAGGGCGTACCGCCCTGCTTCGAGATGGCCCGCGAGAGCCGGTCGGCGAACTCCTGCGCCGAGTGGTGGCCGCGCAGCTTCAGCAGGTGGTTGCGCGCGGCGACCTCGACGATGGTCGTCATGTTGCGGCCCGGGCGCACCGGCACCACCGCGTGCGGCAGCTCGGCGCCGAGGATGTTCATCGACTCCTGCTCCAGGCCCAGCCGGTCGTACTCGGCGCCCGAGTTCCACTCGACCAGCTCGATGACCAGCTCGATCTTCTTGCGGTCGCGCACCGAGGCCACGCCGAAGAGGTCCTTGATGTTGAGAATGCCCAGCCCACGAATCTCCATGTGGTGTTGGATCATCTCGTTGCCGTGGCCGTAGACGTCGCCGCCCCGCCGCACGAGGTTGACGATGTCGTCGGCCACCAGGCGGTGCCCGCGCATCACCAGGTCGAGGGCGATCTCGCTCTTGCCGATGCCCGACTTGCCCAGCAGCAGCACGCCCACGCCGAACACGTCGACCAGCACGCCGTGCAGGCTGCTCGAGGCGGTCAGCGACTCTTCGAGGAACGACTGCACCTGCGAGATGAAGGCCGACGACACCAGGGGCGTGCGCATCAACGCCAGCCCGGTGCGCTGGCACCCTTCGATGAGTGGCGCCGGCACCTCGAGGTCCTTCGTCACCACGACGCACGCCAGGTTCGACTCGAACACCTTGTGGAGCACCGTCTGCTGCTGCTCCAGCGTCAGCGTGCGCAGGTAGCTGATCTCGGTGTTGCCGAAGACCTGCAGCCGCTCGGGGTGCAGGTGCTCGGTGAACCCGGTGAGCGCCAGGCCCGGCTTCTGGATGCGTGAGCTCGAGATGCGCCGGTCGAGGCCCGACTGCCCAGCGACCAGCACCAGCTTCAGGTCGTACTGCACGTCGTCGAGCAGTTGCTGAATCGTGCACGACGGCGTGGTCGCGGTGGTGATCATCCCGTGAACTCGTCTTCCCGGCCCTGGAGCCGCTTGGCCAGCGCGCGCACCAACTGGAGCGACATGGAGCGGTTGGAGCGCATGGCGTCGCGGAAGTCGTGCTCGCTCAGCACCAACAGCTCGACGTTCTCGAGCGCCACCACCGTCGCGGAGCGGGGCGCCGGGTTGATGATGCTCAGCTCGCCGAAGCACTCGCCGCGCTTCATCAGGTTGACCCGCTTGCTGCCGCGCCGGCCCTCGCGCCGCACCTCGCAGGTGCCGCTGATCAGGAAGTACGCCGCCGCGCCGCTGGCGCCCTCTTTGATGATGACCGAGCCGGTGCGGTGCTGCTCGACGGTCAGCCGGCGCGCCAGCTTCTCCAGCTCTCCGTGTGGCAGGTCGGCCAGCAGGGGCATGGCCTTCAGCGCGTTCGTTCGTTGGGTCAGCTCGTCCATGGCCCGTGGTTACCACGCTGCCTGCGAGGGCACGCAAGTTGCCTGAGGGCTCCACCATGCGACGCGTCTGGTTGGCGATGGTGGTGGTGGGCTGCTCGGGGCCTGCCGTGGTTACGACAGGTTCGGGCGAGCTCGCGGTCCCCGAGGCGCTCTCCTTTCCCCCGACCGCCCTCAGCTTTTCGAGGGTGCAGCCGCTGCTGGTGCTCAACCGCGCGCGCGCGCCCCGCACGGTCGAGGTCTCGGTCGACGGGCCCTTCGCGGCGGTGCAGTCGCTCGACGTTCCAGGCGGCGCCGAGGTGACGCTCGAGGTGCACTTCGCGCCGACGGCGGCGGGCCCCGCGACGGGAACGCTGCGCCTCGACGGCCGCGAGGTGGCGCTGTCGGGCGAAGGGGTGCCGGCGCTCGACTGCGGGGCCGGCTCGGTCTGTGAGTCCGTCGCCTTCGACCCCGAGACGCTGCGCTGCGTCCGCACGCCGAGGCCCGACGGCACGGCCTGTGAGGACGAGCTCGCCTGCATCGAGGGCGGCACCTGCCAGGCCGGCGCGTGCCTGGGCCGCGCCGCGCGCTGTGACGACGGGAACGCGTGCACCACCGACGCGTGCTCCGTCGGCGCGGGGTGTCAGCACACCACCATGGCCTGCGCCGCGCCCACCAACCCGTGCCTGGCGCCGCGCTGCGACCCGGTGCTGGGCTGCAGCGCCGCGCCCGTTCAAGACGGCACGCCGTGCGGTGCGGTGAGCTGCGAGCTCGCCAACGTCTGCCTCCTGGGGGCGTGCCGCGCCGTGGTGCCGCCCGAGGGCTTCACCTGCTCCCCCGAGTCGGCGTGCCGCGGGGAAGGCGTGTGCCGGAACAAGGTCTGCGAGCGCCCCGCCGAGCGGGAGCTGCTGCCCAGGTGGACCGTCACCGCGTCGAGCTCCGACTTCCGCTTCGACGGCGTCAGCGACGCGCAGGGCAACTGGTACTGGGTCGAGTGCGCCAGCCAGGCCGTGCGCATGGGGACCCCCGACGTGCCCGCGCGGCCCGGCCACCGCTGTGAGGTGCACTCGCGCACGCCCGAAGGGCTCGAGCGGTTTCGCGCCGAGGTGACCGGCGTGGGCTCGCTGCGCGGCACCTACGCCGACACCCAGCTCATCGCGCAGGGGCTCTTCATCTTCGCGGTCAACGACGCCACCCTCGCGGCCGTCAACGTCACCACCGGCGTGGTGCAGTGGCACCAGCCCATCAGGTCGTCGACCAGCGGCTACCAGGGCATCGAGGCGCTCGCAGAAGACGGGCGCGGTGGGCTGTGGGTCATCGTCCGTTCCGACGCCGAGTCCTCGTCCTGGGCCCTGGCGCGGGTCGACGTGGCGACGGGCCGGGTGCTGGCGACGAGCGACCGGCCGAGCCGGGTGCGCGGGCTGGTGGTGGACGGGAGCGGCCGCGCCTTCGTGCTGCGAGACGACGCGTCGAAGCCGCTGCCGGCGCGCTCGTACCTCATCGAGCGCCACGAGCTGGACGGCTCGGTCGGCTTCTCGGTGCCCACGCCGTCGCGGCACGCCCCGGTGATGGTGTTGGGTGACGCGCTGGTGATGGCCGATGACGAGGTGCGCAGCGCGCTCGACGGCCGTCAGCTCGAGCCTCGCAGCGGGTCGGAGTGGAGCACCTTCGAGTGGGTCGGCGTCGGGCAGGCCGGCGCGTCGAGCCGCCTGCGCCTGGCCCGGCTCACCGCGCTCCCCGAAGCGCCGCCGACGTCGGCGCCTCGCGTGGGGCTCCAGCGCGTCGACGCCAGCGGCGCGCGCAGCCAGGTGTTCACGGCCGTCGCCGACCGCGCGAGCGAGGCGTACCTGACGGCGGCGGGCGAGGCGCTCTTCGTGACGTCGGGCTCGAGGCCGACGAGGCCGGGCGGGCCCGCGCTCGAGACGCGCGTGCGCTCCGTTCACCCGCTGGGGCTCGAGCTGATGAGCTGCGCGCTCAACGACGAGTCGTTCTCGGGCACGCCGGGCGTTCAGCCCGTGCTGCTGGGCGGAAAGTCGGCCTTCAACGGCCGCTTCCTCGCGGTGCAGTCGGTGCCCCTCGACGTCAACTGCTTCGACTGTGACATCTGGGCGCCCCTGCGACTCGCCTTCTTCGACCTCGGCCGACCCGGGCCCGGCGTCGCAGCCACCGGGTGGACGGGGCCCCGCGGCACCCCCGGGGGCAGCGCGCGACCCCGGTGAGACGTGACTCTTCGCGCCGCGCCTGACCGCGCGTCGTGCCCGCGGCCCGTGCCGGCGGGAATGCTGCGGTGTGCTGACACCCCCAAGAGCCCCGCGCTCCCGGCCCTCGACGCCCCTCGACGTTTCGCGCTTTGTTCGTCCGGGCCATGAGCGACGCGTTCTTTCAGGGCGAGCGGGTCGGCCGCTACGAGCTGGTCACCCGCCTGTCCATCGGCGGCATGGCCGAGCTCTTCCTCGCGCGGCTCGAAGGCCCTGGCGGGTTTCAGAAGCTCGTCGCGCTCAAGATGATCCTGCCTGACGTCGCCAGCGACGAGCGCTTCGTGCAGATGTTCCTCGACGAGGCCCGGCTCAGCGCGGAGCTGAGTCACCCCAACCTCGGCCAGGTGTTCGACCTCGGGCGCCAGACGAGCGGCGAGCTCTACCTCGCGATGGAGTTCCTCTCAGGCCAGAAGCTGGGCGCCGTGATGCGGGCGGCCGCGCGAGGGCCCGGGCGGTTGCCGCTCCCGGTCATCGCGCGAATCGTTCGCGACGTCTGCCTGGGGCTGCACGCGGCGCATTCGCACGTCGACGGCGCGGGCGCGCCGAGGCCCGTCATTCATCGCGACGTGGCGCCGAAGAACGTGATGGTCACCTTCGACGGGCACGTGAAGGTCATCGACTTCGGCATCGCGCACGCGAGCGGCCGGCGCACCCGAACGCAGACCGGCGTGGTGAAGGGCACGCCCTCGCACATGGCGCCCGAGCAGCTGGCCGGCGAGCCGCCCACGCCCGCGACCGACGTCTACGCCGTCGGGGTGATGCTCTACGAGTGCCTCATCGGCGATCGCCTCTTCGCTGACGGCAACGAGCTGGCGCGGTTCTCGGCGCAGCCACCGCCGAGCTCGAGGAACGCAGACCTCTCGCCGCAGCTCGACGCGGTCTGCCTCAAGGCCCTGGCGGTGGAGCCCGAGCGCCGGTACCAGACGGCGCGAGAGTTCGCGAAGGCGCTCACCGAGGTGGTGCCCTCGCTGGCTGACGAAGAAGAGCTCGCGACCCTCATGGCCGAGCTCTTCCCCGGCCAGCGCGCGGACCTCGCCAGGCTGGCCGAGACCGCGAGAGACCCCGCCCAGCCCAGCCAGCAGCTCTCGAAGCTGGCGCGCCGCGCCCTGGTCGCCGAAGCGACGCCGGCGGCGCTGCCGGAGCCGGCGGTGACGACCAACGTCACCGCCCGCGCCACGACACGAAGCGACGATGCGCTGCCGTTCTTGAGCTCGACGGACAAGGGCACCAGGCGCATCCTCGCGGGTGGCGCCGCCCTCTCACTGGCCGTGATGGGCGCCCTCACCGTGGCCTTCGGCAACGAGGCTGAGCCGGTCGCGCTCGTCGCCGATGGGCCCTTGCCCGGGGCCGAGCTCAGGCGGCCGCAGGCCCCGCCGCCTCCAGTGGAAGCGCCGAAGTCGAACGAGACGCTCATCGCCGAAGCCGAGCGCGCGCTCTCGCGGGCTGACGTCGACACCGCCGAGGCGCTGCTTCGTCAGTGCAAGGTCGGCACGAGCCTGTGCCCCCGGGCGATGTCCCTGCTCCCCGGCTTTCCCCAGGCGCGCCGGCACGCGGTGCTGCTGGAGGGCGCGAAGCACTCGCTCAGCGAGGGAGACCTCGAGAAGGCCGACCAACTCCTCGCCGAGGTCGGCGAGGCGACGCTGCTTCGAGCGCGCGCCCTCGAGCTGCGCACCCTGCGCGCGGCGGCCGTCACCGCGCGCCTCGAGCCGCCCGCGCCCGACCCCTCGAGCCCAGAAGTGGCCCGCCTGCTGCAACTCGGGAAAGACGCGAAGCGCGACCGTCAGTACGGCCCCGCCATCGCAGCGCTGCAGCGGTGCCTGACGCTCTCACCCCGGAACGCCGAGTGCGCCGTCACGCTGGCGAGCACCTACGCGACACGTGGAAATCAAGCGAACGACGAACGCGACAACCTGAAGGCCCGGCAGTTCTACGAGCTCTTCCTCAAGGTGTGCGCGCCCGGCGACCCGCGCATCTCACGGGTGAAGGAGATTCTGCGCGGCCACTGACGCACTTCTCAGTGCTCGTGGGTGACGGTGACCGCGCCGGTGCGCTTGTCGACGTCGAAGCGCTGCGCCCAGAGGTCGTTCCTCCCCGAGACGTAGGAGCTGCTCAACAGGCTGTCGCCCGTGCGCACCAACCACGACACCTGCTTGCCGTCGGGGTCCCGGTAGTTGACGGCCTCTGCTTCGGTCGCGAACTTCTTGAACGTCGTGTCGTCATCGACCTGTGACGCGCGCGACTGGGCGATGGTGTCGACGCTCACGCCGCTGCCGGAGGCAATCTGGTACGCCTCCATCACCGCGAAGCCGAGGCTGGGCTCACGCGCCAACGCTGCGGCCGCCTCGGTCTTCGAGAGGGTCGCCGCGCCCCTCCCGCGAGGCTGGTTCACCTCGCCGATGAGCTGGTTGGCGCGGGTGGCGACGAAGGCCTCCATCGCGTCGACGGTGATGCGCGCGCTTGGCTTCTTGGCCCGCAGCACGTTCGCCGCGTCGCTCAGGTACTTCGGCGCCTTCGCCTGCTCCGCGCGCGAGAGCACGCCGTTGGTGCCCGCGGCCGCCGCGAGGTCTCGCTTCACCAGCGCCTTGAGCACCGTCGACACGTTCTCGACCGTCGTTCGAACCTTTGGCATGCGCCGGTTTTGGCACGCCGAGAGGCGCGCGCGGAGCCGAAGTCAGCTCAGCGAGCGGAAGAGGGCCAGCGCGCTCTCGGAGAGGAACACCACCGCGGCGACGGGCACCACCAGGCCCAGCGCGCTGCCCATCAGGTGGTGGTGCTGACGTACCGGCGAGAGGGCGAGCGCGTAGTTGAGCGGCGGGCTCAACAGCATCACCGCGCGGAGCGAGGCGATGGTCAACACCGGCCGGCGCTCCAGCCCCGCGAGGATTCGCCGCGCCGGGCCCCAGGTGACGTCGCCCAGCGGCTGGCCGCCGAGGGTGCGCACCAGCAGGAAGCCGACGCCCGCGGCGACGAGCGCGCCCACGTAGGCGTTGGTGAAGCCCAGCACCGGGCCCCAGGCCGCGCGCGCGGCGAGCACGAAGACGACGCCCGGTACCTGGAGCAGCTGGCCGACGGTGAAGCACACCACGAAGACCACGAAGCCCCACACGCCTGCCTCGACGACGGCCTGCTGGAGCCGCTCGGCGGTCAGCACGGCGCGCACCTCAGGCAGGCTCCCGACGAGGAGCAGCCCCACCACCAGGAGCACCAACGCGATTCGGCCGAGCCACGCCTTCTTCATGGGCGTCGAGGTGTAGCCAGCCCTCGGCGCGGGCGCCCGCGCTCGAGCCCGCACCTATCGACGACACGGTTTCGCGCGCGGCTGTGGCTACCGACGCTTCGCGCGGCTGTGTCGCAGCGCCAGCACCTGCACCAGCCAGACCTCGACGAAGCGCCCCGAGTTGCGACGAAGCCAGGGCAGGCCGTCAGCCGACTCGTCGACCTCGAACCCCGCGCTGCTGGCGAGCCGCGCGAGCACGCCGTCGTCTTCGTCGGGGCTGCCCAGCGAAGGCGCAGGAGACGCCAGCAACAGGGCGCCGCCAGGCTTGAGCGCCAGCTTCGCCGAGGTGAAGAAGCCCTCGGCGTCTTCCAGCAGGTCCACGACGTTCTCGGCGACGATGGCGTCGAACGCGCGGGCGCGAAGCGGGAGCGCCTGCGCGTCCATCACCACGGGCACGGCGCCGCTGCGGTGCGAGGCGGCGAGCACCGCGCGCAGCGAGACGTCGCCCACCATCAACGAGCGGCGCTTCGTGTTCAGCCTCGCGGAGGTCGCGCCGGCGCCGCAGCCCAGCTCGAGCACGACGCCGTCGGGGGTGCGGTGCTCGAGCCACAGCGACGGCGCCTGCAGGGCGGCGATCTTGAGCAGCTCAGCGAGCGCGTCGGCGCCCGGCCCCTCGTGGAGCTCGGGCGGCGCGGCGCCCGCCGCTTCCCACGCCGTCCAGTCGTCAGAGAAGCGACTCGCCTCGGCGCCAGGCGCGGCGTCGGCGAAGGCCTTGAGCGTCTGCACCGCCACCCGCGAGGCGAGGTCGGCTTCGGCGAGGGCCGACAGCGCCGCGTCGTAGAACGTCGCGCACCACCTCGCCGGCTCGGGAACCAGCACCGGCACGCCCGCCAGCACCGGGTAGGGGCCGCAGTCTTCGCAGCGGGTCACCGTCGTCTGCTTCGCGGCCAGCCCCGAGAGCGCTCCTCCACATCGGGGACACGCCAGCGCTGCGCTCGCCCACTTCGGCATCGTCATGGGCGCCACGTCACATGAAACGGCGCGTCTGAACAGCCCGTGCTTTCTCTGGCGTGGCTGGCGCCGCCCATCTATTCCCGAGGGGCGCGCGGCCCCGGACGCGGCGCGCCATCTCAGAACGAGGCAGCATGCGAACTTCGACCCTTCTTCTCTGCGCCATCGCCCTCACGCTGGTCTCGACCCAGGCCGCGGCCGCGCGGCTGCTCCTGCCAGATGACCTCCCACCGGGCGCCGCGGCCGTCTCGACGACGCCGTCGGCCGTGAGCGTGAACGAGCCCCCGTCCTTCGGGTTGCAGTTCGGCGTCGCGGCGGGCGCGGGCCTCATCGGGGCGCCGCTGGGGTTCCTGCTGGCCAACGTGCTGGGCAACCTGAGCAACGCGCTCATCCCCACCGCGATTCTGGGGCTGCTCCCCATGGGGCTGGTGGCGCCCGCCTTCACCGCCATCGCGGCGTGGCTGTTCGGCAACTGGAAGCTGACCGAGGCCGACGGGCGCTTCAACTTCTGGCTGGGCTTCGCGGCGGCGGCGGTGGTGCACATCGCGGCCACCGTCATCGCCGGCTTCGCGGGGTTGAGCCTCGCGGGCATTCCCGGCCTCATCCTCTTCTCGGTCATCGACGGCGCCGCGATGGGCGCGGCCAGCGTCGGCGCCATGCGCTTCTTCCGCAAGCCGTCACCGTCACCGTCGCCCGCCACCGCCGTGCTGCCCTCCTTCACCCCGAGCGTCAGCGGCACCACCTTCGTGCCGCTCACCTCGCTGCCCTTCTGAAGAGGCGCTCCCCATGAATCGACTCCTCTTCCTCTCGCTCGCCGTCACCAGCGTGCTCGCCCAGGCCCAGCAGTGCCGCGCGCGCGCCAGCTGGCCCACCGAGAAGTGGCCCGAGGCCCTCGTCAACCCGACCGCGAAGGCGGCCGAGCTCAAGGCGCTCGAGGACTACGCCTTCACCCTCGTCGGCAAGCCTGAGGAGCGAAAGGGCTACCGCACCAACGCGCTCGTCGTCGTGAAGAACGGCGCCATCGTCTACGAGAAGTACGCGCGCGGGTGGGACGCGTCGGGCCGGCAGCTCTCGTGGTCGGTCGCCAAGAGCGTGTCGAGCACCCTGGCCGGCGTGGCGGTGCAGCAGGGCCTGATGAACCTCGACGACTCGGTCTGCAAGCACCTGCCGGAGTACGCCGACGACCCGGTGGTGTGCGCCATCGCGGTGAAGCACTTCCTCACCTTCGGCTCGGGGCTGCAGTGGCAGGAGGAGTACGAGGACAAGGGCTACCAGGTGTCGAGCGTCATCGCGATGCTGTTCGGCGTCGGCCACAAGGACCAGGTGCGCCACGTGCTGACGCACCGCAAGCTCCGCGAGCCAGGCACGCAGTTCGTCTACTCTACCGGTGACGCCCACGTGGTGGGCGCGCTCGCCAAGAAGGCGCTGACGGCGAAGCACGGCCCCGACGCGTTCTGGACGCAGTTGTTCGAGCCCATCGGCATGAAGAACGTGGTGTTCGAAGAGGACCTCGCCGGCAGCCCGCTCGGCGGGAGCTTCGTGTACGCCACGGCCCGCGACTTCGCGAAGCTCGGGTACCTGATGCTCAACGACGGGTGTTGGAACGACCAGCGGCTGCTGCCGGTGGGCTGGGTGCAGCGCGCCACCACGCCGAGCGAGACCTTCCGCGCGAACCGGGGTGACTGCTCTGGCGCCACGCTGCCTGCCAACGAGTTTCAGCTCCCGTGTGAAGGGACGCCCAACGGCTACATGTGGTGGCTCAACCGCCCGCCCGCGGACGGCGTCGAGAAGCCCTGGAAGGACGCGCCCGACGACACCTACGCGGCGCTCGGGCACTGGGGCCAGCGCATCATCGTGATTCCGTCGGAGGACCTCGTCATCGCGCGCAACGGCGACGACCGCGAGGGCAGCATTCCCGTCAATGAGTTGGTGAAGCTCGTGCTCCCGCTGGTGAGGCCATGACGAAGACCCTGCTGACCGCGAGCCTGGCCGCCGCGCTCCTCGGCACCGGCTGCGCACAAGACGACGCCAAGCTGCGCACCTACGACAACAACGACCTCGAGCTGGCCGTCGGCAACGCCGCCAAGATGAACTGCACCTGCCGCTTCGTGATGCTGCGCGATGAGGCGTACTGCGCCGACTGGGTGCGCGCGTCGCCGAACGTGGCGCGCTTCGCGGTCGACGAGGCCAACAAGACGGTCGTCGGCACCGCCTTCGTCTCGTGGACGGCGAAGGCCCGCTACGTCGACGACAAGCACGGCTGCGTGCTCGAGTAACCGGGCGCCGCCTCCAGCGTCGTTGCGCAGCCCCGTGCGCACCCCTCGTCGGGCGGAATGCGCACCGACCTGGGCCGTTCCGCCCGCATGCCCAACGCCGAGCGCCTGCGCTTCGAGACGATGCTCCCCCCGCCGCTGCGTGGCGCCCTCGCGGGCCTCGAGCAGCGTCAGGCGGCCCGCGCGCCGACCGGCCTCCGCTTCGCCTTCGCCGACACCCTCGCGGCGCTGAGCGCCACCGCGTGGGACGAGGTGACGGCCCGGTCTGGGCTGATGCTGTCGCGCGCGTACCTGGCGGCCCTCGAGAGCGCCGCCACCCCGAACGTCGAGCACCGCTACGCCCTGGGCTTCGACGGCGCGCGGCCGGTGTTGGCGATGGCGATGCAGTTGCTCGACGTCGGCGTCGACCGACTCCGTCCCGCGGCGGCGAAGGGCGTCATCGAGGGCCTCGACACCGCGGCGCTCGAGCAGAGCGTTCGCCAGCGCGTGCTGGTGTGCGGCAACCTGCTGTCCTCGGGGCTCGACGGGGTGGCCACCTCACTCGAGCCGGGCCTGGCCTACCGCGCGGTGGGTGAGGTGCTCTACCGGGTGCGGCGCGCCGAGAAGCTGCGGGGCCACGCCAACCTGGTGGTGGTGAAGGACTTCACCGACGCCCAACGCCGGGCCAGCCGCGCGCTCGAGGCCTTGAGCTACCGCGCGCTCGACGGAGGGCCGACCATGGTGCTGCCGCTCGAGCCGACGTGGAAGACGCACGACGACTACCTGGCCAGCATGGTGTCGAAGTACCGCAGCGCCGTGAGGCGCAAGGTGTTCGCGCCGGTGCTCGAGGGCGGGTGCCGGGTGGTGCGGCTGTCGGTCGACGAGGTCGAGCGCCACGCGGCGCGGCTGCAGGCGCTGCATCTGGCGGTGCAGGACCACGCGACGGTGCGGCCGGTGACGGTGTCGCGCGCGTACTGGCCGGCGATGGCGCGGCTGGGTGACAGCAACGTCTTCAACGCCGTGATGCGGGGCGACGAGGTGCTGGGCTTCCTGCTGGTGCAGGTGGACGGCGCCGAGGCGCGCGCCGCGCAGATTGGCTTCGACCGCGAGGCCGCGAAGACGCTGCCGCTCTACCTGCGGCTGCTCCACGGCGCGGTCGAGGTGGGCCTGGCGCGGCGGTCGGCGCGCGTGGTGCTCGGCCGCACGGCGCTCGAGCCGAAGGCGCGCATGGGCGCCAGGCCCGTCGACACCTTCTTGTGGGTGCGCCACCGCGTGCCGGTGGTGAACGCCCTCACGCGCGGGCTGGTTGACCTCGTGCGGCACGAGCCGGCGCCTGACATCGACCCGTTCAAGCGCGGCGACGCGTGAGCGCCCAGGTCGGCCGCCCAGGCGCGTCGAGGGACGGTCGCCGCTTCGTCCGAGCACGTGTGACTCGCTCCCGGGAACGCGTTTCCGCGCGGTCGTCGAGCCGGCCCGGGGGCTCCTGGCTCTCTGCCGCCCACCGCGCCCGTCGGGCTGAGCGGCGGCGCAGGGAGCGCCCGTCGGCGAGCCGCGCGCCCGCCCGGTGACGGCGTCACGCGCTGCGGGTCGTCGAGTCGGTCGAGGCGGTGACGAGCCGCTGCACGGCCGCCGACAGCTCCACGCCGTGGAACTTCTGCAGGTCGTGGCCACCGTCGGGGAAGTGCAGGCGCTGCCAGTCGGGGCGCGCGCGGGCGAGCTCCTCGTGAAAGCGGCGCGGCACCAGCGCGTCGTCGTCGGCCCAGCTCTGCAGCACCGGGAGCGCCACCCTCGCGATGTTGGCGCGGTGCCGCTCGAAGTCCGTGTGGGCCGCGTCGATGACGGTGCGCAGCGCCCCTTCGTCCGTCATGTCGCGCAGCGAGAAGCCCAGGCGCCGGTAGGCGAAGCGCGCGGCCTGCACCAGCGCCGGCTGGAGTGGCCCGACGCTCAGCAGCCGAGCCGTGGCGCGCCACGTGCGCTCCGGGTAGTGCGGAGTCGGGCCGGGGGTGGCCACCAGCGTCGCGCTGCGCACCCGGCTGGCGTGCCGCGCGGCCACCTCGAGCGCGATGACGCCCCCCATGGAGTGGCCGACCAGCGAGACCTCGTCGAGCGCCAGGGCCTCGAGCGCGCGCGCCACCAGCTCGCCCCGCGCCTCGAGCGACAGCGGCTTCACCGGCCCCGCGAGGCTCGCCTCACCGAAGCCCGGCAGCTCGAGCCGAATGAAGCGCGCCCACTCGAACAGCGGGGTGGCCAGCCACCGCCAGTGGTGGTGCGCGCCAGGCAGCCCCGAGAGCGCCAGCACGACGGGCCCTCTTCCTTCGTCGGTGTACGAGAGGGTGACGCCGGGCAGCGCGAGCTTCGAGCGGGGCGGGTCACGAGGTGCTGCCGGCTGCATGCGGGCGCGTTTGTCGCCTTTCCGCAGGCCCGGCAACTGCTTCTGCATCGACGGTGCGGCCGCGCCCGAAGCGCGCCACGATGCCGGCAACCTTCGGAGCCGCCATGAAATACGTCGTGAAGCAGAAGCTCTTCTCGTTCGGTGACGACTTCGCCATCAAGGACGAGTCGGGCCGTGAGGTGTACTCGGTGGACGGCAGGGCCTTTACGCTGCTGCGCGAGAAGCTGGCGTTCCTCGACGCGCAGAAGCGCGAGGTGGCCTTCATTCGAGAGCGCCTCGTCGCGTTGACGCCCTCGTATGAGATTCTGCGCGACGGCAAGGTGGCCGCGGTGGTGAAGAAGGACTTCATCAACCTCTTTCGAGTCGGCTTCACCGTCGACGTGCCCGGGCCCGACGACCTCGAGGCCACCGGCAGCCTGCTCGAGCACGAGTACACCTTCAAACGGGGTGGGCGCGTGGTGGCCGAGGTCTCGAAGCGGTGGTTCTCGCTCACCGACACCTACGGCGTCGACGTGGCCGAGGGCGAAGACGAGGTGCTGGTGCTGGCGAGCACCGTCGTCATCGACATGCTCTGCCACCCCGACGCGAAGAAGGTGAAGGCCGCGACGACGTAGCGGTCAGCCCGGCTCCGACCGCGGGGCCCGGCGCGGAGGGCGCGCGGCGTCAGGGTCAGGCACCCGCTGGGGCCCCGTGGCGGTGCCGCCAGCCGCGGGGGTGTCGACCTCTTCGTTGAGCATCGACAAGAAGTGCTTCTTCAGGTGGTACGCGGTGCGGTCCCAGGCGCGCTTCGCCTCGTCCGAGAGCTCCTCCGGCGCCTCCTCCCAGGTGCTGACGGCGAGCGGGAGCTCGGGGTCGAAGGGGATGAGCTCCTTCACGTTGTCCACCAACGCGCGGCCCTCTTTGATGAGGAGCACCGCTTCGATTTCGGTCAGCTCGTCGCGCGCCACGCCGCGCAGCACCCCGCAGACGTAGCGGGAGCAGGTGTCGGGCCGGTCTTCGTAGATGCTGCAGCCCTTGCCGGTGTGCAGCACGCAGGGCTCGTCGAAGGTGTCCTGGCCGTTGCGCTCCTTGAAGACGAGCTGCGGGTATTTGGCGAGCTTCGGCATGTCGTCAGGCAGGAGCGTGACGTAGTTGAAGAGCGTGCCGTTGCAGCACATGCCGCAGTCTTCACAGAGGTCGATCAGAGGGCGCTCCAGAGGCGAAGAGAGACGCCATCACCAACCGCGTCAACGTCGTGCGTAGCGTGCCCGGGCGGCATTTGTAAGCCCGACCGGCGCCTGAACGCCGGCCAGCCCGTGGTAGGAGCGCGCATGCAGACGACGCGCGCACCAACTCCGAAGGCCGTGCTGGTGGGCGTGCAGGTGCAGGGCGTCTCTGACGTCGACCACGCCGCCGACCTCGCCGAGCTCGGCCGCCTGGTGCACACCCTGGGCTACGAGGTGGTCGCGACCGTCAGCCAGAAGCGCGACGGCGTCGCCTCGGGCACGGTGCTGGGCAAGGGCAAGCTGAAGGAGCTCGCGCACCTCACCGGCGGCACCGGCGTCATTCCCTCGAGCGCGAAGGACCGCACCTCGAAGGCGAAGGAGGCGTGGGAGGCCGAAGAAGCCGAGGAGGCGGAGGAGGCGGAGGAGGCGGCCCGGCCCCCGGAGGAGGACGAGGGCGTCGAGGGCGAAGCCGCGCCGGCGTCGGTGCGCGCGACGGTGGTGGTGGTCGACCACGAGCTGTCGCCCAGCCAGGCCCGTAACCTCGAGAAGGCCACCGGCGCGCAGGTGCTCGACCGCACCGGCGTCATCGTCGACATCTTCCACCGGCACGCGAAGAGCCGTGAGGCGCGCATGCAGGTGGAGATCGCCCGCCTCACCTACGTCGCCCCGCGGCTGCGCGAGTCGTCGGGCGGCACCGAGCGGCAGCAGGGCCGCGGCGCGGGCGAGTCGGCGCTCGAGCTCGACCGGCGCAAGATTCGTGACCGCATCGCCGAGCTCAAGGGGCAGCTCGCCACCATCGCCGCCGACCAGGACCAGCGCCGCTACGCGAGGCGAGACCAGCTCCGCGTCGCGCTCGTCGGCTACACCAACGCCGGCAAGTCCTCGCTCATGCGCGCGCTGACGGGCAGCGAGGTGTTGGTGGCCGACCGCCTCTTCGCCACCCTCGACACCACGGTGCGCGCGCTCCAGCCCGAGACGCGCCCGCGCATCCTCGTCTCGGACACGGTGGGCTTCATCAAGAAGCTGCCGCACGACCTGGTGGCGTCGTTCAAGTCGACGCTCGACGAGGCGCTCGAGGCGTCGCTGCTGCTGTTGGTCGTCGACGCGTCGGACCCGACCTGGCCGGCGCAGCTCGAGGTGACGCAGGGCGTGCTGGAGGAGATTGGCGCGGGCCCCGTGACGCGGCAGTTGCTCTTCAACAAGGCCGACCGGCTCGACGCGGCCGCGCGCGCGGCGCTGCACGAGAGGTTCCCCGAAGGCGTGGTGCTCTCGGCCCACGCCGCCGACGACGTGGCGGCGTTGCGCGAGCGGCTCATCGCCCACTTCGAGGCGTCGATGGTCGAGGGCGAGCTCGTCATTCCCTACGCGAAGCAGGCGGTGGTCGCGCAGGTGTACGAGCACGCGCGCGTGGTGGCCGAGACGTTCGATGAAGCGGGTCGCCGCCTGGTGGTGCGCGCGCTCCCGGGCGCGATGGCCCGGCTGGCGCGGCTCATCGACGGCTGAGGAGTCGCTCGAGGGTCTCCTCTCGAGGCGTGAGCACCTGTGATGCGGCGGGAGCGGAAGGCCGCGCGCGGCCCTCGTACTCCACGTGAGGTAGGGCACGCTTCGACTGGCTTGCTACCGTTTCTTGTATGTCAATTCGTCTCGGTCGGGCGTCGAGTGCTGCAATTGCGCTGGTGCTGGGGGTGGTCGCGGGGGGCTGTTCACCCGTTCGCATGAACCCGGCGGGGACCGGCGAATCGAAGTCGCAGGCGATCGACGAGATGGGCGGCTCCGTCGAGCTCGAGGGTACGACCCTCACCGTCCCCGCGGGAGCGCTGCCTGATGGTCAGACCATCACGGTGACCTCCAGCACCACGCCCGGGCACCTCGGGCTCGGCGATGCTCAACCTCACCCCCGGGGTGCACGAGCTCCGCGCCGACGCGCGCTCGATGTTCACCGGGCAGGTCGCCTCGCGGACCATCTCCATCACGGTCTACTAACCGGCCTCCATCGCGCCAGGCGACCGCTGCGCCGTCGTCGCCTCGCGATGGCGTCGCGCCTCCCTGCTTCATCTCTCGAGGGACGGCTCAGTCGAGCGCGACGGGGTCAAACGTCACCGAGACGCCGACCTGGGCGCTGGTGATGTCCAGCTTCGTCAACGGCGCGCTCGGGTCCGCGCCGGTGAGCCAGGTCTGGGTGACGTCGAGGCTCACCGCGACGTCAGACGCTGACAGGCGCGCGGCGATGACGTTCAGCCCACCACCAACCCGCGCCGCGCTGACGGGCACGTCGACGTCGTTGATCGCCCCCAGGAGCAGCACGCCACCCTTCACGTAGAGCGAGACGCGCGAGACCAGGTTCACCATCAGCAGCGGCAGGACCTGAAGGCCGGCCAGCTTCACGCCTGCGGTCGCACCCTCGAGCCGCCCTCCCGACCCGAAGTAGCCGGCGACGACGCCCAGCCCGAAGCGCTCCCAGGTGACGAGCGTCTGGAGCGTCGCCTCCACGGTCAACCCGTGCCGCACCTGCTCCGGCGTCGGGTTCTCTTGCGTGCTCACCCACGAGGGACCGAGGTGGAACCAGGGCGTGACGCCGAAGCCGAAGCCATGCCCGTCGTCGTAGGCGGGCCCGTTCTTCTTCGCGGCGAAGGCGGGGAGGGCGAGCAGGAGCAGCAGCGCGGTGAGCCGGTTCATCGGGCCCTCCGGCAAGCGGCCTGGCGGTCGCGGCTGCTCGCGTCAGTGCCGTTCACGCAGCCCTTGTCGTCATAGACGTCCCCCTCGGTGCTCTTCGAGGCAGGCCCCGAGGGAATCGAGTTCGACTCCCAGGGCCGGTTGATGACCCCCGGGCTGATGCGGCCACACCCAGAGGCAAGGAGGACGAGGAGCACGACGACGAGGCGCATGCGCCGGCATTTTTTCAAGCGCGCGCCGGGCCCGCAAGCGCGACGGAGCCCGCGGCCAGCGCTACGCCTGCGCGTCTTCGAAGAGGGCTTCGCTGGCAGGCGCCACCTTGCGGGGCCGCCCGCGCTTCTTCGGCGCCTCGGCGAGGGTCAGCCCGTCGCCCGTCGTCGTCGGCGCGGCCTTGCGCAGCCGCGGCAGCACCAGGTCGGCCAGCTTCGCGCGCAGCGGCTCATCGGCCTCGGCCATCACCGTCAGCCACGCGTAGAGGCGGTGGGCCTTTCTCAGCAGCGCCTCCTGCTCCTCGTCGAGCGCGCGGCGGGCGGCCTCGAGCTGCGCCTCGGCAGCCGCGACGGCCTGATGGCGCTCCTTCACCTGCGCCACCAGCTCGTGCAGCATCGGCGCGTCCACGTCGGGGAACTTCACCTCGGGCAGCGCCGAGAAGAGCTGAATGAGGCGGTGCACGTCGGGGCTGATGGGGTCGGGGTCGTTCATGGGGCTCCCTTGGGTGGCTGAATGGGTGTTCAGTGTCTCACCGCTTCAGGCGCGACGCAACGAAACGCTGGCGTCTGGGTGGGGCTCGTCGATGCTGCGGTCCGTGAACTCCTCCCGACCGATGTTGATCAGCTGCCTGGCGCTCACGCTCGCTGCGGGGTGCGCGCCGCGGCTCCACCTTCGCCACGAGACGCCGCCGGTGCTCGACGCGGCAGGCGTCACCTCGGTGACCGTGCAGGGCGTCACCCCACAGGCGGGCCCGAACGTGTTGCAGGCGCTCATCGACCCCATGAGCGGGCTGGCCGCCGCGATGCTCGAGCCCGAGGCCGTCGCGATGACCGAGCGCCAGCTGGTGCAGACCTGCGCGATGGCGGTGCCGAGCCAGTGCCGCGCGCCGCCCTGCCCGCTGCCCGAGGCGACCCTCTCGGTCGAGCTGCGCAGCGTCAGGGCCACCGGCGGCGTCGCGCCCGTTCCAGGCCAGACCAGCGGCACCCAGCTGTCGGTGCGCACCGACGCCATCTTCACGCTCACCCGCAACGACGGCACCCGCATCTTCTCGCGCGACTACTTCGGGCGGCGCCACGGGCCGACGCCCACCATCTCGAAGAGCGGCAACAACTTCAGCGAGTCGCTCATCTCGGTGCAGAACGCCGCGCGGCTGGCGCAGCAGGCCCTGCACGCGATGGTGAGCGCGTTCGTCGCGGACCTGAAGCCGGGCGAGACGACCGACACCCTGCTGCTCGAGGAGCCGGCGCCGCTCAAGGGCGCGGTGAAGGCCGCCGTCGACGGCGACCTCGACGGCGCGCTGCAACAGCACCAGGCGTACCTGGCCAACAACCCCAACGACGCGCGGGCCTGGTCGAACGTGGGCGCGCTCCAGTCGGTGCGCGGGGAGTTCGCCGAGTCGCTGGCAGCCTACGAGCGCGCGGCGCAGCTGGGCGGCGACGAGCGCTTCGGGCGTGAGGTCGTCTACGCGCGCAACCGCATGACCCAGCTGCAGTACCTGCAGACGCTCAAGCGCGCGGCGTGCGGGCCTCCGGCGCGCTGACGGTCACGGCGCGGGCCGGCCGACGCTCGCGAGCAGGTGGGCCTTCTCGCCGTCTGGCGAGTACAGCCCGAAGCCCTCGGCGGTCTTCACGAACGCGACCTCGGCCGGCAGGTAGACTGGTGAGAGGAAGCGGAGCTCCACGCGCAGCGGCGCGCTCGCCACGCCCATCGCAGACAGCCCGCGCGCGCCCAGCCACATGCCGTGCATCAGCGCGCGCCGGTGGCCCATCAGCCGGGCCGACCAGCGGCTCATGTGAATCGGGTCGACGTTGTTCGAGAGCGCCGCGTACCGGCGCCCGTACCCGTCGGGGAGCGCCCACCGCTCCGCGCCCTCGAGGCTCGGCGGCGGCGGCCGGGTCTTCGGCGGGGCCGCGGCGACCGGGGAAGGCGAGCGTCGGAAGGCGAGCGTGGTGCTGCGCCAGACGAGGGCGCCGTCGACCGACAGCTCGCTGGTGATGGAGAGCTCATGCCCGCGCTCGACCTCGGTGATGGAGCGCAGCTCGCACCGCATCCTCCACGCGCCCGGTGCGAGCGGGGTGAAGACCTCGATGGTCTCTCTCTTGTGAATGAGCCCCAGCGGCGGGAACGGAAAGCGCGCGTCGTTCACCAGGGAGAAGTGCAGGTGGGTGAGCAGCGCGTAGGGCCAGGTCGGCGGGAGCCCATCGCCCGTCCACCCCACGAACGCGGCGAACCGCGCGGCCTGCTCGCGGCCACAGCGCAGCGGGCCCTCGCGGACGATGCCGGAGACGGCGGTCGCGTCATCGGGTGTGCGGCGCTTGCGGGCGGTGTTGATGAGGGCGCTCCCGGCGTCGAGGAGCAGCGACAGGCGTGGGGAGCTCACGGGGCGGGGAGCTTCGCACACCACGCGCACAGCCCACCCCTCAGCGCGAGATCCTCTACGATGGCGGCCCTGGTGAGCCTCGAACTCCGAAGGCGGTTCGAACCATGCGCGTCGTAATCGGCGCCTTCGGCACCCGTGGCGACGTGCAGCCCATGATTGGCCTGGCGCAGGCGCTCTCGAAGAAGGGCCACTCCGTCTGGGCGGCGGTGCCGCCGAGCTCCCTGGCGCTCGCCCGGGCGCACGGGCTCGACGTCAGCGCGGTGGGCCTCGACTACGAAGGGGTCAGCCGCCGCAGCGCCAACGGCACCTTCGCCGAGCTCGTCGCCCTCGCCCGCCTGTTGCGCGGTGAGGTGGAGGTCCAGGTGCAGGCGCTCGAGCCCCGGGTGCGCGAGGCCGACCTGCTGGTGGGCTCCTCGGTGCTGGCCGCGGGCGCGCTGCTCGAGGAGCTCGTCGGAACGCCCTACGCCTTCTTCGGGTTCTGCCCGCAGCTCTTCCGCTCGGCCCATCACCCGACGCCCTCGGTCCCCTGGCAGCGCCTGCCCCGGTGGCTCAACCGCCTCTCGTGGGCCGGCAACGAGGCCCTGTGGGGCCTGATGCTGAAGCCGGCGCTCGACGCTGCCCGTGCACGACGCGGGCTGCGCCCCAGCCCCGCCGTCTGGGCCTCGTTGACGAGCGCGCACCCCTTCCTCGCCTGTGAGCCCTCGCTCGCGCTCAGCCCGCCCGACCACTCGCCCGCCGTCACCCAGGTCGGCGCCCTGGTGATGCACGACGCCGGCACGCTGAGCGCGGCGACCCGGGCCTTCCTCGACAGTGGGCCCGCGCCGGTCTTCATCGGCTTCGGCAGCATGTCGGACCCGAACCCCGCGAGGACGACGGAGCGCCTCGTCGACGCGGTGCGCTCGGTGGGCGTCAGGGCCATCATCTCGCGCGGCTGGGCGCGCCTGGGCATGGAGGACGCGGGCCCGCACCTGCACTTCGCCGACGCCGAGCCGCACCCCGCGCTCTTCCCCCGGTGCGCCGCCATCGTTCACCACGGTGGCGCCGGCACGCTCCACGCCGCGGCGCGCGCGGGCGTGCCTCAGGTGCTGATGCCGCAGCTGCTGGACCAGCACTACTGGGCCAACCGGGTGCTCGAGCTCGGCCTCGGCCACGTCGTGCCCCGCCACGACGAAGACCCTTCGCGCCTGGCCGACGCGCTGCGCGCCTGCCTCGCTGACGGGGCGCTCCAGGCGCGGTGCCGGGCCCAGGCCCTCGCCATGCGGAGCGACGGCGTCGACGTGGCCATCGAGCACCTCGAGGCGCTCGCGGCACGCCGGGGCGGGTGACGAGGGCGTCGTCAGCTGCCGGCGCCGGTGCCCGGAAAGAGCGCGCGTGCGTCCATCGGGACGACGCCCAGGTCCCGCTTCATGCGCTCGACCGAGAACCAGTGGGCGCGCGAGAGCATCACGACCCGGTACCGGTTGATGACCGGCGCCCAACCCGGAAACGGCGCGTGAACGCACTCCGCCAGCGTCGCCAGGCCCATGGCGAGCCGACGGGGAAGGCGCAGGACCCGGGGCGCCCGGCCGAGCCTTCGGCCGACCTCCGCCTGCAGCACCTGGGTGAGAGACAGCGCCGGCTCATCGGCCACGAAGTACGCCGCTCCAGACGGCCCGCCACCCAGGAGGTGCTCCGCGGCCCGAAGGTGCGCGCCGACGCAGGTGTCGATCGACGTCATGCTCACGGCGACGTCGCGGTCGCCGATCACCACGACCGTGCCGATGGCAGCCATCGCGTCGATGAGGCGGCCAAGGTGGCGCTCGCCCGGCCCGATGACGGCGTGCGGCCGAAGGGCAATCGTCTTCATGTCGCCGCAGTGCGCGCGCACGACGAGCTCGGCGCGCGCCTTCGATCGTGAGTACTCACTCAGCGCACGGGCCGGCGCCGCCATCGACTCGTCCTCGCCCTCGATGTCGCGGTCGCTCATCAACGCCGAGGGCGAGCTCGTCAGCACGAACACCTTCACGCCCGCGGCCTCGGCCGCCTCGAGCAGCCGCGCCGTCGCCTGCACGTTCTCGCGCTCGTAGTCGCGCCGGCGCCCCCAGTCGCCCACCCGCGCGGCGACGTGGAAGACGACGTCCACCGACTCCAGCGCGCGGCGCGGCACGGGGTCCGACAGCGCCCAGCGCACGAACGTGGCGCCCGCTGGCGTCGAGCCGGGCCTGCGACCGAGCGCGACGACCTCCCAGCCCTCGTCGAGCAGCCGGCCCGCGAGCGCACCGCCGATGAAGCCCGACGCGCCAGTCACCAGCGCCCTCATGACGACGCTCCCCAGGTGAGCGACATCACCGAGGCCGAGAGCCCGCTCCCTGCTCCGAGCAGCGTCACCGGGCCCGGGCGAAGGCCGTTGGCGTCGGCGGCCCGCGCGAGCGCCAGCGGCATGCCGACGGGGCCGGTGTTGCCCAGGTCGCGGAAGACGGCGCCCCTGGGGTGCAGGGTGAACGCCAGCGCCTTCTCGAGCGCCTTCACGTGCGCGGCGCCCACCTGGTGCATGAACACCTGCTCGAGCGTGGCGCCGTGGCGACGGGCCTCGGTGAACGTGGTGACGACCAGCGCGACGCCTTGTCGGAGAATGCCCGCGCCGTTGGCCCGCACGGTCAGCCGCCCGTCGTCTTCGATGCGCCCGACGCAGAGCTCGGAGTGCTGGGCCAGGTTCCTGGTGAGGCATCGATCGATCGACGCGGCCCCCGGCGCGACGCGTGACGAGCACAGCACCCACGCCACGGCGCCGCAGCCCATCGTGAGGGGAACCCAGAGCTCGGGCGTCAGCGCGCCCGCCTCGAGCGCCGCGTCGATCGAGGCGTCGATGGCCCGGCGCATGCCGCCAGCTTCGGCGGCGACGACGATCGCCACGTCGACGACGCCCGCCTCGATTCGATCGGCCGCGACCGTCACGGCGTCGAGGAAGCCCAGGCAGGCGTTGCGCACGTCGAACAGCTGCGCGTCCGAGCCGACGCCCAGGTGGCGGCCGACCAGGTGCGCACCCGAGGGTTCGAAGAAGCGGTGGTCGATGCTGGCGTTGATGATGAGGCCGACGTCACGGGCTGGAAGCCCGGCCTTCGACAGCGCGGCCTCGGCCACGCGCGCCGCGACGGTCTCGGGGTCGACGGCTCGAGGACGTCGTCGCGAGTCGTCACGCCCACCGGCGAAGACCGCCGGCGCTGGACGACGCGACGGTATGCTGCGCGCCACGATGACCACGCCCCGCCCCGTCGAAGCTCAGGTCGCCCGCGCGCTGCTCGACGGCTTCGAGACGCACTACGCGCTGATGCGGCAGACGGGCCACGCGGCGAAGGGCCTCTTCGAGGCGCGCGAGTGGGCCTCGCTGATGCGGCTGCAGGCCGAGCGCATCGGCTGGTACGACACCCGGGTCGCCGAGAGCGTTCAGCGGCTGCGCAAGGAGTTCCCCGCCGAGGTCTTCTCTGACGAGCACTGGGGCGCGGTGAAGCTCGCGTACATCGTGCTGCTGCTCGAGCACCAACAGCCGGCGCTCGCCGAGGTCTTCTTCAACTCGGTCACCACGCGCGTGCTGCACCGCCGCTACTTCCAGAACCAGTTCATGTTCGTGCGGCCCAGCGTCTCGACCGAGTACCTCGACCTCGAGGAGCCCTCGTACCGCTGCTACTACCCGGCGCGCACCGGGCTGCGAAAGACGCTCGCCACCCTGGTGAAGGACTTCGGGCTGACGCCGCCGTTCGCCGACCTCGAGCGCGACGTCAACTGCGTGGTGCGCGCGCTGCGCCGGGCGATGCCGCGCCCGCTGGTGGTGGAGTCGAACTTCCAGCTCCAGGTGCTCGAGGCCCTGATGTTCCGCGGCCAGGAGGCGTACGTCGTCGGCCGCGCCATCAACGGCGTCACCATGGTGCCCTTCGTGGTGCCCATCGTCTTCGACGCCTCGGGCCGCCTCACGCTCGACGCGGTGCTGCTCGACGCCGGGCAGCTGTCGATTCTCTTCTCGTCCACGCGCGCCTACTTCCTCGCCGACATCGACGTGCCCTCGACGTGGGTGCACTTCCTCAAGCGCATGCTGCCCACCAAGCCGACGTGGGAGCTCTACGCGATGATCGGCTTCGGCAAGGCGTCGAAGGCCATCTTCTACCGCGACTTCCTCCACCACCTGCGGCACTCGACCGACGTGATGACGCTGGCGCCGGGCATCGAGGGCCTGGTGATGCTGGTCTTCACGCTCCCGTCGTTCCCGTACGTGTTCAAGCTCATCCGCGACCGGGCGCGGCCGCCCAAGGACATCGACCCCGCGATGGTGAAGAACCGCTACCACCTGGTGAAGCGGGCCGACCGCGCCGGCCGCATGGCCGACACCCTGGAGTACGCCGACGTCGCGGTTCCCCGCACCCGGCTGTCGGCGGCGCTGCTCGAGGAGCTCCAGCGCGAGGTGCCCAGCCAGCTCACCTTCGACGGCGACCGGGTGGTGTTCCGCCACGTCTACATCGAGCGACGGATGACGCCGCTGGACCTCTACCTGCGCAAGGCGAGCACCCCCGAGCTCGAGGCGGCCACCGACGACTTCGGCCGGTGCCTCAAGGAGCTCGCCGCGGCCAACATCTTCGCGGGCGACCTGCTCTACAAGAACTTCGGCGTCACCCGCCTGGGCCGCGTGGTGTTCTACGACTACGACGAGGTCGACCTCGTCACCCAGGTGAACTTCAGGCAACTGCCGAAGGCCCGCGACGACGAGGACGAGCTGCGCGCCGAGCCGTGGTTCCGCGTCGGGCCCAAAGACGTGTTCCCCGAAGAGTGGCGCCCCTTCCTCTTCACCGACCCGCGCGTGCAGGCGGTGCTCGAGGCGAAGCACCCGGAGCTCTTCGAGGCCTCGTTCTGGAACGGCCTCAAGCAGCGCCTCGAGTCGGGGCGGCCGGTGCACGTGCGCCCCTACCCCGACGCGGTGCGGTTCCCCCGGACGCGGCCGGCCGCCCCGGGGGCCTGAGTGGGCCGGCGAGGGCCCGAGGAGGGACAGGCCCGCCGGGGCGGTGTAGGTCTGCCCCTGGAGCTGATGTCCCCCTCTCGCCTCGCGCCTCTGGCTGTCGCTGCGCTGCTCGCGCTGACGGTGGGGTGCGCGACGCCGAAGCCCGCGCCCGACTCGCTGCGCGTTGACGCGCTGCAGTTCGAGGGCATGAAGGCGCTCAAAGAGGCCGACGTCACCAGCCGCATCGTCACCAACGCCACCCCCTGGCTGTCGAAGACCTTCCCCTTCCTCGGCGGCACCGAGTGGTTCGACGTCAACACCTGGCAGGCCGACCTGCGCCGCATCGCGCGCGTCTACGAGTCGCGCGGCTACTACCAGGCGCGCGTGCTCGACGACCTCATCACCGACACCGGCAAGGGCACCGTGACGCTCAAGGTGACGCTCACCGAGGGCGCCCCCGCGCGCCTGCGCAGCCTCGCGCTCAACGGGCTGGCGGCGGTGCCCAACCTCGAGCCGGCGCTGCGCGCGAAGGTGCCGCTGAAGCTGGGCGTGGTGTTCCTCGAAGACACCTGGGCCGAGGCCAAGGCGGTGTTGACCCAGCAGCTCCACGAGGCGGGCTTCGCCGAGGCGAAGGTCGAAGGTGAAGCCGTCGTCGACCTCGACACCCCGGCGGTGGACGCGCGCCTCGACGTGGACCCCGGCGTGCGGTTTCGCTTCGGGCCCGTCTACGCGCCGGTGATGGGGCAGGTGGTGCCCTCGAAGCTCATCATCGACGTGGCGCAGCCCGAGCTCCCGCGCGGCGCCTGGTACTCGGACTCGGCGCTCGCCGAGGCGCAGGCCCGCGTCTTCCAGATGGGCGTCTTCGGCGCGGTGAAGGTGAACCGCGGCATCCCCGACCGCGAGCGCCAGGAGCTGCCCATCATCATCGACGCGCGCGAGGCGCCGCTGCGCAGCCTGCGGTGGGGCGGGGGCGCGGGCGGCGACCTCATTCGCAACGAGGCGCGCCTCTTCATCGAGTACACCGACCGCAACCTCGGCTTCGCCAGGATCTTCTCGCGCGGCGCGCTGCTCGACAAGCTCACCTTGAAGGGCAAGGCCGGCTACGCGGTGCTGCCCAACCTGCCCGACTTCATCAACCGCGTGGTGGCGGGCAACGAGAGCGTTCGGCACGGCTTCGTCTTCGACACCTCGGCGCAGTACGAGGTGCCGCGCGTCTTCAACACCCGCACGGTGTCGCTGCTGGTCGCCCTCGGCGTCAACCGCACCCTCGACGCGGCGTTCGACTACGGCGCCACCGAGGGCAAGCTGGGCTTCCTCTGGCGCCCGCGGGTGGACCTGAGCGTCTACCCGTCGCTCAACCTCAACGGCTACCTGCTGCAGAGCCCGGTGGTGCAGATGGCCGGCGTCTCGGCCGCGCCCAGCGCCGCGGTGGGCTGCCCGACGGTGGTGGCGCCGCTGGGCTTCGAAGACCTCTGCGTCGTCAGCTTCTTCGACGTCACCGCCGAGTGGGACAGGCGCGACAACAAGCTCGAGCCCAAGTCGGGCTTCTTCCTCTCGGCCGCCGCGCAGGCCGGCCTCTCGCGCACCACCCAGCTGACGCCCTTCGTGAAGTTCGTGCCCGAGGCCCGCGCCTACTGGAGCTTCGGCGCCGACCGGCAGTTCACCCTCGCCGGGAAGGTGCGGGCCGGCACGCTGGTTGGGTTTGGAGGCGGTGAGACTCCCATCGTGGCGCGCTTCTTCTCGGGTGGCTCCAACATGCGCGGCTTCAACCAGCGGCGGCTCTCGCCGATGGCGGTGGTGCAGACGGGCGTCGGGCCCTTGCCGTCCAACGAGCTCGCCGCGGGCCTGCTCGGGCGCACCGGCGAGGTGTTGTGCCAGCGAGACGCGCTCGGCGACTGCGTCATCGGGCCGCTCGGCGCCACGGTGCCCATCGGCGGCAACGGGCTGCTCGAGGTGTCGCTCGAGTTCCGCGTGGAGCTGACCGACTCCATCGTGCTGGCCCTCTTCTTCGACAACGGCCTGGTCACCGCCGAGCCGCTGGGGGCCAACACCGACCTCCTCAACGCCTTCTACAGCGCGGTGGGCGTGGGCCTGCGCTACCGCACGCCGCTGGGGCCGATTCGTGGAGACTTCGCCTTCCGGCTGCCCTTCGTCGGCGGGCCGCTGCTGCAGAAGAACCCGCTCGACCCGGCCTACGCCTCGCAGTCGGGGTGCTTCTTCAACCTCGGGCACTCGGGGGCGGTGGACTACTCGGGCGCGCCCGACAACCTCTGCACCTTCCACCTCTCCATCGGAGAAGCGTTTTGAAGCGCCGGCGCCTCGGGCGGAGACTGCTGGGCGTCGCGCTCCTGCTGGTGGGGCTGGTGCTGCTGCTCCTCATCGGCGGCCTCGTCTGGTTCAAGAGCGCGGCGGGGCAGGGCTTCATTCGTGCGCAGGTGGTGAGCGCGGTGAAGGGCGCCATCGCGGGGCGGCTCGAGTTCGGCGGGGTGGACTTCGAGGGTGGCCACCTGGTGCTGACGGGGCTCGAGCTCTACACGCCCGAAGGCGAGCTGGTGGCGAAGGTGGCGCGGGTGGAGCTGGACGTGGACCTCGTCGCGGCCCTGCGTGAGGACTACCGCGTCAGCCGCGTGCGCATCGTCGAGCCGCGCCTGACGCTGGTGCAGGACGAGCGCGGGCTCAACCTGCTGCGCGCCATCGCCTCGACGAGCCCGCCCGCGCCCGCGTCGCCCGCGTCGAAGCTGAAGCTGACGGTTGACGGCGTGGAGCTGGTCGACGGCGACGCCTCGTTCACCGACGGCGCGCGCACGGTTCGCCTCGAGCAACTGGCGGCCACGGGAGAGGCGCGCCTCACCACCTCGCCGCTGACGGTGCGCTCGAGCCTGGCGCTCCACGCGACGGGCCTCGACCCGGTGAAGGGCCCGGTGACGCTCACCGTGTCCACGACCAGCCCCCGGCCCGACACCGTGCGCGCCGACGTCGACCTGCGCTTCGCCGACGAGGTGGTGAAGGGCGCCTTCGACTGGCCCGCCCTCTCGGCCGAGCTGGAGCAGGTGCGCGTCACCCCGGCCCTCGTCGAGGCGCTGACGGGCTCCAGCGCCCTGCGTCGCCCCGTCGAGCTCAGCGGCGCCCTGTCGCTCACCGGCGCCGACGTGAAGCTCACCGGCGGAGCGGCGAGGGTGTCGGTGAAGACCGCGTGGGACCTCGACGCGCAGACGGTGTCGTCCTTCGCGCTCGAGGCCGACGAGGTCGACCTCTCGCAGTGGCTCGACGGCGCCGCGCCCTCACGGCTGAGGCTCTCGCTCCGGGGCAGCGCGCCCAACCTCGCCCTCGAGCGCCTCACCGGCGCGCTGGCCGGCGAGCTGACGTGGAAGACGCCCGAGGGGCAGACGTTGGTCGAGGGCGCCGTCGACCTGCGCGCGGCCGAGGGCCAGGCCTCGGTGACGACGCTGCGCGCGAAGGTGCCCGGCGCCTCGGTGTCGTTGAGCGGCAAGGCGTCGCTGACGGCGCTGGCCCTGGCTGGCGCGCTCGAGGCCACCGACCTCGCCAAGCTCCCCGCGATGGTGAAGGCCTTCACCGGCGTCACCGTGCCCAGGCTCGCCGGTCGCGGGGTGCTCGCGGTGCAGCTCTCGGGCCCCACGCGGCGGCCGGAGGTGGCGGTGCAGGGCAAGCTCGAGGACCTGCGCGTGGACACCGTCTCGGCGCGCGCCTTCGAGGTGGACGCCACCGTGCCCGACGTCACCCACCCGCTCGACGCCGACGGCACGGTGACGGCGACGAGGCTGTCGCTGGGCGACCAGTTGGTGGAGGAGCTCCGCGCCGTGGTGGCGACCCGCGGGCGCGAGCTCGACCTCGGCCTCAGCACGAAGGGCCTGGGGGACGTGGGCGTGCTGCTGCGGGGCACCCTCGACGCCGACAACGAGGGCCTGCGCATCGCCTCGCTGCAGCTCGACACCGGCACCGACCGCTGGGTGCTCGACCGGCCCACGCACGTCGGCTGGGGCGACACGCTCCGCCTCGAGCCGGCCGCGTTGAGCAGCGGCGCCCAGCGGGTGCGCGTCGAGGGCACGCTGCGCGGCCAACAGGTGAAGGGCGCGCTGGCGACGACCGACCTCGACCTCGGGCGGCTGCCGCGGCTGGTGGTGCCCGCCGACCTGGGCGTGGCCGGCCTGGTGACGCTCGAGGGCACCGTCGAGGGGGCGCTCCAGCGGCCTGACGTGGTGGCGAAGGTGTCGGTGCGCGGCGGCGCGGTGAAGGGCGTCACCGGCCTCGAGGGCACCGTCGACGGGCGCTTCATCGCGGGCCGCGCCACGGGCACCGCCGAGGTCGGCTCCTCCCTGGGCGCCGTTGACGCGCGCTTCGACGTGCCCGTCTTCGGCGTGCGCGACGCCACCAGCGAGGGGCTCGACCTGCAGCTCGACGTGAAGGACGTGAGCCTCGAGGCGCTTCAGAGCTGGCGCGCCGAGACGTGGCCGGCGACGGGCACGCTGGCGGCGCACCTGGGCGTCAAGGGCCCCGCGAACGACCCGGCCGTCACCGTCACCGTGCGCGCCGACGCGCTCACCCTCACGCGCGGCGGAGAGCTCAAGCGCAACCTCACGCTCGCGCCGGTGGTGCTGTCGGTCGCCTCGAAGGACAGCGGGGCCCTCACCGCGACGCTCGCCGCCAGCACCCTGGGCGCGCGGGTCACCAGCACGCTCGACACGCCGCTGACGGTGCCGGGGTTGAGGCGGCAGCTCCCCAACGCCGCGGCGCTCAAGGCGATGGTGGTGACGCTGGCGCTCGACGTCGAGGGGGTGGCGCTCGAGACGCTCAAGACGCTGGGGGTCTCGGGCGTCGACGACGTCTCGGGCCGCGCGTCGCTCAAGGCGCGCCTGAAGGGCAGCCTCGAAGACCCGACGGGGCAGGTGACGCTGCAGTACCAGCAGGTGAACGCCCCGCCGCTCGAGGCCCTCTCGGGCGAGCTCGAGCTGACGGCGTCTGACACCCTCACGCGGCTGGTGGGCAAGGGCACCATGCAGGGCAAGCCCCTGTTCGACCTGCTCGCCCTCATCGACACGCCGGTGAAGCGGCTCGAGCTGCTCGACGCGCTGGGGCCCGAGCACGTCACCGCGCACCTGAGCGTGGCGCCGATGCCGCTGGCCCGGCTGATGCCGAAGCGCGACGACGAGGTGGTGGCCACCGGCTCGGTGAGCCTCGAGCTCGACCTCAAGGGCACGCTGCTCGAGCCGAAGCTCACCATCGACGGCACCGCGCAGAACCTCTCGTTCGGCAAGGTGCCGCTGGGGCAGGCCCGGCTGGTGAGCCG
Organism: Myxococcus sp.; assembly: GCA_014879945.1. Lineage (GTDB taxonomy): Bacteria > Myxococcota > Myxococcia > Myxococcales > Myxococcaceae > Xiheimicrobium. The sequence goes on from JACSRE010000140.1 coordinate 55,844, forward strand.
CACCCTGGGCAACGCCCAGACGCTGGGGCTGACGCTCAAGGCCGCAGGCAACAGCGAGCTGCGCGCCACCGGCACCATCGGGGTCGACCTCTCCATCGACACCGTGCGCAAGGGCCTGTCGTGGGCGGCGATTCCGCTCGAGCTGGGCGTCACCGCGAAGGACTTCGACCTGGGCTTCCTCTCGGGCGTCACCCCGATGGTGCGCACGGTGGGCGGCCAGCTGACGTTGAGCCAGTTCAAGGTGACGGGCCTGGCCGGCAACCCCGACGTGCGCGGCGAGGTCGGCTGGAAGAAGGGGCGCCTGGCCCTGGCGAGCTACGGCGACTACCGGGACATCACCCTCGACACCACGGTGACGCGGGAGCGCATCGACGTGCAGACGTTCTCGGTGCGCTCAGGCGGCGGCGGCTTCGCCCTCGACCCCAGCAGCGCCCAGCGGCAGGCCACCGGCGCCTGGAAGCTCACCTCGAGCGGCACCGCGACGCGCTTCCCGGTGGTGATGGGCGACCAGCTGCTGGCCATCGTGGGGGTGAAGTACGCGCTCGACGGCGACCTCACCGACACGCTCCTCAACCTCTCGCACCTCGACCTCGCGCGCGTGGACGTCGAGCTGCCCGAGGTGAAGCGCAAGGACATTCAGGACCTCGAGCGCCCCTCCGACCTGGTGCTGGTGCGGGGCGGGCGCGTCGTGGCGGGTCGCCGGCAGGCAGACGGCGTGCCGACGACCGCCACGACCGAGCCCTCGCGCACCTACCGCGCCGTCATCAACGCGCCGCGGAACATCTGGGTGCGCAGCTCCGACTTGAACCTCGAGCTGGGGCTCTCAGAGGGCTTCCGCCTCGAGTACGCCGGCGCCACGCAGCTGTTCGGCGAGGCGCAGGTGTTGGGGGGCCGCATCGACGTCATCGGGCGCGAGTTCAAGGTGAACCGCTCCAACGCGGGCGGTAACCGGAGCGACTCGACCGTGCGCTTCGCCGGGCCCGCGAAGCAGCCCTACGTCAACGTCACCGCGCTGCACGTCAACGAGCGCGAGAAGGTGAAGGTGACGGTGAGCGCCGTGGGCCGCGGCACCGACGTGGTGTTGAAGGTGACGTCGGAGCCGCCGATGAGCGAGTCCGACATCTACACGCTGCTGGCCACGGGCCGGCGAGACCTGCGCCGCTCCTCGGGCGCGTCGGTCACCGCGGAGCAGGCCGTGTCGGTGGTGGGCTCGCTGGCGGCCAACCAGCTCAAGAGCGCGGTGCTCAAGCGGCTGCCCATCGACCTGGTGGACGTGGTGTCCATCGACACCGGCTCCGAAGGCCTGGCCTCGACGCGGGTCGAGGTGGGCAAGTACCTGAGCGACTCGCTGTTCCTCGGCTACACCTTCCAGCCCGGCGCCAACCAGTCGCGCGGCGAGAACACCCACGCAGGGCGGCTCGAGTATCAAATCTCCCGAGACGTCTGCCTCGAGGCCACCGCGGGCACCGCCCCGGCGTTCGGCGCCGACGTGGTGTGGAGCCGCGACTTCTGAGGCCGGCGCGAATGTCTTGCCGCGCGCCCCGTCGAGATGCGCCAGACTGCCCATGGTGCTCCCGCTCGTGCTCGCCCTCTCGTTGTCTGCCGCTGACGCCGGCGTCGCGTCGCTGACGTGGGACGAGCGCTCGGCCGTGAAGCTCGTCGAAGGCCAGGCGCTGGCGCTGACGCTGAAGAAGGCGCCCAGCCGCATCGCCGCCAGCGACCCGAGGGTGTGCGACGTCGTCGCCGAGAAGGACACGGTGCTCAAGCTGACCGCCAGGAGGCCCGGCACCACCGTCATCGCCCTCTGGTACGGCATGGGCTTCAAGGGGCTGCAGGTCGAGGTCGCGTCGAAGAACCCGAAGGTGACCGCCTCGTCAGATGGCGGCGTGCCCTTCTTCTCGTGGGACGGCAACAAGGGCCTGCGCGTGCCGCTCGACACCGACTTCGTGGTGCAGGGCCCCGGCGGGCTCGAGCGCGTCGCGCCCGGCAGTCACCGGCGCTGCACCATGACGTCCATCGGGAACGACCAGCTCCGCTTCACCTGCGCCGACCCCGGGCCCGTCTCGGTCTTCCTCTGGTACGCCAACAACCGCGAGCGCACGCTGGAGCTCGAGGTGCTCGGTCCCGACGGCGGCAGCCGGTAGTCACGGCGCCTGAGCGGCCAGCGCGGGGCCCGGCGACGACTCGGGCGGCACCACCACCAGCTCGAGCTGCTCGCCGGCCTCGATGGAGACGAGGGTCTTCTCGTCGAGGGCGCGCCGCTCGCTGCCGTGACGAAGCTCGAGGCGCGGCTCCCGGTCGGCCAGGCGGCGCTTCTCGATGCGCGGCTCGTACGGCCTCGAGAACACCCCGTCGACCAGCCGCGTCTGCACCATCGCCACCTCGGCGTCGGTGCACGTCATCGAGAACTTCTTGAGCACCTCGGGCAGCAGCTCCTTCTCGTAGTGCTCGGTCAGCTCGGCCAGGAGGGCGGGCTGTCGCTCCTTCGTCACCGTGCCCATGGCGAGGACCTCGAGCTGCGTCTGGCAGGGCTTCGGCGAAGGGGCGGGCGTGAAGGTGACGCGGTACTGGCCGATGGGCAGTCGTGAAGGCTGCTCGGCCACGGCCCCGGAGGCCGTCTGGCGCTCCAGCGTGAGGGTGCCCGCGGCCCCGACGGTGATGGTGGAGAAGGGCCGCTGCGCGATGGCCACCGCGCCGGCGTCGTAGAAGAGGTCTGGCTTCAGCTCGAGCGACACGTCCTTCTTCGCCGCCACCAGGTTGTGGGGCACGCGCTCGAACGACACCTCGAGGCTGCGCACCTTGCGCGGCCCAAGCCACGCGCGAAGGCAGTCGCCTTTGGCGCGCGTCAGCCGCTCGGGCGCGACGCCGTCGAACCGCACGTCGAGGTCCATCATCCACGTGCCCGGGCCCAGGGCGCGCTTGAAGGGCCCGGCCTCGGTCGAGAAGAGCGCCTCACCCGGGGGCAGCTCGACGCACACCTGCACCGCCGCCGGCTTCACCTCGGCCCGGGCCTGCACCGCCACCACCACACCCACCAGCATCAGGAGCGCACGCATGCCGCCCCGTGAATTCACGGCGCGTGCCCTTCTCATCGCTCGGCGGTTTCGGCCGGTTAGGCGACCGGGGCCTGGGTCACGCCTGCGCCACGGGTCGCCGCAGCGTGTGGAGCGCGATGGTGTCGTCGTACCCCTCCCAGCTGGTGAGGGCGGTCACCGAGGTGTGTGCGTAGCCCTCGTCACGGAACCGCTGCACCAGCACGTCGGCCAGCTCTGCGCGCGCCGTCGGGCCGGCCAGCACCAACAGGCCGCCAGGCGCGAGCAGGCCCGCGGTGTGCGCGAGCGCGTAGAGCGCGTCAGGCGACGACGCCTCGTAGACGAGGTCGGAGGCGAGCAGGAGCCGCGTCGAGGTGGTGACGGCGTCGCTCCACTCGAGGCGGCTGGTGGTGAGGCCGGTGACGCCGTTGCGCTCGGCGTTCTCGAGGGCGAGCGCGATGGCGAGCGGCTCCCGGTCGGTGCCGTGGGTGGCGAGGCCGAGGTGGGCGGCGGTGACGCTGACCAGGCCCATGCCGCAGCCCAGCTCCAGCGCCTCGGCGGGCAGGCTCGCGCGGGGTTGGTCGAGCAGCCAGCGGCTCATCGCCAGCGCCGTGGGCCACACCCGCGCCCAGTGGTTGGGCCGCGGCTGCGCGACGGCCTCGAGCAGCTTGAAGACGACGTCGGGGCGCAGCTCGACGTGAACGGTCCTCACCGCGTAGTCGCGGGGCCGCCGCGTCAGGTCATCCGCCGAGCCCAGGTCGTCGTGAACATGCGGCAGGTGTACCACGCGCCACCGTCAGCCCCGCTTGAAGGCGCTGGCGTCGGGCAGGCCGCTGCCCGAGAGGTCGGCGCCCATGGCCGTCAGCACGCCGGAGTAGAGGTCGGCCTCGTTCGAGCTCACCTTGCCCGGGAGCGGCGCGCCGGTGCGGGCGTCGAAGCCGTACGTCAGGGTGGTGGCCGGGTCGACGCCGCCCAGCAGCGTGTTGCCCTTCACCATCGGCGACACCATCAAGAAGCCGTTGTTGAGGTCGTGCCCCGAGCCGAACTCGGCGGCGTTGTCGGGCCGGCTGCGGGTGCGCCCGAAGTCGGTCGCCACGTAGATGAGCGTGCGGTCCCACAGGCTCTCGCCCGTCGCCTGGTCGAAGGGCTCGGCCTTGAGCAGGGTGATGAGGGTGTCGATGCTCGAGAGGATGCGCGACCACATGAAGCCCTGGGTGGCCCGGTGGTCGTTGTGGCTGAAGTCGAAGGCGAGCGGCGGGTTGGCCAGGCCGCTGGCGCCGCCCAGGGTGACGTTGAAGTCGGGGCCGATGGTGACGGCCACCGACACCCGGTACTTGAGCAAGAGGAACGCGAGCGCCGACTGGGTGGCGAACGGGTCGTCGAAGAAGGCGGGAAAGGCCGCGCGCACCTTCGCGCCATCGGGAGAAGAGTCGAGGCCGTAGGCCGTCAGCGGCACCTTCGGCGGCAGGTTGGGGATGACGTTGAGCCGGGTGATGAGGTCTTGCGCCTCGAGCCGCGCGCCCTCCGACACCTGCGCCCGCCAGCGCTTCAGCGCGTCGGCGTCTTGAAAGGTGGTGCCGAAGACCGAGCTGACGTCGAGGTCGGCGCGGGCGCCGCGGGCCAGGGCGATGACGTCGCGTGAGGGTGCGCCCCGAATGCCGCGCGCGCCGTCGAGGCCCAGCGGCCACAGCGAGGGGCTGGTGACGGTCTCGGCGTAGACCGACGCGGGCAGCGAGTCGTCGGCGCCGCGCTCTCCGTAGCCGCCCACCGCCATGTTGACGTTGGGGAGCGGAAACCCCTGGCCCCACTGCAGCGCCACCGCCTCTTGCAGCGTGCGGCCCTTCCACGCCCCGTTGCCGTTGAGCGAGCGCTTCTGCGCGATGACGTGGTTCACCGAGGTGCCGACCGACGCCGCCACCAGCATGTCGTCGCGGTGCTGCTGCACGAAGGCGAGCTGGTCGGCGTTGACCGCGATGGGAATGCTGCCGAGCTTCGGCGCGCTCACCTTCACCGCGCGAAACGGGCTGCCTGAGACGGCCTGCACCTGCGCGTCGGGGAAGGTGTTGAAGCGCGCCGCGTTCATGCCGGCCTCTGACGCGCGCACCGCCATGAAGCTGTCGACGATGCTGGCCCCGCCCGACGCGGCGATGACGATGAGGAACTTCGGCTTGCCGTCGAGCGCGTCGCGCCGCAGCCCGCGCTCCACGTCCTGGGGCGACTGCAGCGACTGCCTGCAGCCCGCGAGGAGCGGCGACAACGAGGTCGAGCCCGCCCCCGCGAGCGAGAGCGCCTTCATCACTTCACGACGAGAGAGCCTGCCGGTGCCTTTGAGTGCCATGGAGGTGCTTTCAGTAGAAGACGGACTCGGCCGACGAGAGGACCGCGAAGCACACCGCCTGCATCCACGCGCGCGCGGGCTCGGCGTTGCCGCTGGCCTCGATGTCCTTCGCGAGCTGCAGGTAGCGGGCGACCTCGTTGGTGTACGGGTCTCGTTGGAGCGCCCGGTGGGTCAGCTCCCCGATGGCCGTCGTCAGCTCGGGGCCGTCGACGTTCGCGAGCTTCGCGCCGGTCTGTGGCAGGCCCTTGAAGATGAGCGCCGCGCCCGGCGTGGCGAGGTCCTTGTCCACGCGCCTGGTGCACGCCGAGAAGGCCATGCGGTCCACCACGAGCGGGGTGGTGACGGCGGTGACGCCCGAGGGCTCGTAGAGGCCGCGGCCGAAGGGGTCCACCCCGCCGAGCGCCACCGTGTGCACCAGCCCCGCGCACTGGTACTGGCCCAGCTCGGTGCACACCTCGTCGGCGTTGAGGCCGAGCGCGTTGCTGAAGTCGTTGGTGAGGCGCTCCGGGCCCTTGAAGCGCAGGTTGCCCCGGGCCGACCGCGCGAGGCTGCCGGCGTCGGGCAGCTCCATCACCGTCACCGGCTGTGAGGGCTCGGTGATCTTCCCGGGGCAGCCGACCCCGAGCGCGAGCGTCGCGGCGAGCAGCACCAGTCGTTCAGGGCGCACCGTAGGCCTCCGTCTTCACGATGTCGTGGAGCAGCTTCTGCACGCGGTGCTGGTGCTCACCCTTGAAGCGCTTCCAGGTGGCGACGAACTCGGCGTTCTCGTCGGGCCTGGGGTGGTGGCCCAGCAGCAGCTTCCAGTAGTCGGTGGTGGTCGAGATGGCGAAGGCGTCGCTGTTGGCTGCGACGGTGGCCCACTCGCGCAGGTCGTTGACGCGCTGCCCGAAGATGACGCCGGCCTCGGGCGTCTGCGTGATGCGCGGGGCGAGGGTGCTGAAGCCGAGCTCGAGCCGGTTGGGGATGTAGCGGGTCGCGTACATCGCCGACGAGATGCCGTTGTAGTTGCGGAAGGGGTAGGTGAGCGGGTCGAGCGTGGCGTGGCAGGCGGCGCACTCGGCGGCCTGCACGCCCTTGGCGTCGTAGTCCTGTGGCTCGTTGGGCACGCTGTAGAGGCCCTCTTGCTTCGCGATGTCGAGCCCGAGGTACGCCCGGTACATCTGCGAGGCGGCGTTGCGCGGGAGCGCGGTGAACATCACGAAGTAGGTGAGGGTCCACGCGGTGGTCATGTTCCCGGCGCGGTGCGCGCGGTCCACCTTCTGCGACAGCGGCAGGTCGGCCACCCTCGTGTAGCGGGTCGGGTTGGTGGTGCGGCGCACGAAGAAGTCGGCCGTCAGCACCTCGCGCGCGTCGTGGTCGTCGGTCTGCGAGTAGGCGAAGAGCGCGTAGTCGTCGTAGTAGTCGGCGAGCGGCACGCCGCCTTTGTCTTCGCCCTCCTTCAGCGAGCCCAGCGGGCGGATCTTCGGGTGCGCCACCTTCCACAGCTGGCCATTCTTGCCGCGCCAGAACTCGCTCTGCAGGCAGCGGTCGAGCTCGGTGCCGAGGAAGGCGGTGCGGCTGGCGTCGTCGGTCATCGCCGTGAAGGCCTTCGTCTCGGTGAAGGTGGGCGAGGCGCCACAGAAGTCGAGCAGCACCTTCTTGTAGACGTACCGCAGGTCGTACCGACAGACGCTGAACTGCGGGTTGGTCGAGCCCTGGCACGCGCGGTCGACCGGCTTGCTGCCCGGGTCGGCGGGGTGCGTGCCTTGCTGGAGTTCCACCAGGTTCGAGACGCCGTCGCCGTCGGCGTCGAGCGCCTCGACCGCCTTCAGGGCGGCCGGCAGCGCCATCGAGAAGTCGCCGTCGGACAACGGCCGGCTCGCGCCGGGCACGAGCTTCGCCTCGAGCGAGGCGCCGAACACGTTCCGCTGCGGCGGCGCGACGTGGCAGTAGGCGCACGACGGCTGCTTGCCGACGCACTCCGGCGCGCTCGGGTACGTCGCGCAGAACACGCCGCCGGCCGGTGGTTTGGCCAACGCGGCTCCGGCCAGGAGCACGACGAATGCGCTCCACCGGGTGGAGGGACTTCCTGGCGTCATGCGGGGGCTCCTTCGAGAAACGCCGACTGGAATGAAGGAGACACCGGAGCCCGGAGAAATAGAAAGGCGTCCTGTGGAATTGTGGTGACGGTGTGTGGGCGCGTGAAGCACACCACCGCACGGCGTCGGTGCCGCCGACGCGCCGCGCTCGGTCAGTTCGAGAGGCTGAGGCGATAGCCGCCGGAGCCGGGCATCGTCGAGCGTCGCAGCGTGCCGTGGAGGCGGGTGTCCCACGCGTTGACACCCATGGGCCAGCAGGCGCCGCCGCACACCACCGCGGGCCGGCACCCCAACAGGAAGTTGGGCGCGCCCGGCGCGTCGCGCAGCTCGGCGCACTCCCAGAGGTAGTTTCCTTCGCCGGTCTGCGGGTACAGCCTGGTGACGTACGCCTTCTCGAGGAACAGCGGCAGGTTCACCTGGGCGACCCGGTTGGTCCACGTGGACGCGACCGTGTCGACGCTCGAGCCAGAGTAGGTCCACGCGGCCGAGCCCGAGGCGAGCGCGGTGACGGCCGTCGCGCCGATGCCCGGACGATTCGCGAAGTCGGCCACCGACGCCCACCGGGTGCGCTGCCACACCCCGTTCGGGTCGAAGGAGCCCGTCTCGTAGGCGATGAGGCGGGCCGCGTCGGGCAGCGCCGCCAGCTCGCTGAAGCGCGCGCGGTTGAGGTAGTCGACGGCGTGGCAGGCAGCGGCCTTCGTGAAGACGATGCCGTCGAAGGTGCCCGCCTCGCAGCCCGACGGGAGGGGCGTGCCCGCGAGCAGCTGAGCCGCGTAGGTGCGCAGCGCCGTCAGCGTCGCCGGCCCGATGGCGGGCGTGGCGCCGATGGCGTCGAGCGTCGCGTACGGCCGCCGCGCCACGAGGTTCGACACCGCCGTCGACGAGAGCCCTGCGCTGGTGATGCGCGCGTCGTTCACCACCGCGACCGCCAGCGCCGCCTCGGCCGCCGTGAAGCGCACGCCCTCGACGGTCACCGAAGGCACGCCCTGCGTCGAGGCGAAGGCGTCGAGCTTCGCGAGGGCCACCGCGCCCACATAGGGAACGGCGTCGACCTGCGCGACCGAGGCGAAGCGCTGGTCGTCTGCAGTGCCCAGCACGCCGTCGGCGCCCGCGCGGAAGGCCACGATGCCCTTCGCGGCCCTCGACTCCACCCGCGCGTCTTGCGTCAGCACCGTCAGGGTCGCGGTCGGGCCATTGAGGAAGGCCAGCATCGTGGTGGCGTTGAGCTCGTCGAGCGCCAGCTCCAGGCCACCCTCGTCGTCGACGCCATCGAGCTGCGCGAACGAATCGGGTCCACAGCCCAGCAGCAGCACCGCGGCGACCACCAGGGAAGAGCGCATGGAGGGCTATCTCCTACATCGACTCACCCCACTTCAATCCCATGACGCGGGAGCTGGCTTCGTAATGTCAGTGGGTTGCATGGCTGTCGATCTCAAGCCGGGCCAAACGTCGAGTGCGCCACACGAAGTCCTCGACTGGAGCGCTCCATGAATCGCCTCGCCCTCTTCGCCGCCCTCACCTCGCTCGTCACCGCGTGCTCCTGCACCACCGTTCGCCAGTTGAAGGACCCGGCGACTTTGCCCGCCGACGGCAAGGCCAGCCGCACCCGCGCCGAGAAGGCCCTCGACTACAGCGTCGCCATCGAGGTCGCCGCGAAGCCCGAGGTGGTGTGGGCGGTGCTCACCGACGCGCCGTCGTTCACCAGGTGGAACTCCACCATCGTGTTCGAGCGCGTGGTGCAGGAGCACGTCACCTACACCGAGGCGCTCAAGGCCGCGGGCGTGCTGCTGGTGGCGCCGCGCGGGTTTCGCCTCAAGTCGGGCCAGGAGATGGTGCGGGTGGTGAGACGCGACGGCGCGCAGGTGGCGCTCGACGGGCCGCACCCCGAGACGAAGGAGGTCGTCGGCAGCTTCTACCTGGTGGACTGCGCGTCGAAGGCCGAGGCGCTGGGCTGGTTGAAGCGACACCCGATGTGGGACTCCGACACGCTCGAGCTGCGCGAAGTCTGGGACTGCTGAGGCGTGCCGGTCGAGCCGCTCGATGACGCCGCGCTGACGGTGATGCTGCGGCGCGAGACGCCGCTGGTGGTGGCGTACCTCGCGAAGTTGGTGCGCGACCTGAGCGTCGCCGAGGAGCTCCTCCAGGACACCGTGGTGGCCAGCGTGGCGCAGTGGCGGCGGGCCGGGCTGCCGCCCAACCCCGGCGCGTACCTGATGAAGGCGGCGCGCAACCGGGCCATCGACCTGTTCCGCAGACAGCAGCGCGAAGCCGACTGGACGCGACGGGAGGCGCGCGAGGCCGAGTCGTTCCACGAAGCCATCGACGAGGGCGCCATGTTCGCTGATGAACGCTTGCGGCTCGTCTTCACCTGCTGCCACCCGGGCCTGCCGCTCGAGGCGCAGGTGGCCCTCACGCTCAAGCTGGTCTGCGGCCTCACCACGCCCGAGGTGGCCCGCGCCTTCCTGGTGCCCGAGCCGACGGTGGCGCAGCGGCTGGTGCGCGCCAAGCGGTACCTGCACGACGAGGCCATCGCCTACGAGGTGCCCGAGCCCGACCAACTGGAGGCGCGGCTCGACGCGGCGCTGCACGTCTTCTTCGCCGTCTTCAACGAGGGCTACACGGCCACCAGCGGCGACGCGCTCACCCGGGTGGACCTGATGGAGGAGGGCCAGCGGCTGACCTCGCTGGTGGTGGACGCGCTGCCCGAAGAGCCCGAGGCGCGAGGGTTGCTCGCGTTGATGCAGCTGCAGGCCTCGCGCGCGCGCGCGCGGGTCGATGCGCGCGGTGACCTGGTGTTGCTCGAAGACCAGGACCGCGCGCAGTGGAACCACGGGTTGATCGAGCGCGGCCTCGACACGCTGCAGCTCGCCGCGGCGCGCGGGCGGCCGGGGCGGTTTCAACTGCAGGCGCACATCGCCGCCACGCACGCGTCGGCGCCCACCTTCGCGGCCACCGATTGGGCACGCATCGGGCACCTGTACCGCGCCCTCGAGGTGCTGGCGCCGTCACCGCTCGTCACCCTGAACCGCGCGGTGGCGGTGGCGATGCTCGACGGGCCCGCGGCGGGCCTCGAGGTGCTCGCGCCGCTCGAGCGTGAGCACGCGCTGCGCACGTACCACCTGCTCCCGGCGACGCGCGCCGACTTCCTGCGCCGGCTCGGGCGGCTGGAAGAGGCGCAGGCGGCCTACCGACACGCGCTCGAGCTCGTCACCAACGCCGCCGAGCGGGCGTTCCTCGAACGACGGCTGGCCGAAGTATCGCCGCTCGGCTGAGCCGGCTTCCGCAGCTGCCCCGACGGTGGCTCGCGGCCGGAAGCAACGGGCTATCGTCGTCGGACGCTCAACCGTACGACCAGGTCTCCTTCGCGCACGAAGACCGGCCGTTCGCCAAACCGGCTCAAGCGGTCGAGGAGCGCGGGCTCGCGGCGATCGATCTCGGCCATGACCTCTGGCGCCGTCGCGCGTTGCTCAGCCACGGCCGAGAGCGGCAGCACGCCGGAGAAGGGCCACGGCGCGATGGCCTGCGCGTTCGACTCGAGCGGCGACGCCGGGGTGGACACCGGGGTTTCACCAACGCCGCCCCCAGCCGTCGACCGGAGCAAGAGGAGCGTCGGCCCGCGCCACGCGTAGACGCCTGGCCCCGCCATCGCGACGAACTCCTCGTCGGTGAACGGCCCCGCGGCCGTCGGTCGCACGTTCCACGACTGCCCCGCGGTGAGGTCTGTCGTTCGAAGGAGCGCCGCTCGAGCTTCCGCTGCGGCGCGGAGCGCGCTGGCCCGGTGCGCGCCGATGACGCCGGCGGGGTTCTTGGAGCCCTCCGTCGCCCACCAGTCGAGGGCTGCCGCCACCGTCCGCCCCGCGGCACCCGGAGCGAGGCTCCCGAACGACTTCCCGCTGAGGGCGGTGATGATGGCGAGGGCCCAGTGGCGCACCTCCTGCGCGGGCCGGTCGAAGGCGTTGCCGGTGACCACCACCCGGCGGTCTTCGAGACGCGACGCGCTCAGTGCGAGCGCCGCGACGAGGTCGGCGTCGGCGCAGCGCTCGAACGCCGATGCGCTCGCGAGCAGTCGGAGCTGCCCGAGCACTTCGGGGGAAACGTCGATGCTCCCGAAGGCCGTGTCACGCCACGCGCTCAACATCGCGAGGCACGGCTCACCCGGGCCTGCGCGTGGTCGAGGGGACGACTGCTGACAGCCCCCGAGCACGACCAGGGCCAGCAGACCTCGCAGCACGAAGACCAGGTGAAGGGGCTGTTCGCCGATGGGAGGAACTCGAGAAGCAGCGCCCCTCGGCCGCGACCTGCGCTCGAAGCGCAAGTGTTCGTCGCCAACGTCTCGCTCGTAGCTGGGCATCGCGCGCAGCGTATTCGAAGTCAGCCAGTCGACAGGTCGGCACTCCATCGGGCTCGAGGCGTCGAGCCGCTACGAGCCGGGGACGACCGGCAGCGGCTTCACGCGCGGGCCCCGAGCGCCCTTCTGGCCGGCGCGGAGCGTTCTTCCCCCAGTCTCTTTCGGGCCGTTCTGCGCAGCGAGCGCCGCCTCGAGCAGCGCGCGGTTGGCGTCCCGCTCCGACACGGCGAGCTCGCGCGCTTCTCCTTCGCGCTGAGCGACGAGCCACTCCGACGCCCCGTCGTCGATGACGGCAGAGGCGACGCACGCGACGAGGAACCCGCCGAGGCTGCCCACGAGGAGCCCCGCCGCGATGGTGCGGTCGCGGCTCTTGTTGTCCAGCGCCAGCTCCTGCAGCCGCTGGCTCGCCGTCTGAACCCCCGCCAGCGAAGGGTCGGTCGAGCCCGGGCTCGCCTGAATGGGCTGGAGCTGCGAGCCCAGCAACACCACGCCGCCCGCGCCCGCGACGATGCCGGCCAGGCTCGCGGCCACCTCGCGCACCTTGCGAGCGTCCTTCACCTGTCGCTCGGCCGTCGCCACCGACTCGGCGCTGGTGGCGAGGCCGCGCGGCGCGGGGCGCGGCGTCACGCACGAGGCGCTGACCAGCAGCGCGATGGAGATCAAGCCACGCATTCCCAACCAGAGTTCACGACGCCCGACCCGGGAGCGCATTGCTCACTGCGTCGTGCCGCGGGCACCGGTCGGCTTGTCTCGCCGCAGCGACGGCGCGCCCGACGTTCATGGCGGTGGTGGCGCGAGCGCCACTAAGGTCGACGGCTCCATGCGCGCCTCGGTCCTCCCGCTCGTCGTCGTCTCTCTGCTCGTCGTGCTGCAGGGCTGCACCTGCGGCACCGCGACCGTGCGCACCCGTGACGCAGGCGCTGGTGGTGGCGCCGGGCAAGACGGTGGCGAGCTGACGCAGGACGGCGGCGACGGCGGTGGTGGCGCGGGCGGCGGCTTCGAAGACGGCGGGAGCGCCGACGCCGGCTGTCGCAGCGCCTCGGACTGTGGAGGCCTCGGCTGCTTTTCGGGCCTGTGCTGCGCGTCGGCGGCGAAGGCGTGCGGCTCGGTGTGCTGCAGCGGCGACGCGCTCTGCCTCTTCGACCGTTGCCAGAACCCGGGGACCAACTGCCGCGGCGCCGGAGACTGCGCGGCCGGCGAGTACTGCGAGACGCAGTTCGGGGGCTCCGTCGACGCAGGCGCCAGCGCGAGCGACGCCGGGCGCTGCACCGTCAGCCTGCCGCCGGCCGGGCGCTGTGTGCCGCTGCCGCCCGTCTGCGCGGCCGACGGCGGCTCCGACGGTGGGTGCCTGGCGAGCTGCGAGTACCGCCCGCCGGTTGGCCGCCTCGACGCGGTGGTGAAGTGGCACTGGGAGGGCCGCGAGTTCCCCGCGTTCAGTGACGTCTGGTCGACGCCGACCGTCGCGCGGGTGTTCGACTCCAACTGCGACGGCCGCGTCGACGACCTCGACCCACCGAACATCATCTTCGTCTCGGGCGACACGCGCCAGACGTGCTGTCAGTGCACCGGCGTCATGCCCTCGGCCTGCAAGACGGGCGTGCTGCGTATGCTCGACGGCAACACCGGCCAGGAGCTCTGGTCGCTCGACAAGCTGCCCGGCTCGGTGGGCTTCGCCGCGCTCTCCATCGCCATCGGAGACCTCGACCGCGATGGCCGCCTCGACATCGTCGCCGCGACCGGCGAGGGGCGCGTCGCCATCATCAACGGCGACGGCACGCTCAAGCGGCTGAGCACCGAGCTGCTCCCCGGCAACGGCAACAACGCGTTCGGGTGGGGCGGCGGCTTCTCGCTGGCCGACATCGACGGCGATGGCGCGCCCGAGATTGCCTACGGCAACACCGTCTTCAGCACCGCCGACGGCGGCCTGTCGCTGAGGTTTCAGGGCGTCGGGGCCACGGGCGGCGGCGCCACGCGCGCGCTCAGCACCTTCGTCGACCTCGACGGCCGCGACGGCGGAGACCTCGAGCTGCTCGCGGGCAAGACGGCGTACCTCACCGACGGCGGCGTCTTCTGGAACAACACCGCCGTCACCGACGGGTTCCCCGGCGTGGGTGACTTCGACCGCGACGGCCGGCCCGAGGTGGTGCTCGTCGAAGGCGGCAAGGTGTGGCTGCTCTCGGCCACCACGGGCATGCCGCTGATGCCGGCGCTCACGCTCAGCGGCACGGGGAGCGGCGGGCCTCCGACGGTGGCCGACTTCGACGGCGACGGGCGGCCCGAGATCGGCGTCGCGCAGCAAGACTTCTATTTCTCGGTGAAGCCGAACTTCACCACCATGACGCTGCAGATTGCGTGGGCGACGCCGAACCACGACTTCAGCTCGTCGGTGACGGGCTCCACGGTGTTCGACTTCGAGGGCGACTCGCGGGCCGAGGTCGTCTACGGCGACGAGTGCTTCTTGTGGGTCTACGACGGGCGCACCGGCGCGGTGAAGTTCGCGGCGCTCACCACCAGCTTCACCGGCACCGAGACGTCAGTCGTCGCCGACGTCGACGGCGATGGGCACGCAGAGATTGTGATGGTGTCGAACGGCGTCGACCCCGGGCCGACCGGGTGGAAGTGCGACATGGCGCCGTGGAACCAGCCCGACACCGACGCGGGCCGGCCGGCGTGGCGCGCGCCCGCCGATGGGGGCCTCGCCTACCGGGGCATCACCGTGTTCGGCGACCGCGCCAATGCGTGGGTGGGCACGCGCACGCTGTGGAACCAGCACACCTACCACGTGACGAACGTGTGCGACGCGCGCGACTCGGCGTGCTTCCCGCCGGCAACCTACGGGTCGATTCCGAGGCGTGAGCGCGCGAACTGGGGCGTGCCCTGGCTCAACAACTTCCGCCAGAACGTGCTCGACCAGGGCCTCTTCAACGCGCCCGACGTGACGGTCAGCCTCAGCATGGAGTGCGCGCCGTTGCTCGCGCGCGTCACCGTGCGCAACCAGGGCCTCGCCGCGTTGCCCGCGGGCGTTCAGGTGGCGCTCTTCGCGCGCCGGGGCGCCATGGACGTCGAGGTGGGCCGCGCCGTCACCACGCGGGCGCTCAACGCCGGGCAGGCCGAGACGCTCGCGGTGTCGGTGCAGGGCGGCACGGCGCAAGACGCCTTCGTCGCGAAGGTGCTCGTCGACCCGCTGCGGCCGCTCTTCCGCGAGTGCCGTGACGACAACAACGTCTCGGCGGTGGACCGGCCGGTGTGCATCGATTGAGCGCGGCAGCCTCGGCTCGGTGGACTGTCTGAGGACCTCGACCTGCAGCGCCGCCGGGGGTGGCGCTCGAACTCCGAGCGCTGCACCGTGGCGAGTCATTCGCGGCGCCTCGTTCCCGTTGGCCTGCGCGCATGGGGAGCGCTTGCGGTGAAGGCCCTCACTCGAGCCCGCGAGCGGCGCCCGATGGCCCGCTACGGCCGAGGAGCGCTCAACACCAACAGCAGGTCGCGAAGGAGCGTCAGGTCGCGCTCGCTCAGGTCCATCTTGTCGAGCAGCTCCTGAAGGCGCGGCTGAAAGCCCTCACGCGCGCGGTGGCCGCCCTTGAAGAAGCCGCGGGCGTCGAGCTGCTCGCTGAGGAGCTGCTTGAGGGCGGCCCGTGCTTCGGCACCAGCGCGTGGCTCGAGGCTGGAGTCGCTCGCGGCTTCGGCGAAGAGCGTCAAGGCGACCGCCACCGCGTGGCTCAAGTTCAAGCTGTCCGTCGGCCCCGGCGTCGGCAGCCGCACCACGCGTGGGCACTGCGCGGCCTCGTCGACTGACAGCCCCGTGCGCTCGTTGCCGAACACCAGCGCCAGTCGCTCTCCAGTGGTTGGCAGCAGGAGCTTCGCGCGCTCCACCGACAACCACGGCGCCGCGGTCGCGTCGGCCAGCTTCGATGAGGTGGCCACCGCGAGCGAGACGTCGGCCAGCGCCGCCGCGAGCGTCTCGAACACCGGCGCCTGCTCGAGGAGGCGTTGAGACGGGTGCGCCATCTTCATCGCGTCGTGCTGTGAGACGTCGGTGAGCGGGCGCACCAGGCGCAGCGCGCAGCCGAAGTTGCCGCACAGCCGCGCCACGCTGCCGACGTTGAGCGGGCCCTCGGGGCGCACCAGGACCACCACCAGCGACGTCAGCCCCGTGGGTGCTCCTTCGCTCGACACGACCGGCCGCGTAGAGCGGAGGCGCGCGCGAGGCAATCAGCGTTGCTCCGGCGACCATTCGCAGGCTGGCCATCACTGGCAGACGCGAATCGAGCCGCTCAACGTCCGGCAGATGGACGGCGCGCAGCAGCTCCCCAGGCTGCAGGGCGACCCCTGCTTGCTGCAACAGATGCGTGTGTTGGGGCTGGTGGTGGTGATGCCGCAGTCGCTGTTCGACGCGCAGCACTGCGTGGCCGTCGAGCACGCCGCGCCCGCCATGGTGCAGGCCATGCCACCGCCCGC
>JACSRE010000389.1 GCA_014879945.1 Myxococcus sp.
AGATGTGTATAAGAGACAGTCTGGAAGACGCAGCGACCTGCTCGATGTCGCATCTGTCATGGGCGTTTACGGTTCAGGGACCGCGCACCGGCGGGCGGTCAGTTCGGGCTCGAGTGCCGCACCTTCTCGCTCTGCAGGTACACCGGCACCCGGTGACGGCCCAGGCCCGCCGCCTGGAACACCTTGTCGTCGCCGCCAGGCACGTGGGAGACCTCGTCGAACCACTTCGCCGCGCGTGAGTCTTTCGTCTGCTGCTGCGGCGGCACGGTGATGGTGGCCAGGCGCGTCTCGGGCAGGCCCTTCCACCCCTCCTGCTCCACCAGGTCGGGGTTGCCGCCCGGCAGCTCGGTGACGAACATCGCGAGCTTCAGGCCGCCCTCGGCGATGCCCTTCGACACGGCGTTGAGGCGCGCGTCGGGGTGTGGGTCCTTCGACGCGTCGGGGAAGGGCTTGGGCTCCACCACCTCGAAGCGCACCTGCACGTAGCGGCCGCCGACGAAGAAGGCGTGCCGGCCGAAGAACTCGTGCTCGTCGAAGCGCTGGGCGTTGGCCATGCCGGTCACCTCCACCGCGTTCTTCATCTGTCGAACGCGCTCGGGCACGCCGCCGGGAGCGCCGAACAGCCCGCCCAGCACGTGCTTGGCGGCGCGCACCGGCGTGAGGTTGCTCAGCCCGCGCTTGGGCACCGAGATGTCCTGGGTGAAGCGCGTGTGCTCGGCGGCGGTCTGCGCGTGGGTGGTGTCGCCGGTGTTGGCGGTGAGGTCGATGGTGCTGGTGGCCGAGCCGTCGAGCGCGCCGTTGACGGGGAAGACGAGGCGAATGCCGGGCATGTGGGCCTCGGAGTCGGGCTGGTCGGGGTTGGTCTGGCTGCCCGAGATGCGCACCATGCCGCCCTCGAGGCCGTCGCCGAACAGGTCCTTCGCCCACGGCGGTGCGTTCTTGTCCACCTTGAAGCTGGCGTCGTCGAAGGACACGCCCTTGGCGTGGTTGCCGCGCGCGTAGGGGCAGCTCGGGCCGCGCGCCTTCGCCGTCTCGATGATGGCCTCTTTGATGTTGGCGAGGCCCGGCACCACGTTCTCGGTCCAGTCTTCCTGGAACGTCTTCGCGCCGCCGCGCGGGGCCTCGCGGCCGTCGCTGCCGGGCAGCAGGGTGAGCTCCTTCGGGGCGAGCCCGGCGAGCTTTCCCGTGGGGCCGAGGGCGTCGCGCGGCTCGGTGACGAGCAGCCCGCGCGCGGCCGCGGTGTGGAGCGCGGCGATGCTCGGCTTGTCCTTCGCGGTGGCGAGCTGGTTGATCAGCTGCGCCGTCTGCTCCGCCGACAGCTTCACCTCGAGCTTCGGGAAGGTGAAGGGCACGAAGCCGGTGCCGGCGTAGTTGGTCGCGTCCTGCTGGGCCTTGCGCTGGTACGACTCGGCGACCTGGAGCGTCTGCGCCGCCTTCGCCAGCTTCGCCGGGTCACCCGAGGTGAGCGCCTCGCGCAGGGCCCACGCCACCGCCGCGGGCTGCACGCTGCCGGAGCGCAGCCCCTCGAGGTGCGCCACCGTCGGCGTTCCGACGATGGGCTGGCCGGTGCCGACCGCGGCCACGCGCTGAGCGCCCGCCGTCGGCGCCCAGGCCTGCGCCGAGGGGGCTCCAGGCGCCGTCACCGGACTGGTGCTCGGGGCCTTCACCACCGGCTGATTCGAGGGAACCACCACGGGCCTGACGCCAACGGGACCGCTCTTGATGGGCATGAATAACGATATCCTACATTGTCGTTATTCATGCAACCCCACGGGGAATCGAGGCGCTGGTACTTTGCGCCTCCATGCGCGTCGTCTTCCTCGCCCCGACCTTTCCTCCCGAGATGATTCAGTACACCCGCGGCCTCGCTGAGGTCGGCGCGAAGGTCTACGGCATCGCCGACACGCCGCGGGCCGGGCTGCCGAAGGAGCTCAAGCCCTACCTGCACGACTACCTGCAGGTGCCGCGCATCATGGACGAAGACGACGTCATCGAGCGCGCCACCACCTGGCTCAAGGGCGTGCCGGTCGACCGCGTGCTGGCCAACTGGGAGCCCCTCGTCATCCTCGCCGCGCGCATGCGTGAGCGCTGGGGCATGCCGGGCATGAGCTCCGACATCGTGCGTGGGTTCCGCGACAAGCAGCTGATGAAGGAGCGCGTGCGCGCCGCCGGGCTGCGCGTACCGAAGTCGAAGCGCTGCACCTCGCAGCGCGAGATTCGTGAGGCCGCCGAAGAGATTGGTTACCCGCTGGTGCTCAAGCCCATCGCGGGCGCCGGCAGCGCCGACACCTACCGCGTCGGTGACGCGAAGGAGCTCGAGGCCACGCTCCAGAAGGTGCGCCACGTTCAAGAGCTCTCGTGCGAGGAGTACGTCACCGGCGAAGAGTTCACCTTCGACACCGTGTGCATCGGCGGCAAGCCCGCCTACGAGAACATCGCCGCCTACCTGCCCAAGCCCATCGAGGCGCGCTCCAACGAGTGGATCTCGCCCGTCATCATCACCGTGCGTGACATGTACCAGGCGCGGCTCAAGCCCGGCGTCGAGCTCGGCCGCGACGTGCTCAAGGCCCTCGGCATGGGCGACGGCTTCACCCACATGGAGTGGTTCCTCACCCCGCGCGGCGAGGCCGTCTTCGGCGAGATTGGCTGCCGCCCCGGCGGCGCGCACATCGTCGACCAGATGAACTACACCAGCGACATCGACCTCTTTCGGGAGTGGGCGCGGGTGGCGACGTGGCGCTCCTTCGAGGCGAACGTGCCCCGCAAGTACAACGTCGGCATCGTCTTCAAGCGCGCCTTCGGGCAGGGCCGCATCACCCGCGTCGAGGGCCTGGGCCAGTGGCTCAAAGAGGCCGGCCCGTGGTGCGTCGAAGAGGCGCTCTTCCGCCCCGGCATGCAGCGCCGCAACTGGAAGAACACGCTCCTCTCCGACGGGCACGTCGTCGTGCGCCACCCCGACTGGGCCGAGGCGCACCGGCTGTCGTTCGCGGCGGCCACCGGCATTCGGCTGTTCGCGCAGTGAGGCCGGTGCGCTGATCAGGCGCCCGTCAGGGAAAGACCCGACAAGCTCGGCCGCAGGCTGATGAGGCTCACGAGTTGCAGTCCCCACAGCCATGAACTCCACCTCCGCGCGACTGCTCGCGGGCCTGGCGGTCGTGCTCTACCCACTGTGGGGCGTGATCCTGGGATGGCTGGCCCCCGCCGCGATCGAAGTCCCCCTCGAGCGGTTGGTCATCGTGGCCGTGATTCTCGCGTCATGGCCCTTGCTGAAGTCAAAGCGCTGGGCGTCGGGGACGCTCCACGCGCTCTTCATGGTGCTCTCGCTCCACTCCGCCTCGGTGGGGGTCAGGAACGACTCCGAGCCGGTGTACGCCCTCGCCCAGTTGGTGCTGGTGGGGAGCATCTGCGCGGGCACGTCGTCACCCCTGTTTCTTGCCGTCTACGTCGTCGTCTTCACGGTCGAGCCCCTGCTGCTCGTGGGCGACCGCGCGACGTCGGTGGTGCTGGCGTCGGGCACCGCGACCGTCGGCGTCGTGCAGGCCATGGTGCTGCACCAGCGGCGGCAGCTCGAGCGCGCGGTGCGCACCTCCATCGCCGAGCTGACCGCCAGCCGCGCCGAGCTCCAGCAGCTCGTCGAGGGAACCCATGCCGTTCCCTGGCGCTGGAGCCGAGCGCAGCAGCGCTTCACCTCGGTGGGCCAGCAGGCCGAGGCCCTGCTGGGCAGGCCCGCGGCTGATTGGACCGCGCAGGGCTTCCTCGAGCGCGCCTGTAGCCCCTCAGACGTGGCGCGGGTGCTGGCGGCGCTGGCCGGTGAAGAGCCGGTGGAGCACGAGTTCTCGCTCGTGAGCCCCTCGAAGCAGGCGACCGTTCGCCTCGTCGTCAGCACGCCGCAGGGTGACACCTCGTGCGGCCTGATGTTCGACATCACCGACAAGCACCGGCTCGAGCAGGAGCTCCAGCAGTCGCAGAAGCTCGAGTCGGTCGGCCGGCTCGCCTCGGGCATCGCCCACGAAATCAACACGCCGGTGCAGTTCGTCGGTGACAGCGTTCACTTCGTCAAAGACGCCATCGTCGACCTCTTCGAGCTCATCACCACGGTGCACCAGGCCAGAGACGCGATGCCGCCCGAGCTGGCCCAGCGGTGGGACGAGGCCGCCGCGAAGGCCGACCTCGACTACCTCGCTGAGAACGTACCTGGCGCGCTGGCGAGGTCGCTCGAGGGGCTCGACCGCGTGGCCGGCCTGGTGCGCTCGATGAAGGAGTTCGCGCACCCCGACCAGAAAGAGGCCGCGCCGGCCGACCTGAACCGCGCGCTCTCGATGACGCTCACCATCGCGCGCAGCGAGTACAAAGACGTCGCCGACGTCGGCATGGAGCTCGGCGACCTGCCGATGGTGAGCTGCCGCGTCAGCGAGCTCAACCAGGTCTTCTTGAACCTCGTGGTGAACGCTGGCCACGCCATCGCTGATGCGGTGAAGGCGACCGGCGGGCGGGGGAAGATTCGGGTGAAGACGAGCGTCGAAGGTGGCGACGTCGTCATCGCCATCATCGACAGCGGAACCGGAATCCCGGAGCACGTGCAGCCGCGCATCTTCGACCCCTTCTTCACCACCAAGGGCGTCGGGGTTGGCACCGGGCAGGGGCTGCCGCTGGCGCGCGCGATGGTGCTGAAGCATGGCGGCACCTTGACCTTCGAGACGAAGGCAGGCGCGGGCACGACGTTCTTCGTGCGACTGCCCCTGGCGCCTCCGCCGGCGCTCGCGGCGGCCGCCTAGGCCTCACCGCACGAAGCGGTGCTCGATGGCGAAGGCCTCGGTCGCGCCGGGCGCGAGGGTGATGACGCCGTCGCCCGTGGCGAGCGCGCCGCCCGGCGCCGTCCACGGCTCGACGCAGATGAAGGGCTGGTCGGGCAGCGTCCACAGCACCAGCGTCGAGAGCTGCGGCGTCGCGCTGAGCTCGATGCGGCTGCCGTCACCGCGCAGCAGGGTCGCGGCCGGCCCGTGGTCGAGCAGCACCACGTCCACCTCGCCGTCGCCGAAGGCCACCGGCGTCGCCGCGCGCACCTGGCCCGTGCGGCGCTCCTTCAGCTGCGAGGCCCGCGAAGGCGCCTGGGCCCTCGGCTTCTGGCTCAGCGGCACCGCGAAGTACGGGTGCGTGCCCACCTGAAGCGGCATCACCGCGTCGCCGGTGTTGGTGATGCGCCACTCGAGCAGCAGCCGCCCGTCGCTCAACGAGACCGCGACATCGCTCGAGAAGTCGAACGGGTACCCGGCCCGGGTGACGTCGCTCGAGGTCAGCCGCATCGCGACGCGCGCGGTGACGTCGTCGCTGATGGCGTCCACCACCTCCCAGGCGGCCAGGCGCGCCAGCCCGTGCTGCGGCTGGGTGATGGTGCGGCCGTCGAAGCGCACGCCCTCGGCCGGCAGCGGGCCCGCGTTGGGGAACAGGAGCGGAATGCCGCCGCGCACGTTGCGCGCACGGTCCACCAGGGTCGCCTCGTCGAGGAACAGCAGGGCCTCGCCGCCGACGCTCCAGTGGGTGACGAGCGCGCCCCGCGACGGCACCACCCGCACCTCGGCGCCCTCGCCCGAGAGCACCCAGGTCTCGAGGCCGCCCGGCCCTGACGCGCGGTCGATGCGCACGTCAGTGCAGCGGCCTGGTGTTGGTGACGCGCAGCGACGACTCCTGCGCGAAGAGGAAGACCTCGGTGTCGGGCGCCACCTCGACCGACGCCTGCGCCGAGCCGCCGAAGAACTTCACGAACACCTGCCGGGTGCCGGGCGCGACGTTGGTGATGGTGAGCTGCCCCGTCTGGTTCTCTCCAGTGCGCCGCGCGCCGTCGACGCTGACGGTGCAGGGCTTCTGGCAGTTGAGGCGG
>JACSRE010000390.1 GCA_014879945.1 Myxococcus sp.
AGATGTGTATAAGAGACAGCGCCATGGCCGAGGCCTTCAAGAACCTGCTGAACGCGGCGGGGGTCAAGCGCATCGCCCGCGACCTCGAGGCGGCCTGGCCTGCGTTTCCGTCAAAGCGGTTCATCAGCCAGGCCACCCGCGGCCTCGAGGCGCTGGAGCTCAAGGCCCGCTCACGACACATCGCCCGGGCGCTGGGCGCTTGCCTGCCGCGCGACGTCACGCGCGCGATGGAGCTCGTGATCGCCTCGCTGGGCCCCCCGCTCACCGCCACCGAAGGCTACGGGAACGAGGTGATGCGCCTGATGCCGCTGTCGACGTGGCTCCATGAGGTGGGGCCGCAAGACGTCGAGACGGCGCTGCGCGCCAACCGCGAGCTCACCAGGCGCTTCACCGCGGAGTTCTCCATTCGCTCGCTGCTGCTCGCCGCCCCGGCGCGAACCCTCGAGGCGCTCTCGCGCTGGGTGACCGATCGCGACCCGCACGTGCGGCGCCTGGTGTCCGAAGGCTCGAGGCCGCGGCTGCCGTGGGGCGAGCGCCTGCCGGCGATCCAGGCCGACCCCTCGCTGACGCTCCCGCTGCTCGAGAGCCTGAAGGACGACGAGAGCGAGTACGTGCGGCGATCGGTCGCCAACCACCTCAACGACCTCTCGAAGGACCACCCCCGGGTGGTGCTCGAGACCGCGCGGCGCTGGCTGGTGAAGGCCTCACCCGAACGCCGACGGCTGGTCGAGCACGGGCTGCGCTCGCTGGTGAAGGCCGGCGACCCCGAGGCGCTCGCGCTCCTGGGCGCGTCGGGCGAGGCCCTGGCGATCTCGGCCGCCGTCACGCCCCGGCGCGTCACGGTCGGCCAGTCGATCACCGTCGAGGCCACCGTGAAGAACGAGGGCCAGGCGCTCACCCACGTCGTGGTCGAGGCGGTCGTTCACTTCAAGCGGCCGAAGGGCACCTCCACCAGGAAGTTCCGCCTCGCGCGGCTCGACCTCGACCCGGGCGAAGCCAGGACGGTGTCACGGAAGTTCCGCCTCGTGCACCGCTCGGTGCGCAGGCTCCACGCCGGGCGGCATCGGGTCGACGTGCAGGCCAACGGGCGCACCGTGAAGGCGGGCACGTTCGACTTGAAGCTCACTTGAAGAGGTCGGCGCGCAGCACCACGTTGCCGCCGGCCGGCACCTTCACCGTCACCTTGCGCGTCACGTTGAGCTGCGAGTTCTTCAGCGTGAAGGTCGCCGAGCCGGCGGGCACCTCGACCGGGTCGAACGGCGTGACGCCCAGCTTCTTGTTCGCGAGGTAGACCTCGGCCCACGGGTTGACCCGCACCGTCACCCGCCCGGTCTTCGGCTTCTTCGGCGGCGGGCGCTTCACCACCGGCCGGGGGGGCCGAACCGCGGGCTTCTCGACGGCAGGCTCCGGCCGGCCCGCGTCCACCGCGAGCGGCGCCTCGAGCGAGAGCTCCGGCATCACTTGATCGGTCGGCCGGGGATCGGCCAGCGGCACCTCGGGCGGCATCGGGAGCGGCTCCACCCTGGGCCCCTGGGAGCCGACGATGGCCACGATGGTGATGGTGAGGAACACCGCGGCCGTGGCGATGCCGGCCAGCAACATCCACAGCCCCGTGCGCGACGGCCCCGGCGGCGGCGCGGCCACCACCGGCCCGGTCACCGCGCGCAGGAGCGGCTGGGTGGCGGTGCGCGGGGGCGGGGTGAGCGGCGCGGTGCCCTGCGTGCGGGCCGACGGCAACGGCGCCGTGCCAGTGAAGGCGGGCTGCTGCCCGGTGTTGCCGACGTCGTCCCCCAGCGAGACCGGGGCCGCGGCGGTGGCGCCATGCACGATGGTGAGGAAGGCGCTCACGTCTTGCGCGAGCACGGTGTGGCCGGCGCTGGTGAGCCAGCTCTCGAGCGCCTCGCTCATGGCGTGCGCGGTCGGCCACCGGTCCTTCGCGTCGAGCGCCAGGGCGCGGGTGAGGGCCTCTCGCAGCGGCTCGGGCAGCGACTCGGGCGCGCGGTAGGGCAACGGCTCGGGCGTGCCGTCGTCTCGCAGGGCCCCCAGCGGCGGCCGCTGGAGCATCAGCAACTCGTGGAGCAGCACGCCGGCGCCGTAGACGTCGGCGCGGCGATCGATGGCCGCCCCCGACACCATCAGCTCGGGCGCCATGTAGGCGAGCTTGCCCTTGGGCGTTCCGACCCGCGTCTCGACGCCCCGCATCGCGCGGGCGATGCCGAAGTCGACCAGCTTGGCCATGCCCGACGACGCCACCAGCACGTTCTCGGAGCTGACGTCGCGGTGGAGAATGCCCAGCGCCCTGCCCTTCTCGTCCTTGAGCTCGTGGGCGAACTCCAGCCCCTGGAGCACCTGCGAGATGAGGCGCACCGCGATGGGCGCGGGAATGGTGAGCTGCTTGTCGCGGCAGGTGTCGATGAGCGCGCGCAGGCTCTTGCCGGGCACGTACTCCATGGCGATGAACCAGGTCTCACCCTCGCGCTCGAGCCCGAACACCTGGACGATCGACGGGTGCTGGAGCTGCGCGGCCAGCTGCGCCTCGTTGAGGAAGAGGTCGATGAAGCCCTGGTCGCGCGCCAGATGCCGCAAGATGCGCTTGATGACGACGGTCTTCGAGAAGCCCGCCGGCCCCTCTTGCCGCGCCAGGAACACCTCGCCCATGCCGCCGGTGGCGATGAGCGACAACAGCCGGTAGCGCCCGAGCTTCTCTTCAGCCATCGAGGCGTCCTGACAGGCGCTGCGCGGCGTCGGCGAGGGTCACCCGCTCGCGGTCGTCTCCCATCCACGTGAAGAGGCGCCGCAGGCGCTTGAGCTTCTCGCGCACCGGCACCCCCACGTCGCGCTGCTGGCGGGCGAGCGCTTCAGGAATGCCGTCGGTCGCGTCGAGCACGTCGATGGCGTGGAGCTCGAAGTTGAGGTGCCGATCGTGCCGCAGCCGCCGGAACGTCGCCTCGACCAGCGGCCACGGCATGCTGGTGGCGAAGGTGCCGATAAAGGGCACGCGCGCCAGCGGCGTCACCGCCATGGGGAGCTCGAGCAGCGGCCCATCGCCGCGACGGTACGGGGCCTCGAGCGAGGGGCGGTACGGCACGCGCGGGGCCAACAGCACGTTCGGGGAATCGAGGATCGCGCGCGACGGCCGGCCGAGCACCGACAGCGCCTTCATCACGGTGGCCTTGGCGAGCCAGTAGGGCGCCGCCGGGAAGGTCGACGAGTCGTAGGTGTACCCCAGCGCGGCGACGGCCTGCAGCATGGCGGACGAGAGGGTGTAGCCGGGCGCGCGAAAGCCGACGGGAGCGACGCCCGTCTGCGAGGTGATGGCGTCGTGGGCCTGCCGCAGGTCGGCCTCGATCTCCACCCGGCTTCGGCGGGACAAGGCGTAGTCATGCGAGAACGAGTGATTGGCGAGCTCGACGCCGGCGCGCGCCGCGGTCTGCAGCGCGGGCGCGAGCCGGGGGTCGGCCAGCTCGCTCGCGATGACGAAGAAGGTCGCGGGCGCGCCGACCATCGAGAACAGCTCGAGGTAGCGGGGAATCGCGGTGGCCCACACGAGCGAGCGCGCGCGCTCGTCGAGCAGCGACTCGGGCAGGCCCTGAATGCGGCAGTAGTGACCGAGGGAGTCGAGATCGACCGAGATGCTGGCGAGCCGGGACGACATGCGAGGCGGCGGAAGATAGCCGTCAGCCCGGCAGAGTGCGCGCGCGGAGTTGCGGCCGACCGGCCCTACTGGCCCCGCACCCGAATCACGTACACCAGGCGCCCCACCTGCTTGAGCACGTTGGGCACCCGCCGGAAGAGGTGGATCGACGGCTGGCGCTTCTCCATCAGCTGAATGGGGATCTCGCGAACCTCGAGGCCCTCGCGCCAGGCGCGCACCACGAACTCCGAGGCGAACACGTCCATGTCGACGACGCACTTGTCGATGACCGGCAGCAGCTTCTCGCGCCGAAACGCCTTGAGGCCGTGGGTGTCGGTGCCCTTGAACCCGAGCGCCACCCGCAAGAGCCCGTTGTGCAGCCGCGTCGCCACCCGGCGCACCATCGGGCGGCGATCGCTCGCCCCGCGCGCCGCCTTGGAGCCGACGATCAGGTCTGCCTCTCGCCGCTCGAGCCTCGGCACGGCCTGGTCGTAGAAGACCAGGTCGCACAGGTCGATCTCGTCGCACACCACGAGGTTTCCGCGGGCCATCAAGATGCCGGCCTTGAGCGCCGAGCCGTAGTTCGGGGTGGCGCTGTGGAACCACCGCAGCCGCGGGTGCTCCTTCGTCATGCGCTCGAGGATCTCGGGCGTTCGGTCGCGCGAGCCGTTCTCGGCGAAGATGATCTCGTAGTCCCAGCCCCGCGCTTCGAGGCCTCTGGCGAGCTCGAGGCCCGCCGATTCGACGAGGGCCTCCTCGTTGTAGACGGGAATCACCACGCTCAAATGGGGGTCGGCGGCCATCGGTGGGCCGCGCGCTTAGCACGCCCCTTCCGCACTTCCAGCCCCGCGTAGGTGAGACCGGTCGTGCGGTGCCACTGAATGGTCCACAGCGATACTGCAAGTTCACCCCACGCGGAACGCGGGGTAACCTCGCGCGGCTTCGTTCTGTGTGGGCGAGCGCCGAGCCACAAGGAGCTCCATGAAGGTCGCGTGTCCGTCGTGCCAGTCGAGCCTCACCATCGACGACAAGAAGATTCCCGCGGGGGGCGCACGCATCAAATGCCCCACCTGCCAGAACATCTTCCCGGTGAAGCCGGGCATGGACGCCGGCGTGCCGCTGCCGGGCGCCGCCGCGCCCACCTCGACGCCTTCGGGCGCGGTGCCGTTGCCTGGAATCTCGGCCGCGAAGCCGGCGCAGACCAACTGGGACCAGGAGCCGACCCGCGTCGCCCCGCCCGGCGCGGTTCCGCTGCCGGGCGCGGCGTCGAACTGGGAGACCGCGCCCACCGCGGCCCACCCGGCCATGGGCGCCGTTCCGCTCCCCGGTGGCGCGGGCATTCCGGGCGCGACGCAGCACGCCCCGCTGCCGTCCAACGTTCCCAGGCCGAGCAGCCGCTCGGGCATCAGCACGGTGCCGTTGCCGGGCATCAGCGCCGCCAGGCCGGCCCCCGCCGCGTGGGAGGAAGAGTCGACGCGCGTCGCCGGAGCGCCCGTGCCAGGAGGCATCGATCTCGACCTCTCGGCCCAGGCGACGGCCGCGGTGCCCGCGCTCGGCGCCCGCCCCTCGGGCGCGTCGGTGCCGTTGCCGGGAGGGAGCGCGCCGGCTCGCGGCAGCGCGGGCGCGGTGCCCCTGCCCGGCCCGTCACCGTCGGGGTTCACCTCGAACGCCGGCGCGGTGCCCCTGCCCGGCTCGTCGCCGTCGGGCTTCACCTCGAACGCCGGCGCGGTGCCCCTGCCCGGCTCGTCGCCGTCGGGCTTTCGCTCGAACGGCGGCGCGGTGCCCCAGCCCGGCTCGTCACCGTCGGGTCTCCGCCCGAGCGCCGCCGCGGTGCCCCTGCCTGGCGGGTTCAGCGGCGGCGACGAGCTCGAGGCCGATTTCGGCGGCTCCCCCACCGGCCACATTCCGCTCCCCGGCGCCGCGGCGACGCAGGCGATGCCCGCGCTCCAGACCGACGACGTGCCCTTCTCCGACGACTTCGGTGAAGAGGCGCCCGCCCCACCGGCGCAGGTCGGCGGCGCGGTCGACTTCGGCTTCCCCGACCTCCCGGGCGACGGCGCCCCCGGGTTCGACCCACCGCAGAGCCAGGGCGCCAGCGGAGGCTTCGGGTTCGACGCCGCACCCGCGCCAGCGCCGGTCTCGGGAGGCTTCGACTTCGACGCCCCGCCATCCCCAGCGCCGGTCTCGGGAGGCTTCGACTTCGGCGCCCCGCCCGCGCCAGCGCCGG
>JACSRE010000137.1 GCA_014879945.1 Myxococcus sp.
AAGGAGAGCAGCAGTGACAGCAGCAGCGCGCGCGACATGGGCGTTCCTGGAGGCCTTCAAAACACGAAACGCCTCCCCCTGGTCGAGCAGAGGGAGGCGCGTGGACGGCGGGGCCGACGAGGGCCTCAGAGCGACTTCAGGTACGAGACCAGGTCGGTCTTCTCGCCCTCGCTCAGCGTCGAGGTGGTGCCGTGCTTGTCGCCGGCGTTCCCGAAGACGCGCACCTCGAGGGTGGCCTCGCTGCCGTCGTGCAGGTACGGCGCCGAGCGCGCCAGGCCCTTGAGCGAGGGCACGTTGAAGCCCTTGAGCATCACGATGCCGTTGTCGCGCTCGTTGGCGACGGCGCTGCGGGTGTTGACGGTGCCGACGTCGCGGTTGCTGTTGTCGGTGAGCAGCTCGCCGGCGTGGCAGGTCGCGCACTGGGCCTTCTCGAAGGCGGCCCGGCCACGCACCACCGCGTCGGCCTGCTTCGCCAGCGGCGCGGGGGCCGTCGGCAGGCCCGAGATGAACTGGTCGAGGCGCGCAGCATCGGCGGCGTTCAAGCCCACCCCGCCCATGCGCTCGCGAATGGTGTGCACGTTGAAGTCGCCGATGGTGGGGAACTCGCCGCTCCAGTGGAAGGGCGCGGTCTGCAACAGGTCGCGGCCGGCCAGCGCAGGCGTCTGCCGGGGCCCATCGGGGAACATCCACACGTGGCCGTCTTCGCGGCCCTCGAGGTGGCAGGTGGAGCAGGCGACGTTGGTCTGCGCCGAGCTCACCTTCGGGTCGATGGCGTCGAAGAAGAGCTTGCGGCCCGCGGCCACCTCGGCCGAGAGCTTCTCGCCGGCGACGGTGATGGGGGTGTTGGTGTTGACCACCACGGCCGAGTCTCCGCGCCCCTTGGCGACGAGCGTCTCGACCTGGTGGTTGAACTGGCTGTAGACGAAGGCGCGGGTGCCGTCCTTCGAGATGGCGATGCCGTCGGCCCCGGGCCCGACGCGCACCAGGGTGCGAATCGAGGTGCCGGTGCGTTCGAAGTCGAGGTCGGTGCCGGAGCGGCGGTCCACCGGGAGGATGGCGACGTTCTGCGACTCGCGGTTGACGATGAAGACCCACGCGCCGGTCGGGTCGGTCACGCCGACGGTGGGGCCCTGCACGGCCGCCTCGGCGCCGCCGCGGCTCGACGAGAAGGTCGACACCGGGAAGTCCGACGAGTCGTTGGTGTTGGTGCCGCTCGAGGCGCAGGCGGTGAGATCGTCGACGAGGGCTTCGGGCTGGGCGCCGCGGGTGTCGTAGGTGACGATGCCGGCGGTGGCGACCGCGCCGATGCTGCAGGGGCCACCGGCCGAGTAGTACCCGCCAGCCGACGAGGGCCGCCGCGAGATGGCGCCTTCGCGCGCCCACACCACCGGGGTGAAGGCGCGGGTGCCGTCGGGCGTGGTGATGATGTCGGCCGCCGCGCGCGGGTGGAACGTCGAGACGGTCGTCCCGGTGCGCGTCGGCGTGCCGGTGGTGCGGGTGGCGTTGGCCTCGGTGTAGACCTGCGCGCGCGAGGGGTCCGACGTCACGGCCTGGCGGCTCAGGTCGACGGTGGCGACCTCGCCCTTCTTGTAGAGCGACACCAGCGCCTTGTTGCCGGCGACGACGGCGACCGCGCGGGGCTCCTCGCCGACGGGCAGCTCCCACTGCTGCTGGAGGGTGGCGGTGTCGAAGGCCAGGAGCACGCCGTGCGCCGCGGTGTCGCGGGCGGCGTTGCAGGTGACGAGCAGCTGGCGGCCGTCAGCCGAGAGCGCCAGGCCCGAGGGCTCGAGGGCCGTCTCGAGGGTGGCCGAGACCTCTTTGGCCCCCTTGCGGATGACCGAGACGGTGTTGCTGCCGCGGTTGGCCACGTAGGCGGTGTCGTCAGGGCCGAGCACCACGCGCACCGGGCTCTGGCCGACGGTGATGCGGGTCAGCTGGTCGGGCGTCGCGACGGGGATGACGGCGAGCACGCCGTTGTCGGTGTCGACGGCGTAGAGCACGGCGTCATCTGACGACAGCGCCAGCGAGCCGCTCGAGCGCGACGCGTTGCCCTGCGGCGCCGGCGCGCAGCCCGTCAGCAACACCGCCGCGGCCACCGCCCCGACGACCATCGTTCGTTTGAACCAGTTCATGCCGTCCCCATTCGTTTTCTACTGACGTCGTTCAATTCTGCTCGTGTTCGCACGCGACCGCCATGCCCTGTCTTGAAAGTCATCCTGACGCCCTGCCCTCGCCCAAGCTCCCGATTCATCAGGACGCGCCCGTCTGGTGACCCGCCGCGCCCGCTCTCTGTGCAGGCCACGTGCCTGCCCTCGTGTGGCTTGAGGGCGCGCAACTCAACACGACAGTCGTTGCCAACGGCCATGGAAGTGATCGATTCACTGTGCTGTTTTCCTCCACGCGTGTGCAGCACCCTGCGCAGCAGCCCATGGCCAGCCCTCAAACCGCTGAATTCCTGAGCTTCAGGAGGACCTTCACCCTCCTCATTCTGCTCGTGGTGCTGCCGTCGGCCGGCCTGTCGGGCTTCGGGGTGGTGGCGATCATCAACGAGCGCGCGGCGGTGGAGAAGCGGCTCGAGGCGAGCTGGTCGGGGCGGCTATCTACGGTCTGGGCCGACGTGAAGGCGCGCCTCGACGGCCTCGAGGTGGTCTCGGCGTCACCGCTCAAGCTGAGGAGCCAGGACGTCGAGCTGCTCGAGTCCACCTTCTCGGTGGAGCGCGGCGAGGTGGTGGCCCAGGACGCCAAGCTCGACGCGGTGGTGCGCAGCCTCTCGCCGCAGTTCGTGGCGCTGCCGGTCAAGCCGGTGGTCTTCTCGGCCTCGACGCCGCAGGGCGTCTTCCTGTTGGTGGCGCGCCGCACCGAGGGTGTGGTGCACGGAGGCTTCGTCTCGGCGGCGGCCATGGAGCGGCTGGTGAACGAAGCCGGCGCGCCGGTGCTGCCCGGAGGCGAGCCCGCGCAATTGGCGCTGCTCCCGGTGAAGGCGGTGCCGGCCGAGGGCGTGTTGGCGCGCCTGGCCTCGGGGGTGAGCGAGGTGCGCGAGGCCGCCCTGGGGCCTCCCGAGCTGGCGTCGCTGGCGTTGCCCAGCCCCTTCCAGGACTTCCGCCTGGTGGCCCAGGCCGTCGGTGAAGACCCGGTGGGCAAGGCCTCGGCCCGCAACCGCACCGTCTATGGGGTGCTACTCGGCGCCTTCTACATCACCCTCGCGCTCGGGGTGCTCTTCACCGGCCGCACGCTCTACCGCGAGGCCCGGCTCTCGCGGCTGAAGACCGACTTCGTGTCGCTGGTCAGCCACGAGCTGCGCACGCCGCTGACCTCGATTCGAATGTTCATCGAGATGCTCGCGACCGGGAGGGTCAAGGACCAGGCCGAGATGCAGACGGTGCTCGACCTGCTGGTGAAAGAGACGACCCGGCTGTCGACGATGATCGAGACGGTGCTCGACTTCTCGCGCATCGAGTCGGGCAAGAAGCAGTACGAGCTGCACCCGGTCGCGGTCGGCGCGGTGGTGACGGCGGCCGTCGAGGCCTTCCAGGCCCAGCGCGTCGGTGAGGCGGTGCAGCTGACGGTCGAGGTGGCCGACGACCTGCCGGTGCTCCCGCTCGACCGCCAGGCCATGGCGGGGGCGGTGCTCAACCTGCTGCAGAACGCCTTCAAGTACTCGACCGACGATCGGCGCATCCTCCTGCGCGCGGTGCGCGACGGCGACGGCGCGGTGATCGAGGTCGAAGACCACGGCATCGGCATTCCCCGGCGCGAGCTGCGGCGCATCTTCGACCGGTTCTACCGCGTCGACTCGTTGCTCAGCCGCCGCACCGAGGGCTCGGGCCTGGGCCTGTCGATCGCCCAGCGCATCGTCGAGGCGCACCGGGGCCGCATCAGCGTCGACAGCGCCGTCAACAAGGGCAGTACGTTTCGCATTCACCTGCCGGGCGGCGAGTGAGACACAGCGAGGACTCATGAGCGACAAGAAGGGCCAGCGCGTTCTCGTCGTCGAAGACGACCTCTCCATCCTCACCGGGCTGTCGATGAGCCTGCGCTACGAGGGCTTCGAGGTGCTCCAGGCGCAAGACGGCAAGGCCGGGCTGCAGAAGGCGCTCGACGAGGCGCCCGACCTGATGGTGCTCGACATCATGATGCCGCAGCTCAACGGCTACGAGGTGATGGAGGAGCTGCGCAAGCGCGGCAGCACCCTGCCCGTCATCGTGCTCTCGGCGCGGGGCATGGAGCGCGACAAGGTGACCGGCCTCGACCTCGGCGCCGACGACTACCTGGTCAAGCCCTTCGGGCTGCAGGAGCTGCTGGCCCGCATTCGCAGCGTGCTGCGCCGGCGGGAGCGCGACGAGCCGCAGGTGCTGGCCTTCGACGACACCCGCATCGATCTGCGCTCCAAGCACGTCACCCGCGCCGGCGCGCCGGTCGAGCTGACGGCGCAGGAGTTCAAGCTGCTGGCCCACTTCGTGGGGAACCCCGGCCGCACGTTCAGCCGCGACGAGCTCCTCTCGGCGGCCTGGGGCTACGGCTACGAGGGCACCGCGCGCACCGTCGACAACTTCGTCAGCCAGCTGCGCGCCAAGTTCGAGAAGAACCCCGACGAGCCGGTGCGGTTCTCGACGGTGCGGGGCCTGGGCTACCGGTTCGACGCCGAGCCGCGCTCCTGAATCGCCTTCACCAGGCCCTCGGGCGACAGGAACACCATCGACGCGTCGCCGAACTTCACCCGGTCGCCGGCGTTCAGCGGCACCTTCTGGTTGGGCTTGAGCTGCTGGGCGCCCAGGAAGGTGCCGTTCTTGCTCTCGGCGTCACACAGCCACCACTGCTTCTGGCGCGCGTCGTACTGGAGCCAGGCGTGGAACCGGCTGACCGAGCCGTCATCGACGATGATGTCGTTGGTCTCGACCCGGCCCACGGTGACGCCCATGGCGAACGGGTTGGCGCGGCCGGCGACCTTCTCGACCAGGAAGACGAGCGGGTCGGCCGCTGAGGGCCGGCTTTTGAGGCCGGCGTCGGTGGGCGCCCAGTCTTCGTTGGGCGACGACTGCGACGGCGGGGCCTCCCACACCAGCACGTGCGTGTGCACGAGGGGCTCGGTGGGCTTCACCAGCAGCTTGCGCATGTACTGAGACATCGAGGTCGACACCGCCAGACCGTACACGCATGACGCCGCCGCGCTCCACCCCTTTGCGCCCGCGCCTCGACACGGCGATGGCCGGCGCCGCGGGCGCTTGCGATACTGCCCACATGCACCGGCGCTACTCGATTCACCGTGACGGAGACCTGCTCGTCGAAGACCTCGACCCGACGGGCAAGCCCATCGACCCCGAGCCGGTGAAGCCCGAAGACCGGCTGCCCATCGAGGTGACGGTGCTCGGCCCCGACGACGCCGACTCGAAGGCCGCGCTCATCGACCTGCTCGAGATGGCGCTCGGGCTCGAGCTCGAAGGCCCCGAGTCGGTCGGCCTGCGCAAGCGCGACGGCCAGAAGCTCGACGTGTTGAGCTGAGACAAGCGCGCTGGCTCGCCGGGCAGGGCGGCGCGCTTGCAGAGACGCGGCGGCCTGCGCTACCTGTCGGCCCATGAACACCCTCCTCCTCTCGATCGCGCTGAGCTGTGCCCCCGGCCCCGACGGCAAGACCGCCTGTACCGGCAACCACGACCACGCGGCCGGCGCCGAAGCGGACTGCCACGGCGGCAAGGCCCAGGCGGCCGCGGCGGCTCCGGCGAAGGGCGACGCGCTGCTGCTGCGCGGCGAGAAGCTCAAGGGCCTGCCCACGGTGACGCTCGACAAGCTGCTGGCCTCGCCCGCCGACTTCGAGGGCAAAGAGGTGCAGGTCGAGGCGAAGGTGCGCAAGGCCTGCGAGAAGAAGGGCTGCTGGATGGAGCTGGCCCCCACCGAGAAGGGCCCGGGCGTGCGCGTCACCTTCAAGGACTACGGCTTCTTCGTGCCCCTCGACTCGGCGGGCAGCACCGCGAAGGTCGAGGGCACCGTGAAGGTCGCCGAGCTGGCGCCCGAGCGCGCGAAGCACTTCGAGGCCGAAGGCGCGAAGGTCGCCAAGGGCAAGGACGGCAAGTACCGCGAGGTGCAGCTGGTCGCGCTCGGCCTCGAGCTGCGCCGCTAGACCCGACGGCCTCCGATGCCGCGCGCCTACTCGATGCGCGGCGTGCAGGGCGCGGCCGATCGCGCCGTGCGCCTCGCGACCGACTTCCTCCACGTCCAGGCTCCCAAGAGCCTCGTGCACGACGTGCAGGAGGACCCACGCTTTCAGCACCGGGGGGTCGATCTGCTCTGGGACAAGGGCGACGGCCAGGTGCTGGGCGTCGAGGTGAAGGGCGACCGCCAGGGCCGCCGGCGCGGCAACTACTTCTTCGAGCTGATCAGCAACGCCGAGAAGGACTCGCCCGGCTGCTTCCTGTACTCGACGGCCGACCTGCTGGTGTACGTCTTCCTCGACGCGCGCGAGGTGCACTGCCTCGAGCTGAAGGTGCTGCGCGACTGGTTCCTGCCGAAGACGAAGGCCTACCCGCTCAAGTCGACGAAGACCCGCACCGGCGCCGCGCTCTACACGACGGTCGGCGCCATCGTGCCGCTGCGCGACGTGAAGGCCGCGGTGCCCGGCGCGCTGACGGTGCACACCTTCGCGCTCACCACCGCGGGCTGACACGTGTCGCGGGCTGTTGCGCCTGCTGCAGCGCGCCGCTCCGATTGGTCAGGCACCTGACCCTTTGACTTCGGGCCATTCATTCGAGGTCTGTTACCTTCCCGCGTGCCATGGCGACGAAGCAACGCCCAGACGATGGCGACACGGGAGTCGCGACAGAGACGAAGAAGAAGGAGTCGCTGAAGAAGCCGCCCCTGTTCCGGGTCGTCTTCCACAACGACAACTACACGACGATGGAGTTCGTCGTCTTCATCTTGCGCTCGGTCTTCCACAAGTCGGAGTCCGACGCGGTCGCCATCATGCTGAGCATTCACAAGACCGGCATGGGCGTGGCGGGCGTGTACACGAAGGAAATCGCCGAGACGAAGCTGCAGAAGACGCACGCGCTGGCCAAAGAGCACGAGTACCCCCTCAAGCTGAGCCTGGAACCAGAGGACCCCTGATGGCTTCTCCGATCATCGCCAAGGAACTGCAGTCGTCGATTCGCTTCGCGCTCGCCGAGGCCAAGCGCCTGCGCCACGAGTACCTGACGCTCGAGCACCTGCTGCTGGGGCTCCTTCGCGACCCGCGCACGGTCGAGGTGCTCAAGGCCTGCGGCGCGCGGCCCGAGCGGGTGAAGGAGCGCCTCGAGAAGTTCGTGACCGAGACGGTGGAGCAGCTGCCCGAGGGCGCCGAGGCCGAGCCCCAGCAGACGATGTCGGTGGAGCGGGTGCTGCAGCGCGCCGCCTACCACGCGCTCTCGGCGGAGCAGAAGGTGATGGACTCGGCCGACGTGCTGGTCGCGCTGTTCCGCGAGGTCGACAGCCAGGCGCTGTTCTTCATCAAGGAAGAGGGCGTCACCCGGTACGACCTGCTCAACTACATCTCGCACGGCATCAAGAAAGACGGCGAAGGCGCCGGCGCGTCGGGCGAGGAGCGCGAGGCCCCCGCCACCGGCGGCGACGACGACGACGCGCCGGGCCCGGCGAAGAACCCGCTCGAGGCCTACTGCACCGAGCTCAACGCCGAGGCGAAGGCCGGCCGCATCGACCCGCTCATCGGGCGCGAGGCCGAGCTCGAGCGCACCATTCAGGTGCTCTGCCGCCGCCGAAAGAACAACCCGCTGTACGTCGGTGACGCGGGCGTCGGGAAGACGGCCATCGCCGAGGGCCTGGCCCTCGCCATTCACGAGCAGAAGGTGCCCGAGGCCCTGGCGCACGCCAAGGTGTTCTCGCTCGACATGGGCGCGCTGCTGGCGGGCACCAAGTTCCGCGGCCAGTTCGAGGAGCGGCTCAAGGCGGTGCTGAAGGCGCTGGCGCAGCAAGACGACGCGGTGCTCTTCATCGACGAGATCCACACCATCGTGGGCGCCGGCGCGACCAGCGGCGGCTCGATGGACGCGTCGAACCTGCTCAAGCCCGCGCTCGCCTCGGGCAAGCTGCGCTGCATCGGCTCGACGACGTACCAGGAGTACAAGTCGAGCTTCGAGCGCGACCGCGCCCTCTCCCGCCGCTTTCAGAAGATCGACATCGTCGAGCCCTCGATCGAAGACACCGTGAAGATCCTCGAGGGGCTCAAGAGCCGCTACGAGGAGCACCACGGGGTGAAGTACGACGCCGACGCCATCAGGGCCTCGGCCGAGCTGTCGGCCAAGTACATCAACGAGAAGTTCCTGCCCGACAAGGCCATCGACGTCATCGACGAGTCAGGGGCCATCGACAAGCTGCGCAAGCCCCGCACCGGCAAGGTGACGCTGGCCGACGTCGAGGCCGTCATCGCGAAGATGGCGCGCATTCCGCCCAAGACGGTCGCGGTCGACGAGCGCCAGGCGCTGGCGAGCATCGAGGGCGATCTGAAGGCCGTCATCTTCGGCCAGGACCGCGCGATCGCCGAGCTGTCGTCGGCCATCAAGCTGTCGCGCTCGGGCCTGCGCTCACCCGAGAAGCCCATCGGCTCGTTCCTCTTCGCGGGCCCCACCGGCGTGGGCAAGACGGAGCTGGCCAAGCAGCTCGCGAAGGTGCTGGGCATCGAGTTCTTGCGCTTCGACATGTCGGAGTACGGCGAGCGGCACACCGTCTCGCGGCTCATCGGCGCCCCGCCAGGGTACGTGGGCTTCGACCAGGGCGGCCTGCTGACCGACGCGGTGCGAAAGCACCCGCACTCGCTGGTGCTGCTCGACGAGATCGAGAAGGCGCACCCCGAGCTCTTCAACATCCTCCTCCAGGTGATGGACCACGCCACGCTGACCGACAACAACGGGCGCAAGGCCGACTTCCGCAACGTCATCGTCATCATGACGACCAACGCCGGCGCGCGAGAGATGAAGACCAAGTCGGTCGGCTTCGGCGAGCGGCCCACGGTCGACCCCAGCCGCGCGAAGGAGGCGCTCGAGAAGGCCTTCGCCCCCGAGTTCCGCAACCGGCTCGACGCGGTGGTGCCCTTCGGCGGGCTCGACACCAGCGTCATCCTCAAGGTGGTCGACAAAGAGGTGAAGGCGCTGGGCGCGCTGCTGGCCGACAAGAAGGTGAAGATCACCCTCTCGGACGCCGCGCGGGAGTGGATGGCGGAGCACGGCTACGAGCCGGAGTTCGGCGCGCGCCCGATGGGCCGGCTGGTCGATCAGGCCATCAAGAAGCAGCTCGCCGAGGCGCTGCTGTTCGGCGCGCTCAAGCACGGCGGCACCGCGCACTTCGAGGTGAAGGCCGACAAGTCGGGCATCGAGCCCACCTTCCTCTCGGCCGAGGCCTGAGACCGGTCGCCCTGTCGCGCGGCGCCTGCCCGTCTGGGCGCGCCGCGGAGCCGACGCACCCGGCGGCGCTCGGAGTGCGACGACCGCGAGTGGCTACTCGGAGCGCTTTGCCAACGCCGACACCGCCGACGCCACCGCGAGGCCGGCCGTCGCCTTCAACGCCCGTCGTTCGGCGCGGGTGGAGGCCCTGAACGCCGCCAGCGGGTACAGGCGCGCGATGTTGCGCAGGCGCTGCTCGACGTGCTCATCGAGGCCGCCCGACGCGGTGACGCGCAGGCCGCCCTCTTCGAAGTGCCCCTCGACCGAGCCGCTCGAGACGGCCCGCAGCGCGCTCCGATAGTCGGCCAGCATGGGGCCCGGGAGCCACCCGCCGACGACCGTCACCGCGCCGTTCGTCACGCGCAGCGCGAAGGCCCGGCGAGACCGGCGCAGCCAGAACACCACGGCGAGTCCGGCGACGATGATGGCGAGCGTCCACATGGCGTCTGTGAGACCCACCCGCCTGGCGGCGTGTGCAGTTTCTTACCGGCCGCTGCCGCGCAGGGTGAAGGTGTCGCCCTGGTTGGGGAGCGTGTCGAGGTTGGTGTCGACCCACTCGTAGATGTACCAGCTGTCTGGGTACGCGGCGCGGTTGGGCAGCATCACGTTCGCCCAGTACCAGGCGCCCGTCTGGGTGCCGTAGCCGCCCGAGCACAGGCCGTAGCTGATGAGCGCCAGGGTGCCGCTGGTCGGGTCGGTGGCCAGGGTGACGAGGAAGACGTCGCGGTTCGGGCTGCAGCTGGCCTGCGGGAAGGTGACGACGTTGGAGTTGTCGGAGCGCTTGCGGAAGTAGAACGTGTCGAAGCCGTTCGAGGCGAAGAACACCTTCGTCACCTGGCGGGTGCGCTCGAGCCACTGCACCGGCTTGTTGGGGAACGGGCCGCCCGCGGTGACGACGGTAGAGCCACCGCCCATCAGCAGCGCGCCGGTCGTCTGGTCGACCCACGAGGCGTTGGCCTGCGGGCCGTACTGAATCGTCGTCTGCATCGAGCAGTTCGCGCGAATGGTGCTGGCCAGCACGTTGGTGGCCGCGTCGTCGAGCGGGCGCCCGTCGTAGATGGCGTAGACGCTGCGGTTGGCGCAGAACTCGGGGAAGGTCTGGTTGCGGCACACCGCGCCGTCGCAGAACTGGTCGGCGCCGCAGCGAACCCCGCAGGCGCCGCAGTTGGTGAGCGAGTTGATGGGCGTGCAGGCGTTGTTGCAGCAGGTGGCGTTGGCCCCGCACTGCACCCCGCACGCGCCGCAGTCGTTGGCGGTGTTGAGCGCCTTGCACTGGCCCTGGCAGCAGGCGCCTGAGGTGCCGCACGAGGTGCCGCACGCGCCGCAGTTGCCGGTGTCGGCGGTGGTGTCGACGCAGCGCCCGGTGCAGCACTCGCGGCCTGAGCCGCACGGGTTGGTGGCGCTGCAGGCCGGCGTGCAGGTGCCGCCGATGCACACGTTGCCCGCGGCGCACTGGGCGTCGGCGGTGCAGCTGCCGCACGAGCGGTTGGGCAGGCACACGCCCGAGGGGCAGTCGGAGCCCGTCTTGCAGCCGCGCTCGCAGGTGAAGTCGGGGCGGCAGTACTCGCCCATGGGGCAGGTGTCGTTCGAGGGCAGGCACTGCACGCAGCGGTTGCTGGCGAGGTCGCACTTCGGCGTCGCGCCGCCGCACTGCGCGTCGCTGGTGCACTGCACGCACTGGCCGCTCGCGCTGCACACCTGGCCCATGGGGCACGGCTGGTTGGGGGTGCAGCCGTTGACGCAGACGTTGGCCTGGCACAGCTGGCCGCGCGGGCACTGCGCGTCCTGCACGCACGCCACGCAGGTCTTCGTCGAGGGGTCGCAGAAGGGCGCGCCGGGGGTGGTGCAGTCTCCGTTCATCACGCAGCCGACGCAGGTGTTCGTCGCGGGGTTGCAGACGGGCAGCCCCGGGGTGGTGCACTGCGCGTTGGTGGTGCACGTCACGCAGCGGCCCTGGCTTTCGTCGCACGAGAGGCTCGAGGGGCAGACGGGGTGCTGCGCAGAGCACCCGGGCACGCAGGCGTCGCGCTGGCAGAGGCGGCCGGGCCCGCACTCGAGGTCGGTGCGGCACTCGACGCAGGCCGAGCCCTCTTTGCAGAAGAAGCCGAGCTCACAGCGACCGCGCTCGTCGCGGCACCCCGGCTCGCAGCTCCCGTTCGGGTTGCAGACCTCGCCCGCGGCGCACTGGTCGTCAGAGAGGCACTGCACGCAGACGCCGAGCGCCGGCGCGCAGAAGGGTTGGGGTGTCGCGGCGCACTCCACCGACTCTCTGCAGCGCGCCACGCCAGGGGCGCAGTCGCAGCCCGCGAAGATCATCAGGCCGACCAGCACTTCAACTCGAACGCAGAATTTCATGAGCACGCCAACCGGGAAGGGTGTGGCGGCTCTTTGCCTACATGCGCGCACAAAAGGCAAGGCGGGGCGCTGAACCGCCCGAAACAACTCAGCTCTGTGGTTTCGCGGCGGCCTCTTCGAGGACAGCGGCGAGGGCGATGGGCTCGGCGCCGAGGGCGTGGAAGCCGCCGTCGACGCGAATCTGCTCGCCGGTCGTCTTGGGCATCCAGTCCGACAGCATGGCGCAGGCGGTGCGGGCGACGGCGTCGCTGGCGGCGTCAGAGCGCGCGTCCCAGCCCAGCGGCGCCTGGGCGCCCCACTTGTTCTCGAGGTACTTGAAGCCGGGAATGCCCTTGGCGGCGATGGTGGCGATGGGGCCGGCGGCGAGCGCGTTGACGCGAATGCCCTTCGGGCCCAGGTCGCGCGCCAGGTAGCGCACCGTCGAGTTGAGGGCCGCCTTGCACACGCCCATCCAGTCGTAGAGCGGCCAGGCCTGGGTCGAGTTGTCGAAGTCGA
This sequence comes from Myxococcus sp., assembly GCA_014879945.1. Classification (GTDB taxonomy): domain Bacteria; phylum Myxococcota; class Myxococcia; order Myxococcales; family Myxococcaceae; genus Xiheimicrobium. Next base: position 12,273 of record JACSRE010000137.1, read on the forward strand.
GGGTGACGATGCTCCCGCCGTTCGTCATCAGCGGCGCGACGGCGGCGGCGAGCTCCTTGAGCGAGAAGGTCGAGACCCGGAAGGCCTGCTGCACCGACTCCCACGGGGTGGTGAGGAACCGGCCGCCCAGGGCGTCTTCGGGCGCGAAGGCGACCGCGTGCAGCGCGCCATCGACGCGGCCCCACTTCGCCTTGAGCGTCTCGGTCAGCTTCGGGAAGTGCTCGGGGTTGGTGACGTCGAGCTCGAGCACCTCGGGCGGGGTGGCCGAGAGCTTCTTGGCGGTGCGCTGGGTCAGCGACATCGGCCGCCCGAACGAGGTGAGCATCACCTCGGCGCCTTCCTTCAGCGCGAGCTCGGCGACCCCGTAGGCGATGGACTGCGGGGTCAAGACGCCAGTGATGAGCAGCTTCTTGTCCTTGAGGAGCATGGGGGCCTTCCCTAGCCCGGGCGTAGACCGCCGCAAACGAAGAACGCGGGTTGCGCCGCCGCGGACGGACGTGGGAGGAAACCGCCATGGCTCCTCTTGGTCAGAAGCCGCCAGCAGGCGACGCGCTCGAGACGGTGCGCGTGACGCCCGCGCCGGGCGAGCAGCTCGCGCCGACGGTGCGGCGGTTTCGGCTCACCAACGAGGGCGACCGGTCGGTCACCGAGGTCCTCACCGGGCGGTGCCAGGTGGGCTCCCACGCCGGCGCCGAGCTGCAGCTGACCGACCCCACGGTGTCTCGGTTTCACTGCGAGCTCGTGGTCGAGGGCCAGCGCGCCCTCGCGAAGGACCTGGGCAGCACCAACGGCACCTTCATCGACGGCGTGCGGGTGAAAGAGGGCTACCTCAAGCACGGCTCGGTGCTCGGGGTCGGCAACTCGCGGCTGCGGTTCGACCTCGACGAGCAGGTCAACGCCCTGCCGGTGAGTGAGCGGCCGAGCTTCGGCACGCTGCGGGGGCAGAGCGCCTCGATGCGGCAGGCCTTCATGCTGCTCGAGAAGGCCGGGCGCAGCGACGCCACCGTGCTGCTCGAGGGCGAGACGGGCACCGGCAAGTCACGCGCGGCGCAGGCCCTCCACGCCGCCGGCACCCGGCGCGAGGGCCCGTTCCTGGTGGTGGACTGCGGCGCGCTCCCGGCGTCGTTGCTCGAGGCCGAGCTGTTCGGGCACGAGAAGGGCGCCTTCACCGGCGCCGCCAGCCGGCGCCTGGGCGTCTTCGAAGAGGCCCACGGCGGCACCGTCTTCCTCGATGAGATCGGCGAGCTCCCCCTCGAGCTGCAGCCGCGGCTGCTGCGGGTGCTCGAAGATCGGCAGGTGCGGCGCCTGGGTCAGAACCAGTGGGCGCCGGTCGACGTGCGCATCGTCGCCGCCACCCACCGCGACCTGCGCGCCGACGTGAACGCGGGCAAGTTCCGCTCCGACCTCTACTTCCGCCTCGCGGTGGTGCGCGTCACCCTGCCCCCGCTGCGCGACCACGCCGACGACGTGCCGGACCTCGCGCGCGCGCTGCTGAAGGACCTGGGCGCCACCGAGCGCACGCACCCTTCGCTCTTTTCGCCCGACTTCATCGCCCAGCTCCAGGCGGCGGCCTGGCCGGGCAACGTGCGCGAGCTGCGCAACCACCTGGAGCGGTGCATCGTGCTCGAGGCGCCCGAGGCGCCCGGCCGGGGCGAGGTGCTCACCACGCCCGGCGGCGGCGCCGACTTCACCCGGGGCCCGCTGGTCGACGCGCGCAAGCGGGCCATCGAGCGCTTCGAGCGAGAGTACCTGACCGCGCTGCTCGCCCGGCACCAGGGCAAGGTGTCGCAGGCGGCGGTCGAGGCCGAGGTCGATCGCGTGTCGCTCTACCGGCTGATGCGCAAGCACGGCCTCAAGCCCGAGTAGCCGACGGGGGCCCCACCGTCAGACTGATGCAGCGGCGCCGCAAGTTGAACGGGCGCGCACCCGAAGCCCCCGAAGATGGTGCGCCTTTCGGGGTGGCCCGACGGTTGCTCGGTTCGGGGGCGTGACTTCCACACCGAGGGGAACAGCGAGGACGTCGGGGCTGCGGCTGCCAGAGGGGCGCGGCGACAAGGCGCGCACGTACATCGCGCTCGCGGAAGGCGACCTGGCGGCCGGGCGGCTCCAGTCAGCCGAGAGCTTCTTGCGCCTGGCGATCGCGACCGACCCCAGCAGCGACAGGGGCCCGTCGCTCCTCAAGGTGGTGCTCGACCGGCGCGCGACGCGCGGGGCGCCGAGGCCGACCTGATCAGGCGCGGCGAACGCCCAGGTGCACGTGGTCGTAGTGACCGCTCACCTGCCACAGCAGCTGCACCGAGTAGCGCTGGCCGCCGACGTTGATGGTGTGGCGGTTGTAGGTGCCGATGCTCGAGCGGGGAATGCCGTAGGCGTCGGCGATGCGGCGCGCCAGCTCGGTGCCGCGTGAGCCGCTGACGCCGAGGTCCACGGCGTAGGCGTTGGTGTTGCCCGTGTAGTGGTCGGAGCCGGTGGTCGAGCCGACCCGGCGGGTCGCCGCGAGATCGCGCTTGGTGCTGGTGACGGGCACGCCCATGCCGCGGGCGATCTCGACGGCGCGGTTGGCCACGCCCTGCGAGCCGCCCCACCCGCCGCCGGCCTGCACGCCGCCGGGGCGCGTCGCGCCTCCCGCCTGGAAGTCGCTGACGCCGTCGTAGTACTTGCGATCGCTCGAGCCGAACAACGACCGGCTGGTGTTCGGGCCGACCACGCCGTCGGTCGAGAGACCGCGCGAGCGCTGGTAGGCAGCCACCGCGGCGCGGGTGCGAGCGCCAAAGACGCCGTCGACGCCGCCAGGGTTGAAGCCGCGCGCGGCCAGCGTCTGCTGCAGGCGGGTGACATCGGAACCGCGAGTACCGGTGGTGAGCATGTGGTGTTTCTCCCGAAGCGAGCTGACACCTTCATTGTCTGACGCGCCCCCACCTCGATTCCCGAGAGCGCTGCCAATGGCCCTGACAAACGAGCCCTCATTCCGCGCGCAATTTCCCGCGAGATTTCGGCAACCGCTCAGAACGACGACAACAGGCCGAGCAGGGCGCAGACCGCGAGCGTTCGACCGAGCCCCTGCTCGAGGCGCAGCAACAGGACGAAGGCCACCGCCGAGATGGCGAAGGCGCGCAGATCAGGCGGCCCCAGCCCCTGCCCGCCCGCCTCGACGGGCAGGAAGAGCACGTTCACCGCGAAGAACACCGACAGGTTCAAGATGACGCCGACCACCGCCGCGGTGATGGCCGACAGGGCCGCCGACAGCCGTCGGTTTCCCCGCACCGCCTCGACGAAGGGGGCGAAGGTGAAGATCCACAAGAAGCACGGCGCGAAGGTGACCCACACCGTGAGCGACGCGCCGAGCACGCCGGCGACCCACGGCGAGAGCCCCGGGGCGTGGCGGTGCGCGGCCACGAAGCCGACGAACTGCACCACCAGGATGAGGGGCCCCGGGGTCGTCTCGGCGAGGCCCAGGCCGTCGACCATCTCTTGCGCCGTCAGCCACCCGAAGGAGGACACGGCCTCCTGCGCGACCCACGCCAGCACCGCGTAGGCCCCGCCGAACGTCACCACCGCCGCCTGACTGAAGAACACGCCCTCGCGCGTGAGCACGTCGCCTGGGCCACGCCACGCGAACACCGCGAGCACCGGCGCGGCCCACAGGCCCGCCCACAGGGTCGCCGTGCCCAGGGCCCGCCGGGGGCTGGGGCGGGTGTGCTCGAGCCGGCCTTCGGCGAAGAGGCGATCGACGACCGAGTCAGCCACCTCCGGGGCCGCGCCCACGGCGACGGCGCGCCTCACGGGAAGACCAAGCGCTCCCGCGAGGCCGCTGACGAGGATGAGCGCGGGGAACGGCACCGAGAAGACGAAGAGCGCCACGAACGAGAGCGCCGCGACCGCGACGGCGACGCGGGTCTCGAGCGCCCGCCTCCCGATGCGCAGCACCGCCTCGACCACCACGGCCAACACCGCCGCCTTGATGCCAAAGAAGAGCGCCATCACCACCGGCACCTGATGAAACGCCGCGTAGACGGCGCTCAGCCCCATCATCATCACGGCGCCGGGGAGCACGAAGAGCCCGCCCGCGACCAGCCCGCCAGGGGTGCGGTGCAAGAGCCACCCGACGTACGTGGCCAGCTGCTGCGCCTCGGGGCCAGGCAGCACCGTGCAGAAGTTCAAGGCGTGGAGGAAGCGGGGCTCGGAGATCCACCTGCGCCGCTCGACCAGCTCGCGGTGCATGAGGGCGATCTGCCCGGCCGGCCCGCCGAAGCTGAGGAGCCCGATGCGCAACCAGACCGCCGCGGCCCGCCTCAGCGTCAGCGGCCCGGCGTCCTCCACGCGGGTCAGTCTCCTGCGCGGAAGGTGAGCGCGATGCCCAGCGTCCAGAACGAGCCGCCGCTGCCTTTGGGCGCGGGGATGGTGGCGCCCGGCAGGTCGCGGTTGTTGTAATCGACGTAGAACTTGTCCCACTGGAGGAACGAGCCCTTGGCGAAGAGGCCCAGGCCGAAGTACCGGGCGAAGAAGTAGTCGGCGTTGAGGCCCCACTGCAGCACCAGGCCGTCCATGCCGCGCCGCTCCCCCATGATGCCGTAGCCGACCCCGAACATCGTCGAGACGTCGAGGCCGATGGGGCGCTGCGCCTTCTTCATCCACACCAGCTCGAGCGGGTGCCAGGCGAGGTAGCCGGTGACGAGGCCGCCGCCGCCGCGGTCCGGGGTGGTGATGTCCCATCCGGTGGCACTGAAGTCGACGCCCAGCGAGGCGTGCCCGAGGATGTTGTAGCCCGCGCGGAGTGAGACAGCGTGGCTGGTGACGGCGTCGGCGATATAGATGTCGGCGTTGGCCGTTCCCACCTGCTCCGCCAGGAGGGTGCGGTTGAACCCCCAGATGCCAGGCCCGTACATCACCGAGAACAAGAAGCCGCCTTCCGAGAACTTCGGAGGGTCGGCCAGCGCCGCGCCCGCGGTGATGAGCCCCGCCATCAGGACACAACGAAACATGGAGCGCACCACCCGCTCCGCATAAAAGGACCGTGCCATGCCTTCCGTCACCGATTCCTTCCTCACTGGCGCGAACATCGACTTCCTCGAGGTGCAGTACGCGCGCTACCTCGCCGACCCGAACAGCGTTGAACCCAGCTGGCGCGACCTCTTCACCTCTCTTGGTCGCGAGGGCAAGCCCCTCGTCATCGACGGGCTCGAGCTGCCGAAGCGGTTGAACGGGAGCGTCAACGGCAAGCACGGCGCCCCGGCCGGGGTGAGCGCCGAGGCGTACTCGCTGCAAGGAAGGGTCGATCAGATGGTGGTGAGCCACCGCCTGCGCGGCCACCTGACGGCGGCCCTCGACCCGCTGGGTACGCCGCGGCCACCGCTCGATCACGTCGCCGACTCGACCATGGTGTCGACGGTCTTCACCGAGGCCGAGCTCGACACGCTGGTCGACCCCAGCCTCTCGTTCGACGAGCCGCGGGTGCCGCTGCGCCGGCTGGTGGAGCGCATGCGCAACACCTACTGCCGCCGCATCGGCGTGGAGTACGCGCAGCTGTTCAACTCGGAGCGCCGCCGCTGGCTGCTGCGCCGCATGGAGCACACCGAGAACAGCACCAGCTTCTCGGTGGCCGAGCAGACCCGCCTGCTCAAGAAGCTCGCCGAGGCCGAGGCCTTCGAGGCGACGATTCACACCAAGTTCCAGGGGCAGAAGCGCTTCTCGGCCGAGGGCGGCGAGGTGCAGCTGGCCATGATTCAGGACTTCCTCGAGCTCGGCGGCGACCTCGGGGTCAAAGAGGTCGTCTTCGGCATGGCCCACCGCGGCCGCCTCAACGTGCTGGCGAACATCATGGGCAAGCCGCCCGAAGAGATCTTCGCCGAGATCGCCGGCCCGGCCGACCCGTCGAGGTTCTTGAACCGGGGCGACGTGAAGTACCACATGGGCTACTCGAGCGATTACACCACCGCGAGCGGCCAGAAGGTGCACCTGTCGATGGCCTTCAACCCCTCACACCTGGGCTTCGTGCACCCGGTGGTCGAGGGCCGCGTGCGCGCCAAGCAGGACCGGGTGGGCGGTGAGGCCGCGCGGCACGCCATCGTGCCCTTCGTCATTCACGGCGACGCCGCGTTCTCGGGCCAGGGCCTGGTGCCCGAGACGCTCAACCTCAGCGGGCTGTCGGCCTACGACACCGGCGGCACCGTGCACCTGATCATCAACAACCAGGTCGGGTACACCACCGAGGCCGATCAGGGCCGCACGCCCGTCTACTGCACCGGCCAGGCGCAGATGCTCGACATCCCCATCTTCCACGTCAACGGCGACGACCCCGAGGCGTGCGTGCACGTCATGCGGCTGGCCACCGAGTACCGGCAGAAGTTCCACACCGACGTGGTGATCGACCTGGTCTGCTACCGCAAGTACGGCCACAACGAAGGCGACGAGCCCCGCTTCACGCAGCCGAAGATGTACGCGCTCATCGACGAGAAGCCGACCGTGCGCGCCCTCTACGCCAACGAGCTGGTGTCGAAGGGCCGCCTCACCGCCGAGCAGGCGGCCGCGATGGCCGACGAGGCCGTCAAGCGGTTCCACGACGCGTTCGCGAAGTCGAAGGGCGCCGCGAGCACCCTGGTGAAGGACCCCAGCCACCTGCTGGGCGTGTGGACGAAGTACGTCGGGGGCGCCGACAAGGACACGCCGCAGGCGACGACCGGGTTGCCCCTCGAGACCCTCAAGCGCCTGCTCAAGCCCCTGGCCACCACGCCCGCCGGGTTCTCGCTCCACAAGAACGTGCAGTCGGGGGTGATCGACGCGCGCCAGGCGATGCTCGACGACAAGGCGCTCATCAACTGGGGCACCGGCGAGATGCTGGCGTACGCCTCGGTGCTGACCGACGGGCTCAACGTGCGCGTCTCGGGTCAAGACACCGAGCGCGGCACCTTCGCGCACCGGCAGGCGGTGCTGCACGACCAGGCCACCGGCGCCAAGGCGTTCCCCCTCGGCCAGTTCGGCCCGGGCAAGGCGCTGGTGGTCAACAGCCCCCTGTCCGAGATGGGCTGCGTGGCGTTCGAGTACGGCTACAGCCTCGACTACCCCGACGCGCTGGTGGTGTGGGAGGCGCAGTTCGGCGACTTCGTGAACAACGCGCAGGTGATGATCGATCAGTTCATCGCCTCGAGCGAAGACAAGTGGAAGCGCATGACGGGCCTGGTGCTGCTGCTGCCCCATGGCTACGAGGGCGCGGGGCCCGAGCACTCGTCGGCGCGCCTCGAGCGCTTCCTCGAGCTGGCCGCCGAAGACAACATTCAGGTCTGCTACCCCACCAACGCCGCGCAGATCTTCCACCTGCTGCGCCGCCAGGCGGTGCGCTCGATTCGCAAGCCGCTGGTGGTGATGACGCCCAAGTCGCTGCTGCGCATGGACGAAGCCAAGAGCCCATGGAGCGACTTCACCCAGGGCACCTACAAGCGGCTGATCGTCGACCCCAACGTCGACGTCCGCTCCCAGGCGGTGACCCGGCTGATCCTCTGCAGCGGGAAGGTGTACTACGACCTCGCCCGGCAGCGTGACGCCGCGAAGGACTTCAGCGTGCACCTCGCGCGGCTCGAGCAGCTCTACCCGCTGCCCGAAGAGGAGCTGCGCGCGTTGATCAAGTCGTTCTCGGCGCTCAAAGAGGTCTTCTGGGTGCAAGAGGAGCCGAAGAACAGCGGGGCGTGGCGCTACATGCTCGAGCCGCTGATGAACCTGCTCGACGAGCTGCCGAGCCGCCCGCGGCTGCAGTACGTCGGGCGCCCCGAGTCGGCGAGCCCCGCCACCGGATTCCTGTCGACCCACCAGTACGAGCAGAAGCTGCTCGTCGAAGAAGCGCTGACGCGAGGAACCCATGTCCGTTGAGATCAAGGTACCGACGCTCGGAGAATCGATCACCGAGGCGATCATCGGGAAGTGGCACAAGAAGGTCGGTGACACCGTCGCCGTCGACGAGCCGGTCGCCGTGCTCGAGACCGACAAGGTGACCATCGACGTGCAGGCGCCCGAGTCGGGCACCATCGAGGCCATCAGCTTCACCGAGGGCGACAAGGTGAAGATCGGCGACGTGCTGGCCATGCTCGCCCCGGGCAAGGTGGCCGCGAAGGCCCCGGCGGCGGCGGTGGCGCCTCCCGCGACGCTGCAGACGCCGGCCCGGGCCGACGCGTCGCCCGCCATCACGCCCGTCGCGCGCAACGTCGCGGCCGCGACCGGCGTCGACCCCTCGAAGGTGCAGGGCTCGGGCGCCAACGGCCGGGTGATGAAGGACGACGTGCTGAAGGCGGCGACGCCGGCCACCGCGCAGGCGCCCTCGACGCCGCTCTCGGTGCCGACGGGCCCCCGGGGTGAAGAGCGGGTGCGCATGTCGCCGTTGCGCAAGCGGGTGGCCGAGCGGCTGCTGCAGGCGCAGTCGACCGCCGCCATTCTCACCACCTTCAACGAAGTCGACATGGGCGCGGTGATGGGCCTGCGCAAGCAGTACAACGAGAAGTTCGAGAAGAAGCACGGCGTGAAGCTCGGCTTCATGAGCTTCTTCGTGAAGGCCGCCATCGAGGCCCTCAAGAGCTTCCCCGCGGTGAACGCCTTCATCGAGGGCGACGAGGTCGTCTTCCACCACTACTACGACGTCGGCATCGCGGTGTCGGGCAGCCGCGGGCTGGTGGTGCCCATCATTCGCGACGCCGACCAGAAGTCGATGGCCGAGCTCGAGAAGACCATCGGCGACTTCGGTGGCCGCGCCAAGAGCGACAAGCTGACCCTGCCCGAGCTGCAGGGCGGCACCTTCACCATCACCAACGGCGGCATCTTCGGCTCGATGCTGTCGACGCCCATCTTGAACCCGCCGCAGTCGGGCATTCTCGGCATGCACAACATCGTCGAGCGCGCGGTGGTGAAGGACGGGCAGGTGGTGGTGCGGCCCATCATGTACGTCGCGCTCTCGTACGATCACCGCCTCATCGACGGGCGCGAGGCCGTGCAGTTCCTGGTGCGCATCAAGGACTGCATCGAGGACCCCGAGCGAATCCTCCTCGAGATCTGACGGCCCCTTGGAGCCGGTGGGAGAAATCGCCCACCGGCTTCGTCGTCTCTTCCGTTCGTCGCCGTTCCCCATCGACCCGAGGCGCGCATGGCTTCTGCTGACGAGCTGATCCTCCAGATGCAGCACCTCGCGGCGCAGGCCCGGGCCACGCGAGAGTCGAGCGGGCACCGCGCGGGCCTCGATCGGCTGAAGTCGGCGGCGCAGAAGCTGGCGTTCGAGAAGCAGACCGAGCTCGACGGCTTGCAGCAGGCCATCGACGGCGCCGAGGCGCGGGTGGCGCAGCTGCGCGCGGCCTCGACCACCGGCGGGAGCGGCCTCGTCGGAGATGACGCGAAGGAGTACCTCGCGCTGATGAACCTCATCGAGAGCTCGAAGAAGCAGCTCATCAAGACCAACGCCCAGCTCTCGTTCGCGCTCGAGCGCATGCAGGCCGCGGAGCGCCGCGAGTACGAGGCCTTTCACGCCGAGGTGCGCGCCGCCACGCACGGGCAGCTCGCCGAAGACCCGCTCTTCAACAAGGGCTGACGGCCCGCTCGCCTGACGCGTGTCATCGCTTCGTGCGGGGGGGGCATGGATCTCGGTGTGTGCGTTTCGGTAGGTTTCTCGGGTCTTCCGGTGGGGGACCGTGAAACGCACGTCGCGCTTCACGACGACTTGGAGTCAAGCTGCATGGCAACTGGAACTGTGAAGTGGTTCAACGATGCGAAGGGCTTTGGTTTTCTCGTGCAGGACGGCGGCGGTGAAGACGTCTTCTGCCACCACACGGCCATCCAGATGGATGGCTTCCGAACGCTGGCAGAGGGGCAGCGGGTCAGCTTTGACGTGACGAAGGGCCCCAAGGGGCTGCAGGCGCAGAACGTCAAAGCGGCCTGATTCACCTCAGACTGACCGCTCGAAGGCCCGGGGCTCCGACAGGAGACCGGGCCTTTCGCTTTTGGTGCTGCGGGCGGCTTCGACGTGCCGGTACAGTGCGTCGCCAGGGGTGCCGGGTGGACGCGACGACGATGAACAAGCTGTTGACGTATGGAGTTCAGAACGGCGCCTCAGACATTCACTTCCGGCCTGGTGACCCACCGACCTTCCGCGTCAGCGGCTCCTTGCGCCCCATCAAAGGCGACAAGCTGGGCCCGACCCACACCCGCCAGGTGGCGCAGAACGTCATCTCGAACCCGGCCATGGCGATGCAGCTCGACACGCTGCAGGAGTACGACACCTCGTACATGCTGGCCGGCGTGGCCCGCTTCCGGGTGAACGTGTACCGGCAGCGCGGCTCGCTGGCGGTGGTGCTCCGGGTGATTCCCACCGAGGTGCCGACGCTCGAGAGCCTCAACCTGCCGCCCATCATGAAGGCCATCGCCTCGAACGAGCGCGGGCTGGTGCTGGTGACGGGCAGCACCGGCGCCGGCAAGTCGACGACCCTGGCGGCCATCGTCGATCACATCAACCGCAACGACTCGGTGCACATCCTCACCATCGAGGACCCGATCGAGTTCATGCACCGCAACATCCGCTCGAGCATCTCGCAGCGGGAGATCGGCCACGACACCAGCGACTTCGCCGCGGCCATGCGCTCGGCCCTGCGCCAGGACCCCGACGTCATCCTCGTGGGCGAGATGCGCGATCTCGAGACCGTGGACATCGCCCTCAAGGCCGCCGAGACGGGCCACCTGGTGCTCTCGACGGTGCACACCACCGACGCCATCAAGACCATCAGCCGGTTGCTCTCGTTCTTTCCCGGCGACGAGCAGGCGGCGGTGCGCGGCCGGCTCGCCGAGGCGCTCAAGGCCACCATCTCGCAGCGCCTGTTGCCGAGGGTCGAGGGCAAGTCGATGGGCCTGGCGATGGAGATCATGATCCAGACCAAGACCATCCAGGAGTACATCCTCGATGCGTCGCGCACCGGCGGCCTCAAGGACGTCATCGAGAAGGGGCGCACCTACGGCATGCAGTCGTTCGACCAGCACCTCTCGGAGCTGTTCAAGGCCGGCGTCATCTCGATCGAGACGGCGCGCGCGGCGGCGTCGAACCCGGCCGACTTCGAGCGGAACCTCGCGTTCGAGTGAAGTAGCGAAGCCAGAGCCCGGCGAGCAGCGCCGTCACCGAGAGCTCGACCCACTCCGGCCCGGCCAGCTCGGGCACCAGCCAGCGAGAGAGCGACGCGAGGACGACGGTGGCCAGCACGAAGGCCAAAGCGCCGGCCGCCAGCCACCCGGCCGCGTCGTCACGTCGAGCCAACACGCGCCGAACCGCCACCACGGCGATCGCGCCCACCACGAGGCGCGAGGTGAGCTGCGCGAGCGTGAACGCCAGCCAGCTGCGCTCCTCGAGCTCCAGCAGCACGCCGAGGCTCCGGGCGCGGAGGCCTTCCCAGGCGGCCTTCAGCACCACCAGGAAGTGGAGCGGCGCGCCCAGCGACAGGCCCGCCGCCGCCAGCCACCACGCGCTCAGCGACGCCGCCTCGGTGCTGAAGGGTTGGCAGGCGTCGCAGCACCGGCCGTCGTCGCCGCGGCGCTCGCAGGTGGCGCAGACGACCCGGCCGCAGCGGGCACAGGCGCCGACCGCGGGCGCGTCGTGGGCGGAGCAGCGCGCCTGCGTCACTACTGGCAGTAGCCCGTCAGCACGTTGCAGGTGCCGACGCCCTGGCAGCCGAAGTTGTTGGTGGTGCAGGCGGGCCGGCAGATGCCGAAGCTGCTCGCGGCGCCCAGCGCGGCGCAGACGTAGCCCGCGCGGCACGTCGACTGGCCGCTCTGCGGGCCGGGGCAGGTCGCCATGCAGATCGACAGCCCGGTGCCGGTGCCCATGCACGCCGCCCCCGAGGGACAGACGCCCGGGCACGACTGCCAGAGCCCGCAGGTGGTCGTCATCGAGGTGCACGCGTAGGAGCAATAGCCGCCGGGCCACGAGAGGCAGACGCTCCCGGTGGGCGGCTCACAGTCGTTGGTGCTGGTGCACGCCGCGCCCGCCGGGCCGCGACGCTGGCAGACGCCGTTGAGGCAGGTGGTGCCGGGCATGCAGACGGCGCACTGGTTGCCAGACGTGCCGCAGGCCGCCACGGTGGTGCCGCTCTGGCAGATGCCGTCCTGACAGCACCCGGCGCAGGTCGCGGCGGAGCACGAGGGCCCCGCGTCGGACGTCGTCACGCACGCGCCGCTCGAGCAGAGCGTTCCGCCGGGGCACGTCGTGCACTGGTTCCCGAAGGCCCCGCAGCTGGTCGATGACGCGCCGCTCTGACAGACGCCGTTCTGGCAGCAGCCGGCGCACGTCTGGGGTCCACAGCTCGCCGGCGCGCAGCCGCCGTTCTGACACTGGAGCGGCTGCGGACAGCTCGTGCACATCTGGCCGCCGAGCCCACACTCGCCCTGGCCCTGGGCGAACGAAGGAAGACAGGTGCCGTCTGCGCGGCAGCAGCCGCCCGGGCAAGTGGACGCGTTGCACACGCCGGCGTCGGGCGGGCTGGCGCACGTGCCGTTGTTGCAGAGCTGCCCCGGTCCGCACGCCATGCACTGCTGACCGAACACGCCGCAGGCTCCGGCCCCTTGAAACTGGCGCGGCAGACACCGGCCCGAGGTGCAGCAGCCGTCAGGGCACGTCTGCGGGCCGCACGCGGGCGCGGAGCAGAAGCCGTTCGAGCAGACGCTCCCCGGGGGACAGGGCGAGCACTGCTGACCGCCGATGCCACAGCGGGCGCCGTTCTGCGCCGGCGTGGGGACGCACTGGTTGTTGGCGCAGCAGCCGTTGGGGCAGCTTTGGGCGTCGCACCCCGGAGGGACACCCGAGCACTGGCCGCTCACGCACCGCTGGCCCGGTAGGCAGCCGGCGCACATCGCGCCGTTGGAGCCGCAGACCCTCTCGTTCTGGAGGAACGGCGCCAGGCACGCGCCCTGGACGCAGCAGCCCACGCACGTCATCGGGCCGCACGGAGGCCCCGCCACGCACGAGCCCTGAGCGTCGCAGTTCGTCCCCGGAGGGCACTGCGTGCACATCGCGCCACCGCGCCCGCAGGCGAAGTTGAGCTGGGCCGCGAGGGGAACGCACTGCCCGCTCTGGCAACACCCGGGGCAGGTCGCCGCGGAGCACCCGGTCGTCGGCGTGCAGCGGCTGTTCTGGCACGTCTCGCCAGGGCCACATTGAACGCAGGGGCTGCCTCCGCTGCCGCAGACCGGCGTCCCGCGAGGGTCGAAACAGACGCCGCTGAGGAAACACCCGGCGCAGGCGCCACCGCCGCCGACCGGGGCGCCTCCGCCCGTTGGGAAGCCCCCGCCCGTCGCGAAGCCGCCGCCCGTCGCGAAGCCGCCGCCCGTCGCGAAGCC
>JACSRE010000392.1 GCA_014879945.1 Myxococcus sp.
GCGGGCGGGAGCGTCGTTGGCGGCGGCTCAGCGGGCGGGAGCGTCGTTGGCGGCGGCTCAGCGGGCGGGAGCGTCGTTGGCGGTGGCTCAGCGGGCGGGAGCGTCGTTGGCGGTGGCTCAGCGGGCGGGAGCGTCGTTGGCGGTGGCTCAGCAGGCGGGAGCGTCGTTGGCGGTGGCTCCGCTGGCGGCAGCCCCTCGTGCAACACCGGTCAGGTCGTCACCGGCACGGGCGCGGTCGCCGCTGGGTCCGTCACGGCCGCCGCGGGGACTGCGCGGGCGAGCTGCGCTCCGTCCTTCTCGACCACGGGCACTGAGCACTACTTCCTCTGGACCGCTCCGGCGACCGGCACCTTCACCTTCGACACGAACGGCAGCACCTTCGACACCATCCTCAGCGCCTCGAGCCCGACGACCTGCGCCGAGCTCGCGTGCGATGACGACTCGGGCAACGGCGTGGCGTCGTCGTTCTCGCTCAGCGTGACGGCCGGTCAAGTCGTGCGGCTGATGCTCGACACCTTCTCGCAGACGACGTCGGGCTCCTTCACGCTGAACATCGCCTCGAACGACTGCCCAATGGGGACGCACGCCTGCGGCATGACGTGCGCGCCGAACACCTCGGTGGCGTCCTGCGGGATGAGCTGCGTGCCCTGCACGGCGCCGACGAACGGGAGCGCGACCTGCGACGGCACGAGCTGCGGCATCGCGTGCAACGCCGGGTTCCAGCGGTGCGGCTCGTCCTGCGTGTCGTCCTCCACGGCGACCTGGCAGGCGCGCCCCGATCCGCTGCCCTTCACGCACCTCAGCCCTCCGGCGTGGGGCGTCGACTCGGCCGGAGCGCTCTGGCACGCGTGGATGCAGACCTCGACGTCGGTCTTCGGTGATCCACAGCTCGACGTGTACGTCGGCTCCCCGACGCGCGCGCCGGTGATGGTGCACCGCTACACGGGCTTCTACGCGAGCGTCTCGACCGACTCGACGCGCATCGATGCGCTGGCGCTCGCGGGCGGCGACCTCTGCTTCTTCTTCTCCTCGAGCGGGGACCTGCGCCGCACCTGCCGCGCCGGCGGCTTCACCACCTCCAGCGCCGACCCCGCGATCGGGCTCGAGTACGGCCTCGCCACCGACTCGGCGGGCCTCGTCTACAAGGTCACCGCGAGCACGACCTCGCTCACCCTGACGGGCGCGTCGGCCGGCACCATCGACGTCTTCCCCTCGTCGGTCTTCGTCCCCGTCAACGACGTGGCGGTCGCCCTCGACGCGATGGGCGGCGTGCACGTGCTCTATTCACTCACCACGAGCAGCGGCCTCTTCGTGAAGTACGCGAGGCGGAGCGGCGCGACCTGGACGGTCTCGACGCTCGAGGAGATCAACCTCAACAGCGTCGTGCCGATGACCGTCGGGCGCGGGAGCGTCGCGGTGGCGGTCACGCCGGCCGGCGTCGTGCACCTCGCGTGGACGAGGCGCTGGCGGCGCGCGGTCTCGGGCGCGCCTGATCAGAACGCCGAGGACGTGCGCCACGCCACCTCGATGGGCGGCGCGCCCCCCACGGCCATCACCAGCGTCATCACCGGGTTCGCGGTCGGGAGCCAGACCGGCTGGAACACCAACCAGGTGCGGCTCGCCGTCGATGCGACCGGCAACGCGCAGCTCGTGTTCGCGTACCAACCCTCAGGCACCATCATCAACAACGACTCGCGCCAGACCTGGTACGGCGTGTGGAACGGCACCTCGTTCACCACCTCGCGCATCGGCGGCGTGCAGGCCCTGCAGCTCGGGCAGTTCGGCTTCGACGCGAGCCAGCGGCCGACGAGCCAGCAGGGCGGAACGACCCTCACCTTGAGCGTGTGCGCGCCCTGAGCCGGAGCGGCGTTGCCAGAGCGGCCTGCGTCGACGCGCTCGACTCACTGGACGACGGCGAGCCAGTGGCGGGCTCGGTTGACGCGCGGCGACCGCTCCATTGCGTCGCCCCCGCTACGGCGCGCCGATGCTCGTGGTGAGGGTGAAGCTCGGCACCGCGCCAGCCGCTGAGTCGATGACGACGAACACCTCGGCGGGCCCTCCCGTCTGGTTGACCCACGTGGCCGTGTTGGTGGCCGAGGCCGCCCCGCTGTCATCGCCGTCCAGGCACGTGGGCGCCGAGGTGCACGCCGCGCCTGGACCCCGCACGAGGTAGATGGCCGGGTCTCCGCTGCCCGTCGGCGTCACCGAGACCGTCAGCCGCTGGAGGTCTGGAACGGTGATGGCGTACACGCGGTCCGGGCCCCCCGCGCCATACCCGGTGCAGGACGTCACCGGGGCGAGCTGGTTGGAGTAGCCGGTCGTCGACTGGCCCGACAGCACGCCTGGGGCGATGGCGGTCGCGTTGCCACAGACCTCGCCAGCCAGCAGCGGGGCGACGCTCGGCGTCAGCGTGAAGGGGCCCTCGCCCCACTGCGAGTCGACGACGACGAAGACCTCGGCCTGCGTCGAGAGCCCGTTCACCCAGCGCACCGTCTCCGCGCCCCCGGCGGTGGCGCTGTTGCTGGACGCGAGGCACACCCGAGGCGCGACCGCGCAGGACGTCGCCGGGCCGGCCACCACGTCCAACGAGACGTCCTGAGCGCCCAGCGGCACCGCGTGCACGGTGAGCTGCTGGAGCGGGGGCACGACCATCGAGAAGACCCCGTCCGCCCAGCTCCCCCCGACGCAGCTCGCCGACGTGGTGTAGTCCGACTGGAGCTGGGCGGTGGTGCTGGTGACGGGGACGCCCAACGAGAGCGGCGGCGCGGTCGCGCAGGTGTCTCCGGCAGCGACGAAGGGCGGCAGCGACTGGGTGGTGACCGTCAACTCGAAGGCGCCCGCCGACGCCGTCGACGAGTCGATGACGACGAAGACATCGTGCGCGGTCGAGCCCGGGTTGGCCCAGCGGACGGTGTTGACGGCGTTGGCCGAACCGGAGTCGTCCCCATCGACACAGTCGAGGGTGGACGTGCATTGAGCGATGGACGCCACGAGGTTGATCGACGGGTCGAAGCCACCGAGCCCGACGACCGTCGCGGTGAGCCGAGTCATCGGTTCCAGCGTGACCCGGTAGACGCCATCGGGGCCGGCCAGCCCCTCGCAGGAGCCACCGAAGCCTGACGCGTAGTCGTTGGCGAGGCCGGCGGTGGTCGCGGTCACCACCGCGCCGTCGAGGAGCGTCGGCGCGACACCGCACGTCTCACCAGCTGGCGCCGGGACTGGGGCCTGCGTGAAGGCGGCATCGAGCGAGAAGCCCCCCCCGGCAGACGAGTGGACGCCATCGATGATGAGGAAGACGAGCGCGTCCGTCGTGCTGGCGTTTGAGTAGGTGGCGCTCTGGCTGGCCCCGAAGCCGCCGCCCGAGGCGCCTCCGAGACAGGCCACGGCGCCGAAGCTGCACTGGGTCGCAGAGACGAGCGAGAGGCTGGCGTCCCAGCCCTGGGGCACGACGGTGGTCGTCAGTCGCTGGCCCGCCGGCACCAGGAAGGAGAAGACGCGGTCTCGACCGCTGCCGCCCGTCGACACGGCGCCGCAACCGACGCCGCCGTTGTACTCGCTGCTGTACCCCGACGTCGTGAAGCTCGCGGGCCCTGCCCACGGCTCCGCGTTCGCGCAGGTCTCCCCGGGTGGCGGCGTCGAGGTGACGGCGCTGACCCCAACTGGAGCGCCCGTCGCCGACGCGGAGTCGACGATGACGAACACCGTCTCGTCCCCGGCTGCGGCGTTGGTCCAGCGCAGCACCTCGGGCGCGCCGGGCCCGGCGGAGTCCTCCTGGGCGGCGCAGGCCCGGGGCGTCGCGCAGCTCGTGGGCGGACCCGTGACCAGCGCGAGCGACGGGTTGTACTGGCCGGAGGCTGGGCTCGCCGTCACCTCGAGGCGATGGCCGGCGGGCACGAGGACCGCGAGGGAGAGGTCGGGCCCCGCGCCTCCGGGGCAGTTCGCCCCCGCCTGGTAGTCGTTGACTGCGCCTGAGGTGTCGAGGTGCAGAACGCCGCCGTCGGTCGGGAGCTGCGGCGCGGTTGCGCACACGTCGCCGGGAGCGATGGGGCCGACCTCGGAGAAGAGGGAGAAGTGGCCACCGACGGACGCCTGCATGGCGTCGACGAAGAGAAAGAGTGGCATCGGGCCGCTCCCTGGGTTCGAGACGGCGACCGATTGGGTGGCGTACGTCCCTCCGCTGTCGTCTCCGGCGAGGCAGACGCGACCCGAGGAGACACACGCTGCGGCGGTGCCGACGCTCAGGCTGAGGTCGGTCCCCGGGACCAGGGTGGCGGAGAGTCGCTGGCCGGGTGGGACCTCGACGGAGAAGACGAGGTCCCGTCCCGCCGTCGCTACACAGTTGGTCCCCGGCCCGTAGTCGTTGGTCGCGCCCAGGGTATTGGCGGTCACCGCACCTCCGTCCGTCGGGAGCGGGATGGCGCTCTGGCAGACCTCGCCCGGCGGAATCGGCACTACCGCCACGCTGAGGTCGAACGAGCCGACGATGGAGCTCGAGTAGGAGTCGACGAAGAGAAAGAGCGTGAGCGGCGTCGCGCCATGGTTGGGCACCCTGACGGAGTTCACCGCGGTCGCGCCCCCGCTGTCGTCGCCAGCGAGGCACACGCGCGCCGCGTTCGTGCACGCGGCGCTGGTCCCTACGCTCAGGCTCAAGTCAACCGACGGAGTGATGGACGCGACGAGTTCCTCCCCAGGTTGGACGGCGACCGAATAGACACGGTCGATGCCGTTGGTGCCCGCGCAGTTCTGGCCGGGGCCGTAGTCGCTCGAGAACCCCAGCGTCGTCTCACCCACCAGCGTCCAGGCGCCGCCACTGATCGGCCTCGCCGTCGCGCAGGTGTCACCGGGGATCGCCGAGCCACCGGATGCGCCCCCGCCAGAAGAGCCCCCGCCAGAAGAGCCGCCACCGGACGAGCCGCCACCGGTTGAGCCGCCACCGGACGAGCCGCCACCGGTTGAGCCGCCACCGGTTGAGCCGCCACCGGTTGAGCCGCCACCGGCCACTCCTCCGGACGAGCCGCCAGCGGCTGCGCCTCCGCCGGCTGAACCGCCACCGCCGCCCAGGCCGCCAGCCGACCCGCCGCCACCGGCTCCGGCTCCGGCGGCTGAACCACCACCGCCGCCCAGGCCGCCAGCCGACCCGCCGCCACCGGCTCCGGCGGCTGAACCACCACCGCCGCCCAGGCCGCCAGCCACACCGCCAGCCGACGCGTCGCCACCGGATGAGCCTCCGCCGGCGACACCCGCCCCTGACGCTCCGCCGGCCGAGCCAATC
This sequence comes from Myxococcus sp., assembly GCA_014879945.1. Taxonomy (GTDB): domain Bacteria; phylum Myxococcota; class Myxococcia; order Myxococcales; family Myxococcaceae; genus Xiheimicrobium. The sequence goes on from JACSRE010000392.1 coordinate 5,273, forward strand.
GGCCCATCAGGATTCGCGGGGCCGCACGAGAACAACGCAAGGAAAACGCTCAGGGCCGGCCGAAGGACGCGAGGGCGCATGTTCGAGCATCGGCACACCAAGGCTGATTCGTAACCGATGTGAACCCGGGTGAGGCGGCTCCAAATCTAGCACCGGCGTACTTTTCCGCTCACGGCGTCCTGCCGGAATGATACGGATCAAGGCCTCTTCCTTCGGGGGTTTCGTCACCGTGTCACTGCGTGCGCTGTTGGTCCTCGGGTCGTTCTGCTTCATGAGCTGCTACCCCGGCTGGTGGATCCGGGACCGGGAGAAGGAGTGGGACGAGGCGATGGCCTCGGGCTCCGTCGGCCGGTTCGAGTACCTGTGTGAGAAGCCCGAGACGATCTCGGGCTTCAACAACTCCCAGCTGACGGCCCCCGGCCAGCCCGAGAAGGCCTGCAACGAGATGAAGGCGCGGCACCTCGCGCAGCAGCAGGCGCGGCTGGTGAAGGCCATCGGGGAGCAGGACGGCGCGACGCTCCTCGAGCTGTGCA
>JACSRE010000170.1 GCA_014879945.1 Myxococcus sp.
TCCGTCGTCGGCAGCGTCAGATGTGTATAAGAGACAGCTGCAAAGACAGACATCCCCACCACGACCAATCGCGCCGACAGCTTCATGGATTGAACTCTCCCCTCGAGGAACGACGTTCTCAGACAACCCTGCTACTGAACGCAGCCAACCTGATACGTCCACTGCGTGCCGCTCTGCGGCGCTGAAACACTGACGAAGACGAACCCCTCGCCCATCATCTGGAGCATCGGGCTCCCAGCGCCACTGACCAACCCGCCGGTCGAAAACAGCGTGCGGCCACCGGCGGTGACCGTGAAGGCGTCAGGAACGGAGAAGGCGTCGTAGCTGAAGCTCGCGACACCCGTTCCCGGGCCGACGTTGTGGGCCTTGGTGAAGGTGCCCTGCCCACCCGAGCCCTGTGACGTCATGCACGCGCCGACGGCGGCCACCGTTCCGGTGAAGGTGCCCGACTTGCCCGGGCTGGTGAACGTCCCCATCGAGGTGGTGCTGGTGCTCGTCCCGGTGACGGTGAGGGAGCCAGAGGTGGTGCTGGTGCCCATCAGGCTCACCTGGCCGGCGGAGTCCACGGAGCCGCTCACCTGCCAGGTGGTGTTGTCCTGCCATACGGCCTGGCCCGTCACCGGGGTGCTGGTGGGCGTCGGGGCCTCGTAGCTCGTCGGCAGCGGGTTCTGCGGTGACGACTGCCACGGGCTCTGCGGCCAGCTGTCGACGGACTTCACGGCGTCGACGAGCGAAGCGGCTCCGGTGAGGACGGCCTTGCCGGTGTTGGCGACGGACTTCACCACGTTCACGATGGAGGTGAGGGCGCCCCCCAGGCTGCGCCCGTCATCTGGGTTGCGCAGGTTGCCGACGACGATGTCCACCATCGACTGCGCGAAGGGGTCCGTGCTCTGGAAGTTCTTCTCGACGAAGTTCGCGACGTCGTTGCTGAAGTAGCCGGCGGCCACCATGCAGACGCCCGCGGCGCCGTACGCGAGCACTGCCATGGGGATGACGGTGGTGGCGAGCCCGGCCACCACCGCGCCTCCGATGAGGTAGAGGCCCGCGGCCTTGAGCACCTTGGGCAGCGAGAGCACTGGCTGCCGATTCGAGGTGCCAGTCAGCGGCTGCTGCACCCGCGCGAGGCTCGAGAGGGCGGCCGTCCACGCGTCGAGGTCGGTGGTGACGTCGACGACGTCGGCGAGGTTCGCGCCGGCTTGCCCGACGACGGCGAAGCTCCCGGTGCCGCCGTTGGCCTGGGCCGTCAGCTGGCCGAGAATCTGGCCCGAGAACGCAGGCGCGCCGGTGATGCGACCCATCTTGAACTTCGAGGTCTCCTGGAAGACGGCAAAGCCAGTCAGCCAGTTGCCCATTCTGTTGAAGTGGTGGAACTCGACGCGCGTTGGGCTGACGGTGGCGATGCGCACGACGTTCCCTGTCGTCTCGTCGTGAATGAGGGTGGGGCTGCCCACCTCTCCCGTCGAAGAGGCGGCGGTCTGGAACCAGGTGGTGATGACCGAGCCGTTCGCAGGGCGGAACGTCAGGTGGTCGTGGAGGCCGGGCGACTTGAGGAAGACCTCGATGGCGCCCGCCGGCGCCTTGATGACGTACTGCGGGTCGCCCGAACCCGGCGAACGCTTGCGGCTCACCTCGATGACCGCGCCTGCGCCGGCGTCAGCGGCGGCACCGGCGTCGGCCTTCGTCACGGGCGTCTGCACCCCTGCCGGACCGGCGCCGTAGTCAAAACAGCCCGACGCGAAGATGACAGCGGTGCTGAACGACAGACATCGACCGGCCAAGCGCTTCATCATGGGCCGGGACGCTAGGGTGGACGCCTCGGGGACGTCAACCCTCAACCTTCAACCGTCAACGACTGCCGACCTCGCGCTGGCGACGCCGGTGCCGGTGCCGGCCCGCGCGGCCAGCACGCCGCGAAGCACCCGCGAGAGCTCCTGGGCGCGCGCGGGCTTGTGCAGCACGGCCGCGAAGGCCGCCGGCACCTCGTCTGGCGGGAGCCCAGTGAAGAGCACCACCGCCGCCGCGGAGCGGGCGCGCAGCGACGCCACCGCCTCGACCCCCGTCTCGCCGGGCATCGAGTTGTCGAGGAGCACCAGGTCGACCAGGGCGCCGCGCACGTCGAGCACCGCGCGGGCCTCGGCCGCGCTGCCCGCCTCGAGCACCGTGTACTGCTCGTGCTGGAGCAGCCGCCGCAGCGAGCTGCGCACCCGCGGCTCGTCGTCGACGACGAGAATGGTGCCGCCGGGTGCTGACGGCTCGACCGGCTCCGCCTTCCCCGTCGTGGCGGCCGTCAGGGGCAGCACCAGGGTGAACGTGGTGCCGTGGCCCACGCGGCTCTCACAGTCGAGCTGACCGCCGGCCTGCTTCACCCGCGCCAGCGCGCTCGAGAGCCCCAGGCCCGAGCCCTGGTGTGGCGACCGGGTGGTGAAGAAGGGGTCGAAGGCCTGTCGCCGCACCTCGTCGCTCATGCCGACGCCGGTGTCGGTCACCGTGAGGGTGAGCTGGTTCGGGCCGGTCTGCTCGGCCACCACGCTGATGCGCCGCTCCTGCGTGCCCTCGACGGCGTCGCGCGCGTTGAGCAGCAGGTTGAGCAACGTCTGCTCGAGGCTCGCGGCCGACATCACCGCGTGGCCCGCGGCCTTCGACGAGAAGGTGAGCTCGATGCTCCTGGGGAAGCTGGTTCGGCACAGGCGCTCCACCTCGGCCAGCACCCGGGCAATGTCGGCGGGCTCGCTGGACTCCTCGGGGCGCGAGAGCGACAGCAGGCTCTTCACCACGCCCCGCGCCTGCAACGACGCCTCGAGGGCCGCGGCCAATGCCTCACGCGCTTCACCCTCGGCGCGCGCCAGGCCCAGCTCGACGTTCGACACCACCGCGGTGAGCAGGTTGTTGAAGTTGTGCGCGATGCCGGCCGAGAGCCGGCCGATGGCCTCGACGCGCTCGCTGCGGGCCAGCTGCGCCTCGAGGCGCTTCTTGTCGCTGATGTCCACCACCCCGCCCATCAGCGCGGTGGGCTTGCCGCTGGCGTCCTTCACCACCGAGCCGACCGAGAGGAGCCAGCGCTCCGGGGCGCCCTCGGGCGTCACCACGCGGTGCTCGAAGCTGGGGTACACGCCGGTCTCGAGCACCCCACGAAACAGCGCGGCCAACCTCGCCCGGTCTTCGGGGCCCACCACCTGAAGGAAGGCGTCAAAGTCGGCGGGCGTCTCGCGCAGCCCGGCCAGCTCGAGGGCGCGCGCGTCCCAGACGGCCTGGGGCGAGCTCAGGTCCCACCGCCACAGCCCGACGCCCGACGCCGCGACGGCCATCTTCAGCGCGTCGTTGGCTTCGGCCAGCGAGCGCTCGAGGCGCACCCGCTCGCTGATGTCGACCGGCACCAGCACCACCGCCTCCACCCGGCCGTCGGTCATCACCGGCGTGGCCTGCACCAGGTAGTGGTGGCCCGGCGTGCCGTCCTGGCCGAAGGCGACGTTCTCGAAAGAGACGCCGCGCGCGGTGCGCACCACCTCGGCCAGCGCCGTGGTGAAGGCGGGCCGCTGGTCCTCCGGCATGAAGTCGAGCGCGCTGCGTCCGACGATCGACCCGAAGCCCGGCGAAGCCCTGCCGGTGGCGAGCACGCGCCCCTCGGGGTTGACCACCAGCAGGAACGGCATCGCCTGCTCGAGCATGGCCCGCAGCAGCGGGTCGGCCCTCAGGGTGCTCGCCGCCTCGAGCTGGGCGAGGCGCTCGCGCAGCACCCGGTTCTGCGCTTCGAGCTCATTCATCGCGGGCTCCCGTGTCCGAGCGTAGGCGGCGGCCCCGAGCGGCACCACGGCCGGGCGGTCGAACGAGGCGCTTCAGGCACCGTCAGCGCCCGGCGTCCCTTCCGGGCTTGGCGTCGACGAAGAGGTGGCAGCCGGCGCACTGGGTGGGCGGCGTGGGGTGGGTCTGCTTCTTGAGGGCCTGGTGGCAGGTGCGGCAGGTCGCCGGGCCCGCGCCGGGGTCGGGCGCGTGCGGGGCGTGGCACTTCTGGCACTGCTGGTGCTCCTCGACGGCGTGGAGCGCCGGCAGCTTCTTCACCTCGTGGCACTGCACGCACGTCTTCACCACCGCGCCGGAGTGGCTCTCGTGGCAGCTGTCGCAGGCGCCGTGGCCGGCCTGCAGCGGCTTCTGCTGCTCGTGACACGACAGGCACGGCTTCTGGCTGGCGAGCCCGTGCGGCAGGGTGTCGTGGCAGCCCTTGCAGTCCTTGTGGCCCTTGACGTCCTTGATGCGCGCCACCTCGGCGAAGCGCTCGGCGTGACAGCTCTTGCACTCGCGCTGCGAGGTGGGCCTGGCGTCGTGCGGCTCATGGCAGTCATTGCACTGCACCCTGGCGCCGTGCACGACGGCGGCGGTGAACGGCGCCTCGTCGTGACAGCTGACGCACGAGACGGCGAGCCCCGCGTCGCCTTCGGGGTGCACCGGGTGGCAGCCCAGGCACGCCTGGCCGTCGGCCGACTTCGGGTGCTTCACCACCTCGTCCTTGTGGCAGGCGCGACACTCGACGGCCGCCGCGCGCGGCTGGTGGGGCCGGTGACAGTCGGTGCAGGCGTCGTGCTCCGCCTTCGCCAGCACCGGCTGGTGCTCGTGGCAGCGCGCACACGGCTTGACGCGGTCTTTGTCGAACTGGTGCGCGAGGTGGCAGCTGCCGCAGCCGGGGTGGCCGGGCTTGAAGAGCGCCTCTTTGGCCACCCGCGCCCGCGCCACCATGGTGGGCTTGAGGTGGCAGGTGACGCACATGCCGCTGGCCGCCGCCGCCTCGGTGTGGTGCTCGTGGCAGTTCATGCACTTCTCGGCGAGGGTGTCGCCCCTGGCGCCGTGCTGCAGCTTCACCTCGTGGCACTGGGTGCAGTCGGCCGCGACGGTGAAGGGCTGCTGGTGGGGCCGGTGGCACTGCTGGCACTCCGACGTGTGCACCGTCACCGCGGGCGCCTGGCCCTGGGGCTTCTGGTGACAGTCCAAACACATCCACTTCTCGAAGCGCTGGGGCACCGTCTTCGCCATGAAGGGGTGGCAGGTGAGACAGGTGAGGGCGACGCCTGCGTCGAGCGGGTGGTGGTGCTCGAGCTGCGGCTCGTGGCACGACGCGCACAGCGCCGCGGGCGGGGTGACGAAGCCGGCGTCGGAGACGGCGTGACAGTCGCGGCAGCGCACCTGCTCGGGGCCGACGAGGGTGAGGTGCTGCTCATGGCCGGGGGCGTTCTTCGCCAGCCGGTACTGCTGGGGCACCATCACCGTGCCGCCGTCCTGGCCCGGGGGCACCAGCCCGCACGCCGAGGTCCCGAGCGCCACCAGGAGCGCGACCCCCATGCGCCGATGAGCGCCGGCCACCGCGGGCCGGGCGCGTGAGGAGGCCGTCGTCACGGGCGGCGGGCTGCCACGTCAGCGGCGATGGAGAGGCCGAACAACAGACACGCGAAGACGCCCAGGCCCTGCGCCAGCGTCATCGAGAAGACGACCGGCAGGGGCGTGCCCGCCAGCACGCCGCCCACCATCAACCCCAGGGCGATGAGGCCCAGCACCGCGGCCACCCGGAGCGCGCGCTCGATGGGCCACCGCGCCAGCAACCGCAAGAAGGCGCGCGTCATCGGGAGAGCTCCTCGGCCGTCTTGCTGAAGGGGTGCGCCACGCCGTGACAGCCCGCCGACGCGCACGACACCCGGTTCTGCTCGAGCTCTTCGGCGAGCGAGACGTGCTCCTTCACGTTGGTGAACGAGGCCAGGGTGCCCGAGTGACACTGGCGGCAGTTCTGGTTGGGGTACGGCCTGGTGGTGCGCACCTCGGCGTGGAACTTCTCGAGCGACCAGGAGCGGTAGCCGCCCAGGTAGTAGTAGTAGACGTGCGACATGCCGGTGAGCTTGGTCATCGGGTACCCGAGCATTCCGTAGTCGGCGTGGCAGGTGTAGCAGGCGGTCGGGCCCATGATGGGGCTGCGCGAGTGGCGCGCCGCGAGGCCCAGGCTCTTCGGGTCCTCGAGGTCCGACAGGTGGGTCTCCATCACGTGGCAGGAGCCGCAGAACTCACGCTCGGTGGTGCGGTGCATGCCCGAGCCGGTGCTGGCCACCGCCGCCACGAAGGGGAAGACGGCCAGGCCCAGCAGCAGCCGCATGCGCACGGTGGCCGTCAGCGGCGGGCGCGCGATGAGGTACTGCAGCAGAATGCCGGCGGCGACGGCGGCGCAGCCGATGGCGAGAGCTCCGAAGGGGGTCAGGGCGCTTCCCATGGGTCAGGGCGAGACCGCGTGAACCGAGTCGACGCCCGCGGTGCGGCCCGCGGCGTGACAGACGGCGCAGGCTTCGACGCCCGCTGGGGTGGTGTTGAGCAGCGCGTGCGCCGAGGCGGCGACGCTGAAGTGGCAGCCGGTGCAGGCGGCGGCCGTGGGCGGCTCGAAGACGGGCGTGACGGCGAGCGAGGCCGTGGGGCAGGTCAGCCCGCCATCGGCCGGCGCGCTGGCGCAGGTGCGCACCTCGCTGCGTGAGGGCAGCACGCCGGCCGGCAGGGGGAGGACGGAGGCGCCGGCGGTGTGGCACTTCTGGCAGTGGTTGAGCGGCGAGGGGTACTCGGCCGCCGCGTGCAGGCGGTGCACGAGGTCCTTGAAGTTCGCCGAGGGCGCGGTGACGGCCCCGCCGTCCACCGGGGTGGCGACGTTCTCGACCAGGTTGCCGCCGTGGCAGAGCACGCAGTGGTCGGTGTGGGTGCGGGTGCCGCCGTGCGCGGCGAGGTTCTGGTGGCAGGCGTTGCACTGGCCGAGGGTGACGTCCTGCCGGCGGCGGGTGGCGGTGGCGTCGGTGACGGCGAAGGGCGCGGTGGGGTTGACGGCGCACCAGCGCACGCCCGCGTCGGTGGTGGCGCAGACCTCGAGGCCGACGGTGAAGCTGCCGACGTCGGTGGGCGCCATCGTGAGGTTCGCGCGGTAGGTGAAGACGCCGGCGTCGAGGCGCTGCAGGCACGCGCCGCCGTCGGTGACGAGCGCGCAGTCGGGGGCGTTCTCGGCGGTTTCCGAGGTGAAGCGGGCGATGTCGGTGTTGGGCCCGGCGAAGACGAAGCGCAGCCGGCTCAGGCGCGCGGTGAGGGCCTCGCGCGGCTGGCCGTTGACGTCGACGCCGAAGGTGACGGTGGGGCGCGCGCCCGGCGGCGCGGCGGGCACCGACCAGATGGCGGCCTTCACGTCGAGGCGGGTGGCGTCGCGCAGCGGGCTGACGTGCTTGACCGAGGTGGGGGCGATGGAGCCGTCCTGGTGGCAGATGAGGCACTGGGTGTCGGGGCGCGGCCCGGCGAAGTGCAGGGTGTAGCCGGGCGGCGGGAAGGCGTCGGCGAACCAGGTGCGGTCGTGACAGCCGGAGCAGTTGGCGGCCGAGGGGTTGGTCTTCCACCGGTCGGCCTGCGGCCCCTGGTGACAGGCCTCGCAGGTGTCGAGGTCGCCGGGGTACTTCACGTGCGAGTAGTCGAACTCGCGGTTCATGAAGCCGACGAAGCGGTACGGGGTGCCGGCGTCGACGCTGGGCAGCGACGAGCCGCGGTGAATCGCGTGCACCATCTTCTTGAAGTCGTAGCTGTTGCCGGTGTCCGGGTCGAGGTCGGCGGTGTCGGTGTGGCACATGACGCAGAGCTCGACGTCGCGCCGCGCGCCGCCGTGCGCCTCGAGGCGGGTGTGGCAGGTGTTGCACGTCTGGTTCGTCACCAGCTCGCGCCTCTTCACCACCGGCTGGCCGTCGGGGCGGAAGTGGAACACCTCGTTGTCGACGTAGCGCACCGACTGCACCGTGCGCGTGGCGTAGAGGCCGATGGAGTGCGTCTTGCCAGCGTTGGCGCCGACGGCCGCGCGGGTGGCGAAGCGGTAGCGGTAGCGGCCGGAGCCCAGCGGCTCGAGCTCGCTCCAGGCGCCGCCGGTGTCGGTCGCGTTCTGCGCGAAGGTGCCGCCGTCGAAGGCGACGTCGCGCCGGGTGTAGCTGACGTATTGGAGGGGCAGCCCGTCGGCGGCCCGCTCTTCGAGGTAGCCGGCGACCAGGGACACGCTCACCGCGCCCTCGGTGAGCAGGCCGTCGCGGTCGAGCGCGCGGCCCGCCGAGTCCGCCAACCGCAGGTCGACCGAGACGCCGCCGTCGTCGATGCCCGCGTCGAGCACCGTCACCACCAGGCCGGGCCCGCTGAAGCGCAGGTCGCGCCCGTTGAGGCCCGCGTCTCCCGCGGGGCCCTGTGGCCCCGTCATGCCGGGCTGGCCGTTGGTGCCGTCGACGCCGTTCATGCCGTTCTGCCCGGGCGGGCCGGCCGGGCCCTGCGTGCCGGTGCCCGGGGGCCCGCTCGCGCCCGTCTCTCCCGCCGGGCCCTGCGGCCCTTGAGGACCGGGGGCGCCGGTACAGCCGAGCGCCGCTGCCACGAGCGTCACCGCGAGCGCCGCCGCGAGGGTCCGAGATTGGGCCGAGCTGATCATTGTGAAGCCTCCACTCCCGCGGGGAGCTGCGACGGGTGCGTCACCTGTACCAACGGCCCGCCCCTCATGACAGTCGCCTGACATAGCGCAGGAAATGCAGCCGGGAGATTCTTCGCGCAGAATGCTCGGGCCTCCCGGGCGGCCTTCGAAGGCAGCGCTGCTCAGGGTTCTTGTTTGCAGGGCCGAGTTGAGGCTTGAGGGAGCTCTCGTGACGCGCCAGCCCGGCAGACGGTGGAAGACAGCAGCAGTAGCGTGCCTGATGGCCGCCGGGGCGGGGGCTGAGACGCCGACGTGGGTCGACGCGCGCGCGGTGGTGACGGCGCAGGCCTTCCAGCAGGCGCTGCTCCCGGGCGTTCCGGGGGTGGTGGCGCCCATCGACCTGGCGTTGCCCTTCACCACCACGGGCTTCCTGCGCTTCGGCGCGGTCGACCTGCCGGGCGCGCCCGACGCGGTGAGCGGCGAGGTGGCGGCGTGGGGCCGGCTGGGCCCGCGCGACGGCCTGCTGGGTGATGGCGACGTGACGTCGGCGTGGGCGCAGCTGCGCACCGGGCCGTGGCGGGTGAAGCTCGGCCGCCAGGTGACGTGGCCCGGCTCGGCCCGCTACGTGCGCTTCGACGGCGCCTCGGGCGGCGCCACCTTTGGCGCGTTCGACGTCGACGCGTACGCGGGCTTCGTCGCGCTGCCGCGGTGGAACCTGCCGCGCGGCGCGTGGGTGCTCGGCAGCCTCGGCGACGCCCTGGAGGACCCGCGGCTGCGCGAGGCGCAGAACCGCGCGGGCCAGCTCCTCGTCGGCGGCCGGGTGGGCGCGCGCCTGGGGCAGACGCTGCGCGGCGCGCTGGCCTTTCACGAGCAGCACGACGCGGTGGGCGTCGCGTACCGGGTGGTGAGCGCCGACGTCGGCTCGCAGCCGGTGGACTGGCTCCACCTCGGCGCGCGCGCGTCGTTCGACGTCAAGTCGCTGGGCTTCTCGGAGGCGCGGGTGTGGGCCGACGCGACGGGCTGGCGCTACGCCACCGCCTCTTTGGACTACGCCTACCAGAGCCCCGCGCTGCTGTTGCCGCAGACCTCCATCCTCGCGGCCTTCGGCGGGAGCTCGTGGCACGAGGTGGGCGGCGAGCTGACGACGCAGCTGCCCTGGCGGCTGTCGTTGACCGGCCGCGCCGCGGGGCAGCTCTACGAAGGCGACCGGCCCGGTGGGCGGGGGCTGGCGCGCGCGAAGTGGCAGCCGGACCTCGACGGGCGCTGGCTGGTGCAGGGCGAGGTGGCGCGCGTGCTGGTGGCCTCCAACGGCTACACCCAGGTGCGGGCCTCGGCGCGCTGGCGGGCGCTCGAGCAGCTGACGGCCGCCCTCGACGGCGCCGTGTACCTGTACGACGCGCCGGTGCGCGGGTTCTCGTCGTCCCTCACCGGCATCGCCAGCGCCGAGTGGGCGCTCCGCCCGGGCATGCGGGTGCTGCTGTCCACGACGGTGATGCAGACGCCCTTCGCGGCGTTCGAGCTGCAGGGCCTGGGGCGCTTCGTCGTCGAGTGGGAGCCGGGCTCGGCGGGAGGTCGCCCATGACGCGGCGCGCGGCGGTGCTGGTCGGTGGGCTGCTCCTGGTCTCGGCGTGCACCCGCGGGCTGCTGACGCGGTTCCCGCACCGCCAGCACCTCGCCGAGCTGGAGTGCGGCGGCGCGGGCCAGAAGGCGTGCCTGTCGTGCGCGAGCTGTCACCAGGGCGACGACGCGAGCGCGGGCAGCTGGCACCCGCCGCAGAGCGAGCGCTGCACCAGCTGTCACGACGACGCGAAGGCGACGTGGAGCCGCTCGGTGCGCCCGGCCCTCGCGACGAAGCCGGCCGGCAAGGCCATCGTCTTCGCGCACGACCCGCACCTCTCGCTGCCGTCGGTGAAGGGCCAGTGCGTGGGCTGTCACCAGGGCGCGGTGACGGTGGAGGGCGGCGAGCCGCTCTTCCCGCCGATGGCCACCTGCCTGTCGTGCCACGAGCACCGCGCGCAGTTCGACGAGGGCACCTGCACCAACTGCCACCGCGAGAACGACCTGCGGCAGCTGATGCCCCAGTCCTTCCTCCGGCACGACGCGGCGTGGACGAAGCGGCACGGCCTCGAGGCGCGCGCGCAGCCGCAGGCCTGTGAGCGCTGCCACGCGCAGACCAGCTGCGACAGCTGCCACGACGCCACCCGGCCGGGCACGCCGGCGGCGCGAAACCCCGAGGCCATCGAGCGCGAGCTGGTGCACCGCTTCGACTTCGTCACCCGGCACGCGCTGGAGTCGGAGTCGGAGCCGGGCTCGTGCGTCACCTGCCACGCGAAGACCGAGTGTGATGCGTGTCACGTCGCGCGCGGCGTGTCGGCGGTGCGCGCGGGCGCGGCGGGGCCCCACCCGGCGCTGTGGGCGAGCGGGCTGGGCGCGGCGCGCAACGGCCACGGCCTGGCGGCGCGCCGCAACATCGGCTCGTGCGCGGCGTGTCACGACCAGGGCCCGGTGAGCAACTGCGTGCGCTGCCACCAGGTGGGCGGTACCGGCGGCACGCCGCATCCGGCCGGGTGGCGCAGCACCGCGCCCGTCAGCAACCCCGAGTGCTCGGCCTGTCACGGAGGCGCGCGATGAGCAGCGCACGCAGCGGGCTCTCGCGACGAAGCGGTGGTCGGCGCGAGCGTGGCGCGCACAGCGCGGCGCCGCTGGTCGCCGCCCACGAGCGGCGGGAGACGAGCGCCCGGGGGTTGAGGTCGGCGGTGGCCGCAGGTTCGGCCGCCGCGACTGCGCTGGCGCGACCGGTGCTGCTCCACGCACCCGTCTCGGAGGCCGCGAGGGACCGGCGGCGTGGAGCACCCGAGACGGCCCGCGTGGCCCGGGGCTTCGCCGTGGTTCGGTCCGGCGGGTCGACGCTCGCCGACGCCAGGGCGAGGCCGCTGGGCGCGGGTGCGTGGGTGCTGCTGATGCTCCTTGGCGCCGGCTGCTTCGTGCCGCGAGACCGCGAGGCGCTGCCGCAGAACGAGTGTGTGCGCTGTCACGGCGACAGCGCCCGCGAAGGTGACGCCGTCACCCGCGCCGCGCCGCCCACCGACACCTTCGGCAACACCGCCGTCTCCTACCCCGGCGTGGGCGCGCACGCCGAGCACCTCGTGGCCAGCGCGACCCACGGCGTGGTGGCGTGCGTGGAGTGCCACCGCGTGCCCGAGACGTCGGAGTCCACCGGCCACAACGACGGCGTCACCCAGCTCGTCTTCGGGCCGCTGGCGACGCGCGACGGAGGCCTCTCGCCCGCGTGGGACCTCGGCACGCGCCAGTGCACCAACTCGGGCTGCCACGGGCCGGTGTCGGGCAAGTGGACGCGGCCGCGCCCCTCGGCCGAGGCGTGCGGCGCCTGTCATGCCTTGCCGCCGCCCTCCCCTCACCCTCAGTACGAGGCGTGCGAGGTGTGTCACGCCGAGGTGGTGAACGCGCAGGGCTTCGTGGCGCCTGCCCTCCACGTCGACGGCACGGTGCAGCGCAACGAGGCCTCGTGCAGCGCCTGTCACGGCGCCACCGACGCGGGCGCGCCGCCGCGCTCGCTCGATGGCGGCACCAGCGTCACGCAGGTCGGCGTGGGCGCGCACCAGGCGCACCTCTCGGGCGGCGCCTTCAGCCGGCCCGTCGCGTGCGAGGCCTGCCACCTGGTGCCGTCGCGGGTGGCCACCGCCTCGCACCCGAACGGCGGCGCGGCCGAGGTGCTGGCGGCCGTCGGCTACGAGCGCGCCACTGGCGCCTGCGCCACGGCCTGTCATGGCGCGCGCTCTCCGGCGTGGACGACGGCTGACGCGGGGCTGGGCTGCAACAGCTGCCACCTCGCGCCCCCTGCCCTGCCTCATCCCCAGGTGGCGGCGTGCGCGCTGTGCCACCCCGCGAGCGCGAACGGCCAGGTGGCCCGCGGCTCCCACGTCAACGGCCGCGTGGACGTGATGCAGCCGACCGCGTGCAACGGCTGCCACGGCAGCGCCGTCAACGACGCGCCCCCTCGCGACCTCTCGGGCAGCGCAGACCCCACCCGCGTCGGCGTCGGGGCGCACCAGGCCCACCTCGTCGGGCGTGGCCTCGCGCGCGTCGTCTCGTGCGACGAGTGCCACGAGGTGCCGGCCACCGTCGACGCGGGCACCCACCTCGACGGCGTCACCCAGGTGCGCTTCGTCGGCGTGGCGCGCTCCAACCTCGCCAACGCGACGTACACGAACGGCGCCTGCGCCAACGCGTGCCATGACGTCGCGCACCTCGTGGGCGGGCCCGGCGGAGGACAACAGGTGACGCCGCGGTGGACGACGGTGGATGGCTCGCAGCGCCAGTGCGACTCGTGCCACGGCGCGCCGCCGCCGCTGCCGCACCCGGCTCGGACCGACTGCGGCGCCTGTCACCTCAACGCCCTGCCTGACGGCGGCTTCGCGCGTCCGGAGCTGCACGTGAACGGGCGCGTCGAGTTCGCGCTGCCCTGAGCCGGCCGGTCGGCTTCGCGCTCACCATCGACCACCGGCCACCGGCCTGTTTGTTGGATATCCAATCTTTCCATTCTTGAGAGAAAAATACAGACTGACCGTTATGGCCTTCGGCATCTTCGGCAGCAAAGAGACCCCCATCGAGCGGCTGGCCTCGGGGAAGGTGAAGAACGAGCAGGAGAAGGCGCAGCTGCTCCAGGGCCTGGGGCAGCCGGCGGCCGAAGAGGTGATTCCGCTCGTCTTCTGCGACGACTCGGCCATCGCGCAGCGCGGGGCCCAGCTCTTCGTCGCCCGCGCCACCCCGCCGGCCATGGCCGCGCTCGTGGACGAGGGCCTCGAGCGCAACGCCACCACCACCATCGCGAAGGTGTTTCAGAAGTGCCGCGACGACCTGGTGGGCGCCACCATCAACCACGCGCTCGGCCGGGCCCGGCCTGATCAGCTGCGCAAGGTGTGGGAGCTGGCGCTCGACCTCCAGTCCACCGTCAGCGACGCCCTGCTCGACCGCGCCGTCAAAGAGGCCCCCGGCCCGCAGCGCGTCGTCGCCATCCGCCGGCTCGTCAAGGCGAAGGGGGTGGCGCCGCTGCGCGCGCTGCTGCTCGAGGCCGTCGAGAACCGCGAGGTGGCGGTCCGCAAAGAGGCCCTCACCCACCTCTCGACCCTCGAAGGCGACGACGTCTTCGCCGCGATGCTGGAGCGCCTGGGCGCCGACGACAGCAAGGAGCTGCGCGACGCCGCGGGCGCGTGGCTCCAGCGCTTCATCGCCAAGGCGCCGCCCGAGGTGCGCCCGCGGGTGCTGGGCAAGCTGCTGCTGGCCGGCTCGCCAGACCAACGCGCCGCCCTGGTGACGAGCATGTTCTCGCAGGGCAACCCCGGCGACCTGCTCCACGGCGTGCTGGCGTTCTGCAAGACGCTCACCGGGCAGCAGCACCGCACCGTGATGGAGTCGCTGCAGTCCGTCGGCAAGACGCTGGTGCCGCACGCGGTGCAGCTGCTGAGCAACTCCGACGCCGACCTGCGCGTGCAGGCCGTCTACCTGCTCGAGGCCTTCGAAGACCCGGCCACCATCGGGCCCCTGCTGCAGATGTTGAACGACCCCGACTGGTGGGTGCGCATCGTGGCGTGCGAGACGATGGGCCGCCTCAAGGAGCCCCGCACCATCAGCGCCCTGGCGAAGATGCTGACCGACCCCGACGCGCGCTGGGCCGCCATCGACGCGGTGGCCACCATCGGCGGCACCGAGGCCGCCACCGCTCTGGGCGCGCTCCTCAAGGACCCGATGCCCGAGGTGCGCAACGCCGTCGTCACCGCGCTCGAGCGGGTGAAGGACCCACGCGTCGAGCCGGCGCTCGTCGAGCTGGCCCGGCACGACCCGTCGGTCGAGGTGCGGCTCAAGGCGGTCGAGGTGCTCCGCTCGCTCAAGGGCGTGGGCCCGGGCTCGGGCGCGGTGGTGTCGTCGAAGGACCTCACCAAGCCCATCGAGCGGCTGCTGGCCTACGCGCGAGAGCGAGGCGCCAGCGACCTGCACCTCACGCCCGGAGAGCCGCCGCTGCTCCGCCTCAACGGCGCGCTGGTGCGGCTCGAGTCGGCGAAGCTCGACGGCGAGCAGGTGCGGGTGATGCTGCTCGACCTGCTCGACCCGGTGCGCGCGCCGCAGCTCGAGAAGACCGGCTCGGTGGACTTCTGCTACCCCATCGCCGGCGTCGGCCGGTACCGCGCGAACGTCTTCAAGATGAAGCGCGGCTACGCGGCGGCGTTCCGCTGCATCCCCAACATGGCGCCGACGCTCCAGCAGCTGGGCCTGCCCAAACGCCTGGCCGACATCGGCACCCTGCACCAGGGCATCGTGCTCGTCACCGGCCCCGCGGGCTGCGGCAAGACGACGACGCTCACCGCCCTCATCGACCTCATCAACGAGTCGCGCCACGCGCACGTGCTGACCTTCGAGGACCCGGTGGAGTTCGTGCACCTCTCGAAGAAGGCCCTCGTCAACCAGCGCGAGATTGGCAAGGACTCGGCCAGCTACGCCTCTGCGATGCGCGGGGCCCTGCGCGAAGACCCCGACATCATCGTGGTGGGCGACATGCGCGACCCCGAGACGATTCGCCTCGCGCTGCTGGCGTCAGAGACCGGCCACCTGGTGGTGGCCACCATGCAGACGACCGGCGCGGCGGCCACCATCGACAAGCTGGTCGAGTCGTTCCCCGCCGAGGAGCACCAGCAGGTGCGCACCAGCCTGTCCGAGAGCCTGAAGCTGGTCGTGTCTCAGGTGCTGGTGCCGCACGCCAGCGGCGCCTCGCGGGTGGGCATCTTCGAGGTGCTCACCAGCACCTCGTCGGTGCGCGCGTTGATTCGTGACGGGCGCACGCTGCAGCTGGCGAGCGCGATGCTCATCGGCCGGGGCGCCGGCATGCAGACCATCGACGGCTCGCTCGAGGAGCGGCTGCGCGCGGGCGACATCACCTACGAGGTGGCGCTCCAGTACGCGCAGAACAAGGAGAACTTCGCCAGGCTGGCCAACCTGCCGCCGGCCGCCGCGCCCGCCGCGCCGCCTGCGCGCGCGCCCCAGCCCGCCGCCGCGCCCGCGAGGAGGCCCTCATGAGCAACGAGCCCAACCCGACGCTCTCGCGCAACACGCCCGGCGAGCGCGTGGTGCGCGTCAACGACCGCATCGGCCGCTTCTTGAAGCTGATGAAGGACTGGGGGGCCAGCGACCTCCACCTCTCGGTCGGCAGGCCGCCGCTGTTCCGCGTCGACGGCGTCATCAGCGAGGTGCGCTACCGCAACCTCTCGGACGGCGACTTCCGCACCCTCATCGAGCCCATCACCCCGCCCGCGCTGTGGAACCAGTACGAGCGCACCGGCGACGTCGACTTCGCGTACGACCTGCCCGGCGTCTCGCGCTACCGCGTCAACCTCTACCGTCAGCAGCGCGGCATGGCGGCGGTGTTCCGCAACCTGTCGGCGAACCTGGTGAGCATCGACCGCCTCAACCTGCCGGAGCAGGTGCACCGCTTCGTCGACCTGCGCTCGGGCCTGGTGCTGGTGACGGGGCCCACCGGCTCGGGCAAGTCGACGACGCTGGCGGCCATCATCAACGAGATGAACACCAAACGGCCGCTGCACTTCATCACCATCGAAGACCCGGTGGAGTTCGTGCACGAGAACAAGCAGTCCATCGTGTCGCAGCGCGAGGTGGGCACCCACGCCGAGGGCTTCGCGCCGGCGCTCAAGGCCGCCATGCGCGAGAACCCCGACGTGGTGCTGGTGGGTGAGATGCGAGACCTCGAGACCATCGACGCCGCGTTGTCGGCGGCCGAGACGGGCACCCTGGTGTTCGGCACCCTGCACACCAACTCGGCCGCGAAGACCATCGACCGGCTCATCAGCGCCTTCCCCAGCGAGCGGCAGCCGGGCGTGCGCAACACGCTCTCGAACGTGCTGCGCGGCGTGCTGGCGCAGCAGCTGCTCCGCAAGAAGGTGGGCGGGCGCATCGCGGCCGTCGAGGTGATGTTCTCGAACTTCGCGGTCGGCTCGATGATTCGCGAAGGCAAGACGCACCAGATCGGCGGCGCCATCGCCCAGGGCAAGAAGGACGGGATGATCTCGATGGACGAGACGCTCAAGAGCTACGTCGAAGACGACCTCATCGAGGCGCACGACGCGCTCGACAAGGCCATCGACAAGGACCTCTTCCGCGCCTTCCTCAAGGAGAAGGGGCTGCTCACCGAGGTCGACGACGCGCCGTCGACGCCGGCGAAGAAGTAGTCAGCGCGGCTCGGCGCGGCGCAGGGTGATGAGGGTGACCTCGGGCTCGGAGTTGAGCCGGGGTAGCCGGGTGCCGCGCCCGAAGCCCAGGCCGCGGTTGACGTACAGCTGGTTGCCGCGCACGCCGTAGTGCCCGCGGTACCAGGGCTGCCCCGCGCGCCGGAAGACGCCCTCGGTGAGGCGCGGCACGTCCCACTGGCCGCCGTGGGTGTGGCCCGAGAGGCAGAGCACGTCTTCCCACGCGGGGAGCTTCGAGGCGCAGGCCGGCGTGTGGGTCAGCACCACGCGCGAGGTGTTCTTGCGGGTGCCGGCGAAGGCGGCCGCGACGTCGTCGTTCTTCGTGGTGCTGTCGTCGATGCCGATGAGCGAGAGCTCGACGCCGCGCACCATCACCTTCGTGTGTTGGTTCTGCAGCACGCCGATGTCGGCGCGGCCCAGGCCCAGCGAGACGGCTTTGGCGTCGCTCCAGTGGTCGTGGTTGCCCAGCACCGCCCAGGCCTGCGGCGCGATGCGCTCGAGCAACTGCGGCACGCGCTCGTAGGGGTCGAAGCGGCTGGTGACGAAGTCGCCCGTCAGCACCGCGAGGTCGGGCTTCTCGTCGTTGAGCGCGTTGACGGCGGCGATGATGCGCCCGTCGGGCACGCCAGAGCCGATGTGCAGGTCGGACAGCTGCCCGAGGGTGACGCCGTCGTGCGCCGGGTCGAGGCTCTCGAGGAAGACCTCGACGCGCGTCACCTCGAAGGACTCGCGGCGCCCCTGGCGGCGTTCGGCGCGCGCCGCGGCGGGAGCGAGGACTGCAGCAGACATCACGGAGAGCATCGAGCGTCGCGTCATTCGCACCATGGGCAGCGTAGCGACGGCGAGAACCACCGCGCCACCGGGTGGAGTTCCGAATGGGTGGGGTGCGCACCTCGGCGCGCAGCGGCGGCAGACGATGCGGGGAGTTGCTCGACACGTCGGGCCTGCTCGGGTCTTCTCCGCCGCGCATGAAGCTCCTCTCGACGTTGTCCGCCCTCGTCCTCCTCGCGGCCTGCTCGCCGCCCACCGCGAAGTGGAGCGTGGTGCTCGAGAAGCGCCCTGGCGCGCTCATCTCACTGTGGGGCGAGAGCCCGACCGACGTCTGGGCCGTCGGCGGCGACAGCGGCGCCGGCCCCGAGGTGCTGCACCTCGAAGGCGCGACGTGGACGCGCCTGGCCACGGGCGCGCGCGGCGACCTCTGGTGGGTGTTCGGCTTCGAGAAGGGGCCCGTCTTCTTCGGCGGCAGCCAGGGCCTGCTGCTGCGCCGCGAGGGCAGCGCGTTCGAGGTGCTCCCGCCGCCTTCGCCCACCACCGCCACCGTCTTCGGCGTCTGGGGCCCGTCGGCGACCGACCTCTGGGCGGTGGGCGGCGACGGCAACTCGAAGGCCTTCGCGTGGCGCTTCGACGGCACGCAGTGGCGCGACGTGCCCCTGCCCGGCGCCCTCGCGACGACCCACTCGCTCTTCAAGGTGTGGGGCCGCTCGGCCGACGACGTCTGGTTCGTCGGCTCCAAAGGCCTCTGCCTGCACTGGACCGGCGCGGCCTTCGAGACCGTCACCACGCCGACCAACCGCACGCTCTTCACGATTCACGGCACCTCGACGCGGTTGGTCGCGGTGGGCGGCTTCGGCACCGGCGTGGTGCTCGAGCACGACGGCGCCGCGTGGAGCGACGTCTCTCCACCTGACGGCAAGCAGATGACGGGCGTGCGCATGACGGACGCGGGCGGCTGGGCCGCGGGCACCAACGGCGCGGTGCTCTCGCGCACCGCCACGGGCTGGGTCCAGGAGGAGCCTGGGCCGGCGGTGTTCGACGACCTGCACGCCGCGTGGGTGGACCCGGCCGGAGGCGTCTGGGTCGCGGGCGGGCAGGTGTCGGCGCTGCCGCTGGTGAACGGCGTGCTGGCCTACAAAGGAACGAGCCCGCCGCCGTCCACCGTCGCCCCCTGAGGCGCCGCCCACCCCGGCGCGGTGCAGGCGCGACGCTGGCCTCATGCTCGCGCGCCGGGGTTCGCAGCGCGGGCGCGCGAGAACCGGCCGCTGAGGAGGGGCGGCCGTCAGCTCAGAAGCACAGCTTGGTGCAATTGGTCCGGCCGCTGCGCTCGCACGACAGCCCCGCGAACGAGGGCCGCAGCGACGTCCACTGGCCCATCACCGGGTCGAGCTTCCACACGTCGCTCACCGTGCCGCAGTCCGAGCGGCCGCCGAACATCAACACCCCGTGCGGGCCGGCGGGCGTGAAGACGCTGCCTTCGCGGCGCTCGGGCGACATCAGGTCGGCGTTGGTGAAGTCCGCGGGGAAGTCGCAGAAGCCGTTGCCCGGCGTCTTCAGGGTGTCGCCGGCGCGCAGGCGCTCCCACCGGTTGGCGGCGAGGTTGATGGCCCAGAGGTCGTTGGTCTCACCGAGCTGGCCGTCGTCGTGGCCGCCGAAGACGAGCAGGCGGTCGCGCGCGGGGTCCGCCACCATCATTGGGCGAATGCGGCCCAGCGGCGCCGAGCCCGAGAGCGTCAGCGGCGCCCACACGCGCGTGGTGAGGTCGAAGGTGACGACGTCGCGGAAGAAGGGCCCGAGGAAGGCGTTGGCGTCGCCGCCGGCGAAGGCCACCAGCCGGTTGCGCTGCGCGTCGAGCGCCATCGCGTGGAACAGCCGCGCCGGCGCCACGCCGGCGGTGGGCACCAGCTCGCTCCAGGTGTTGTCCGAGAGGGCCAGCGCGAACACGCGGCCGTTGGGCGCGAAGACGCCGCCGTTGTTGCTGGTGTTGCCGCCGAAGACGATGAAGCGGTCACCCGTCGCGTCGTACACCGCGGCCGCGCTCGACAGCGGCGGCGGCCTGGTGCCGCGCGTCGTCAGCTCCTCCCACGCGTGGTTGGGCGTGGCGTCGAGGCCCAGCGAGAGCGCGTGCACGTCGTTGTAGGTGAGGTAGTCGCCGCTGGTGCCCAGGCGGTAGCGGCCGCCGAAGACGATGAGGCGCCGGCGCTGGGTGTCGAAGGCCGAGGCGTGGCGGGCGCGCGGCGAGGGGCCCTGCACCGGAGAGCGCCGCCAGGTGCCGCAGCCGGGCGAGAAGAACCACGTCTCCTCCGAGAACTCGGGCTTCGACTGGCAGTTCACCGCCACGCCGGGGTCTCCTCCGAACACCACCAGCTCGTCGTTCACCGCGTCGTACGCGCCGCCGAAGTCGCTGCGGCCCGTGGGCGCCTCGGTCGAGGGCTGGCAGGTGGCGCCCGCGTCGGGCGCGCCGGCGTCGACGGTGAGGCACGCGCCGCTCATGCAGCCGCTCGCACACACCGCGCACGTCGCGCCCTTCGCGCCGCAGGCGTCGGCGGCGGTGCCCACCCGGCACAGGCCCGTGGCGTCGCAGCAGCCCTCACACGACGAGGCGTCGCACGGTGGGCGGGTGCTGCAGCCCTCGAGCGCGAGGCACGAGGCGAGGAGGAGGAGGGGGAGGAAGGCTGGCTTCATCGGAGCGCTCTCTTGTGGGGGGCGTGCGGGGAGGACGGGCCACGGCTCAAGGGCCGGAGGGAATGAGGCTGCGGGAGTCGGTGGCGGTGCGGCCGGCGCTGTCGGTCGCGACGACCTCGACGGTGGTGGGCTTGCCGCGCACGACGTCTGGGTCGGGCACCAGGGCGGTCATGCCGTACCACTCGGCGTACGGGCCGTTCTTCACCAGGGTGACGCGGTAGTCGGTCGAGGTCAGCTCCGCGCCCGCGAACTTCACCTTCACCGCGAGCCGCAGGAGCGTCGGGTCCAGCGGCGCGCGCGTGCGCACCGCCGCCCAGATGTGAAACCCACCCTGCGGCCCGGCGATGACCGGCACCGTCTGGCCCGCCACCAGGGGCGCGAACGTCTGGGTGCCGGTGCCCAGCTCGAGCAGAGGAACGGTGCCGCCGTCTTCGGTGAGCACCACGCCCGCGTCCAGGTCTGGCGGCGGCAGCGAGGCAGGGCCGCACGCCGCCAGCAGGAGGCCGACGGTCAAGGCGAGCGCGGGAGCACGGAGCGACACCGCGCCCACCTAGCGCCAGCCTTGACGTGAAGCAATTGAGCCCGCCCTTACTCGAAGGCGCGCACCAGCCCCTCGAGCCCCGAGCCATCACGCGCCAGAGAGTCACCCTCGAGCGCGCGGGTGTGCAGCCCCACCGCCAGCCCCGGGAGCTTCGCCAGGGCGCCGGTGACCGCCGCGTCCTTCCAGTCGAAGGCCACCGACGAGCCGCCGCCGTTGAGCTCTTTGATCTCGATGAAGCTCTGCTTCTTCGAGTTGCTGGTGAAGTCACCCTTGAAGTCGAAGGGCACCTTGATGGTCTTCAGGCCGTCCTTGCCGACGGTCGTCTCGGGCTTGCCCAGGGTGATGTTCACCGCCGGGCCGGGCAGGCCGAGGTAGCGGGGCCCCAGCGGGCGAATGGTGAAGTTCGAGCCGTCCTTCGAGCGGCCTTCGATGGTGCTGCCCTTCCACCACGACGACCACGGCCTCTTGAGCTTGGCGAGCGCCTGCTCCGGCGTCGCGTTGATCTTCGAGGCGACGGTGCGCGTCGACACCGAGCCATCGCCGTTGACGGTGTTGTGCGACTGCACGCCGTCTTCCTGCGCCCGCAGCTTCGACGAGGCGTTCTGCTTCACCGTGTTGGTGGTGAAGGTGTTCTTGAGTCCGTCGAGCACCCTGGTGCCCAGGCTGAGCTTCGGCCCCCAGCCGGTGGCCTTCGGGGTCTCGGCCTTCGCTGGCGAAGCGCTGCGCGCGGCGGAGCCGGTCTTCGGGGGGGCCTTCAGGGTCGTCACTTCGTTGCGTTTGATGCGGCTCATGGAGCTCCAGGTCGGTGGGGGACTGGAGCCATTGTCGCCTCGCCGCCGGCGCCGGGTGTGACCGAGGGAGCGCCTCTTCGTCCGGCAGATCCGACTGTTCGTCCGGGCTGCTGAGGGATGGGCGGTGGTAACACCCTCTGCGTGGACACGCTCACCGCGGTATTGGGGCCGATTCGACTTT
This sequence comes from Myxococcus sp., assembly GCA_014879945.1. Taxonomy (GTDB): domain Bacteria; phylum Myxococcota; class Myxococcia; order Myxococcales; family Myxococcaceae; genus Xiheimicrobium. Next base: position 21,674 of record JACSRE010000170.1, read on the forward strand.
CAGGAACGGTGCTGGCTCGAACGCGCATGACTGCGCCGTGGGGGCTCAGCTTTCAGCTCAACGACCGGGGCTGCCCGAGCTTCTCCCGTGGGCGCCTCATCGGTGATGAGCCGCTGGCGGTGTTTCACGCGGTGCTCGAGGGCTCGTGTGAGGTGCAGCTCGACGTCGACGCGGCGCCGGTACGCGTCTGGGCCGGAGACCTCATCATCCTCCCGCGCGCCGACCCGCACTCGATGCGGAGCGCGGCCGACGTCTCTGCCAGGCCCTTCTTCGAGGTGGCGGCCGGGCACCGGGGCGGTCCGCTGTCGCTGCTCGAGCACGGCGGGGGCGGCGCGCCCTTTCGGACCATCTGCGGCACCTTCTCGGTCGAAGCGGGCCCCGGCGCCGCGCTGCTGGGGCTGCTCCCCGCGGTGATGGTGGTGCCGGCGGGAGACCCCTTCGTCGCGCAGACGCTGCTGGTGCTGGAGCGGGAGCTCACCAACCCCGGCCGCGGCACCAACGTCATCGTCGAGCGGCTCGCCGACGTGCTCTTCATCGCGGCGCTGCGCCACGTCATCGACGGCTCCAGGCCTCTGGCCGGCTGGCTCGCCGCGATGCAGGACGAGCAGATCGGCCGGGCGCTGGCCTTGATGCACGAGCGCCCCGGCGACGACTGGACGGTCGACTCGCTCGCCGCGAAGGTGGGGCTGTCTCGCACGAAGTTCTTCGAGCGCTTCACCGAGTTGATGGATGAGCCGCCCGCGCGCTACCTGGCCCGCCAGCGCATGCAGCTGGCCTCCCGGCTGTTACGGCAGCCGCACCTGAGCGTGGCGCAGGCAGGCAGCCTGGTCGGCTACGAGTCGGAGGACGCCTTCGTGCGCGTCTTCAAGCGCCACCACGGCCAGAGCCCCGCGAAGTACCGCAAGCGCGTGGTGCAGCCCGAGCGCGCGGCCGGCTGACGCCTCACGGCACGGTGTACGCGGGCCAGCTCGGGTCGCTGCCGGCGTCGGGGGTGATGACGGTGCGGGCGCGGCTTTGGGGAATGACGACGGCGCGCATGCGCTCAATCTCTTGCAGCGTCAGCGGGCGCGACACCACCGGGTCGTCGTGGCCGACGGCCACCAGCGGCTCTCCGGCGCGCGTCTGAATGGCGTCGAGCTGGTACGTCGTCCAGTCCGTCGTCGGGTCGCACGAGCGGTCGGCGTTGCTGACGTCGCAGCCCCGCTGGGGGAACCTTTGGGAGCCGAAGCCCCAGGTGACGTCGAGCAGCACCTGGTTCGCCGGCGCGGTGGAGCTGCCCACCGGGTGGCAGCGGTCGCACGCCATGAACTGGCTCTTCTTCGCCGTGGTGTGCGGGTTGAACGCGCGCTGGCCGAAGCCGGCGATGGCGCGCCCGTTGGGGAAGCGGAAGGTGCGCGGCTCGGCGTCGAGGCGCTTCAGCTTCTTCAGCACGCCCGCGTCGGCCGAGGCCGCCTCGTCGCGGTCGAAGACCGTCATGAAGAGCCGCTCCGCGGGCATGCTGGGGGCGATCAACCCATCGACGCCGCGCATCAGCACCAGGTCGTTGTGCTGAATCCACCTTCGGCCGCCGGCGGGGTAGCCGTCGGTGAGCTCGCCGCTGGTGTGGTACGGCGCCTGGCGGGTGAGGTCGAGCTCGACGTGGCAGCCGTAGCAGCTCGGCATCCACCCCGCGTGGCAGGTGTAACACTCGAGCGCGTCGGTGTGGCTGCGCCCGTTGGGCCCGACGCCCATGGCCTCGGCGGCGGCGGCGGTGTACCGGGGTGAGCCGGGGGTGACGGTGTCCTTCGTCTGGGGCACCTCGAGCTCCTTGTCGGCCTGCCGCAGCTTGAGGAAGAACTTGCCGTCGCGCTGGAAGAAGTTCTTCCGCACGCCGGGCGCCACCTTCGCGTACTCGCGCACCGTGCCGTGGCAGTCGGTGCACTCGCTCTCGACGGCACACTGGGTGTCGGCGGTGATGTGGCCGTTGCCGTGCACGTCGGCGCCGGTGTGGCAGTCGACGCAGCCCATGCCGGCCTGCGCGTGCACGTCGGGCGGCGTCTCGTCGTAGTCGTTCGAGGTGTCTTCGTCGGTGAGGTAGTACGCGCTGTCGTGCCCGTGCTGGGCGACGTCGAGCACCGCGGCGCGCGGCGGGTTGAGGCCCTTGCCGCTCGACTCGCGGTAGCCAAAGAAGCTCGGCCCGATGCGCCCGCCCCGGTAGTGGCAGTGCATGCACTGCTGTGACGAGGGCGCGGTGGTGAGCTGGTGGGTGCGCGGGTGCGGCACCGTGTCTTTGCTGATGCGCGGGTCACCCGAGCGGCTGTGCCCGTCGTCGTCGTACTCCATGTGACACGCGGTGCAGCCCGACGAGCGGAAGTCGGCGCGGAACCGGTTCTCGCCAAAGCTGTACAGGTGACAGCGGAAGCACGACTTCACCATGTACTGGTCTTGCGCGTTGCCGACGTCGAGCCGTCGCGACGGGTCGGTCGAGCCGATGGCCAACGGGGGCGGCACGTAGAGGTCGAGCTTGCCCACCTCGCAGGCGTTCGAGGGGTCGGGCGTCGGGTCGACGATGGCCTGGCCGCCTACCAGCCCGCGCCCGGTCGGTTGCACGCCTGCGCGGTAGCGGGCGACGGCGACCTCTCCGGCGGTGTGGGCCATCGTCGAGCGAATGACCTTCTTCACCGTCTCGGCGTGGCAGCGGCCGCAGGTCTGGTCGACGATGCGCAGGTCTCCGGGGTTGACGAAGCGCAGGTAGGCCGGGTCGAGCGCGTCGAGCTGCGACGTCGACAGGTTCTTGATGAAGCGCGGGCCGGCGCCGGGCGACACGTGCGCGCGGTCTTTCGAATACACCCACTGCCCCGAGCAGGTCGGCTTGCCGTCGGCGTCGCCCTGCGTGCCGTCACACACCCAGGGCTGGCCGCCGTGGCAGTCCACGCACGAGAGCGCAGCCCACGGGTGCGCCTCTTCGAGGCCGCCGTCGTGGTGCAGCGGCGCGTGGCAGACGCCGCAGCTCTCGCGGTGCACCACGACCTCACGCTTGCAGCCGAGCGCCAGGAGCAGCACCAAGAGGAGCGCGCTGGCCCTCATCCCTGCACCAGCACGAGGCGGAGCGTGCGCGCGGCGGAGCCTTCGGGCGTGGTGGCGGTGCAGGTGAACGTCGCCTCTTGCCCGAAGAGGTCGTCGATGGGCGCGGCCTCGTTGGGCGGCGCGTGCTGAATGGGAATGGCGATGGCCTGCACCTCGGCCCAGCCATCGGGGGCCACCACGAAGCGCTGGCTGGCCTCGAGCGCGCCGAGCAGCTCGCCGGCCTTCGTGGTGACGGAGCACGCCAGCGTCGTCTTGAGCGCAAGGCCCGTCATGCGCACTGCGGGCATCGTCCACCTTCCGCCCTGGGTGCCGTAGATGACGCGCAGCGCGTCACCGTCGTGCAGCCCCGCGTAGAGCTGCTCGACGTAGAAGCCGAGGTCGAGCTTCGGCTGGCCCACCGGCGTCCACGCGGGCGTGTCGCCATAGTCCGCGACGAAGGGGTCGACGAGCACGTCGGTGCACCCAGCACAAAGCAACGACAGCAACGCCCACTTCATCGACGACCTCGTCACGCGCCGGCCAGGAGCGCTGACCATAGCCCACCCGCGACAGCGAGGCGTGCGACGTCTCTTCCACCGCCACCCCCAGATGCCGGCGGCGGACATCGCGGGCAGCGGTCGGCGTCAGAAAGCGGAGCACCAACGACTGGACGCCCGAGCTGCTCGACCGCGTCGTCGCGAGCGCTGGGAAGCCTGGGCTCGGAGATGACTGGCAGCGGGCCTACTGCTCGAAGCAGAGGAGGGAGCGGAGGTTGAAGCACGGC
>JACSRE010000089.1 GCA_014879945.1 Myxococcus sp.
CAGCTTGAACACGGCCGCGAAGGCCTGAACGAGAAAGGTTGAGCGCATGAGCGGTTTCCGCCTCGGGGGCAAGTCGGCCAGAACGCAGGGAGTATAGCGGGGACACCGACGATGAGGATTTTTCGCCCCCCCACCTTGAACCACATCGACCGCTGATCAGCCGTGTTGGCGCCTGTCGCGCGCGCGGTTCACGAACGTCTTGTAGATGCCGAGGTGGGGCGGCACCGAGTCGATCATCTGCTCCGGGTGCCACTGCACGCCGACCACGAAGTTGCCGTCCTTCGACTCGACGCCTTCGATGACGCCGTCGGGCGCGACGGCCGAGGGCTGCAGGCCGCTGCCGACGGTCTTCACCGCCTGGTGATGGGTGGAGTTCACCATCAGCTGCCCCTTGCCGACGCACTCGGCGAGCAGCGAGCCCTCACGCACCTCGACCGGGTGCAGCGGCTGGGCGCGGTCGTGCTGCTGCTGGTGGGGCGCGGCGGTGGGCAGCTCGAGCTTGAGATCTTGAATCAGCGTTCCGCCGTAGGCGACGTTGATCAGCTGCATGCCGCCGCAGATGCCGAGCACCGGAAGGCGGCGGAAGAGCGCGGCCTTGAGCACCGCGAGCTCGAACGTCGTGCGCACCGGCTTGGTCGGCCCCATGCCCTCGCGCGCCGTCTCGCCGTAGAGCTCCGGCGGCACGTCGAAGGCCCCGCCCGAGATCACCACGCCTGAGACGCGGTCGAGGTAGGCGTCGATGACGTGGGCGTCGTCGCTGTACGGCAGCAGCAGCGGGAGCCCGCCGCCGCGGAGCACCGCCTCGGCGTACGAGGTCTTCAGCTCGTAGCGCGCCTGCGGCGCCTCGGCGGTCGGGGTGGTGACATCGGGGGTGATGCCGATGTTCGGCCTGCGTGGGTGATGGTGGCCGTGGGGCGACTTCATGACGGCACCATGCCCTTTGCGGCACCCGGGCGCGAGAAACCGACGTGCTCATCAGAGGCTTGCGCGTACGCGCCCCGAGAGAGCGCGTGCCCCGGGTCCTGCGCGTGTGTGGCGCCGACGCGGCGAGGACGTTCGCCGACCAGAACGCAGGAGCGCTGCCGAGGCTCGATCGGTTCTCTTCAGCACGCGGCGCCGACGGGCCGGGGGACAGGCGGGTGAGCGGCACAGCGAGATCCGATGATGATAGGTGGCCGCGCATGCCATCGACTCCTGCCCCGTTCCCCATCGGCACCCCCGGCGTCCCCTGGGGCGACGCCGAGCGCGCGCAGTGGCGAGCATCGGTGACGAAGCGCCGCGACGTCGCGGCTGACGTGACCTCGGTGCTGCCGCGGCTCGCCGTACGGTTCGAGCTCATCACCTATGGCGCGCTCCAGTATGGGGACTTCGCCGCGCCGCTGGTGCTGTTGAAGAGCCGGGCGTGGAACGACGCCCTCCCGCTCGCGATGGTGACAGGCGGCGTGCATGGGTACGAGACGAGCGGCGTGGCGGGAGCCCTGCTCTTCGCCGAGCGTGACGCGGGCGGCTTCGAGGGCCGGCTCAACCTGCTCATCGCCCCCTGCGTGAGCCCCTGGGCCTACGAGCGCGTTCAGCGGTGGAACGCCGACGCGGTCGACCCCAACCGCTCCTTCAAGGCCGACGGCGCGGCCGCCGAAGCGCGTCACCTCATGGCCTTCGTCGCGCCATACCGGGGGCGCTTCCTCGCTCACCTGGACCTGCACGAGACGACGGACTCCGATGAGGCCGAGTTCCGCCCGGCGCTCGCGGCCCGCGACGGCAAGGTCTTCGTCCCCGGCGTGATCCCCGACGGCTTCTACCTGGTCGACGACGCGGCGAACCCCCAGCCCGGCTTCCAGCAGGCCATCATCGAGGCCGTCGCGAAGGTGACGCACATCGCCGAGCCCGACGCGCAGGGGCAGCTCATCGGCGAGCCCCTGAAGTCCCGCGGCGTCGTGCACTACGACGTGAAGTCCGTCGGGCTGTGCGCGGGCCTCACCCACGCCCGCTTCACCACCACCACCGAGGTCTACCCCGACAGCCCGCGCACCACAGCGGCGCAGTGCAACGAGGCGCAAGCGGCAGCCGTGCGGGCCGGCCTCGAGTTCGCGCTGCGGCAGACCTGATCGCGGGGGCGGCGCGTCGACGGTCACGACCTCTCCCCCGGCGCCAAAGCGCGGCGCGCTGCCGCTGTTCCCCTACGGGTGGGCGCTGAGCCCCAGGCGCACCGGCTGCTCAGGGCCTCCCACGAAGAGCGCGCGGCCTTCAGCCGCTCCCGGCGCCGTCGTCGAAGGCTGCCGCCAGCGCGCGCGCGCGCGCCACCACGTCATCGGCCCGCAGCAGATCGCCCGCCACCGCTGCGCAACGCGCTCCAGCGCTGGCGACGGCGCCGATGGTGTCGAGGGTGATGCCGGCGATGCCCACCACCGGGAGCGGGCTGGCCTTCACCAGCGCGGCGAAGCGCTCGATCCCCAGGCTGGGCGCGCTCACCTGCTTGGTCGAGGTGGCGAAGATCGGCCCCAGCCCGACGTGATCGGCGCCCTGGGCCCTCGCCCGCTCCAGGTCTGCCCGGCCCCGGGTCGTCACGCCGATCAAGGCGTCGGGCCCCAGGAGCCTGCGCGCCACCTCGACGGGCAGGTCGTCATCGCCCAGATGCACCCCCGCGGCCTGCCCGGCCAGGCAGAGATCGACGCGGTCATTGACGATGACCGGCACGGCCCCTGCGAGCGCCACCACCTCACGAACCCACGCCAGCGCCGCGCGATCGAGGGTCTGCTCGAGGCGCAGCTGCAGCACCGCCGCCCCACCCTCCAGGGCCCACCTGGCCTTGGTCGGCACGGGGACCTCGGGGCGCACCCCGTCATCAATCAGTGCGTACAACCCGCGCGGGAGCTTGAGCGCCATGGCCGCCTGCTATAGACGCCGCGACCATGAGCGAGAAGACCGAGCTGGACCCCCGCCACATCGACAAGCGCACCGTCGCCCGCTACATCACCCAGGGCCTGGTGGACGAGAAGGCGTTCGAGAAGCACCTCAAGTCGCTCACCGACGTGGCCGACAAGGCCGTTCGGGTCGACACCATCTCCGAGGACGACCCCCTCGACGACGACGATCTCGAGGAGTGACGAGCGATGACCGAGCGTCGTGGTGAGACGTTCGTGATGGACGACGCCGACCCGGTGTCGTTCAGCGCCTTCGTGCTGGGGCTGGCCTCGTCTGCCCTCATCCATCTCGGCGAAGCGCCCAACCCCGAGACCGGCGCCGCCGCCGTCAACCTGGTGCTGGCCCGGCAGTCGCTCGATCTGCTCGAGCTGCTGCGCCACAAGACCCGGGGCAACCTCAGCGACGAAGAGGAGCAGCTCTTCAAGTCGCTGCTGACCGATCTCCGCCTGCGCTTCGTCGCGAAGCAGCAGGGGAAGTAGCTCCGCGGTGCTCCCCAACCCGCTGCGCTACGTCACGCTGGCGACGATCGCGCTCGGCGCCATGGTCTCCTGTGGCTCGGTGCAGGGCATGCGCCTGGCCTTCACCGCCGAAGAGATGGACGTGTCGGCGGGCGAGACGCCCTTCTTCAACAAGTTCACCCCCAACCCCGAAGCCTACGCCGCCGCTCAGCGCGCGCAGGGCGTGGCCATTCGCAACAGCATCGAGGGCATGCGCTGGCCGCGCGTCGCGGTGCTCTTCGTGCTGTCGGGCGCGGCGGCGATGGTCTTCGTGTCGGCCCTGCGCCTGCGGTGGCCCTCGGGCATTCAGCGGGCGGCCCTGGCGCGGCTGTTGTCGAACGCTGCGCTGGTGTCGGCCGTGGTGCGGACCATCGACGGCGCGCAGGAGCTGGTGATCGTCCGCGCGGCGGTCGCGGCCTACGAGAAGGCCCTCACCGAGCGCCAGGTCGATCTGAGCGAGGCCGGCGCCACCATGGCGGTGTTCTCGGGCGCGAGCGTGGTGACGACGGTGGCCGTGACGGGCCTGTTGATCGCCGCGTCGAACTACTTCCGCTCCGAGCGGGTGGCGCAGACCTTCGAGCTGATCGACCGCAACACCCCCGAGGAGGAGTGACGCTCAGGAGGCGATGGCGCGCTGCCCGCTGCGCCCCTTCAACGACTCGGGGAAGAGCCGCCACAGCGGCTGTGGGGCGTAGGCGCGCTGGAGATCGATCAGCGCCGTCGCCTGCCGAGGGAAGCGGAGCAGCTCTTCACGCGGCACGCCCAGCACCCGCGCCAGGTGCCCGATGGGCCACTTGTCCTTGACGCGCTCGAACGCGGCCTCGTCTTCACAGTCGAAGTCGAAGTCGACGTAGCGCACCAGCTCACCACCGACGCGGCGCCCGTTGCCGTAGGCCATCACCTGCTCGAGCTCGTCGGGGTCGAAGACGTAGACGTGCAGGGCCGTCTTGAGGTGCTCGCTCAGCCGCCGCGCCAGCGCGTGGTGCGAGAGGTACCAGCGGGCGCCCTTGCGGCCGTAGGTGAAGGGCGCGTCCCAGGCGAACCGCACCAGGCCCGGCCCCCCCAACAGGGTGACCTGGAGCCCCACGTCGTCTGTCGTCTGGCCGTCTTCTTCGAGCGCCGAGCACGCGACCCGCTGCAGCCAGGTCACGTCGACGTCTTCGAATCGGCACAGGTAGCCGCCGTGCGCTTCCACCGTCGACACCCCCCAGGGAACGAAACTCGGAACGGGGCCGCACCTACAGGATGGAGGGCGGTCGAACAAGCCCGGGGCACCCGCATTTCCCGGGTTTTTTCGCGGGGTGCTGACGCGCGGCGTCGGCTCCCCACGAGGCGAAATCACGCGCTTCGGCACGCCCCTTGCGCCTCTTCGATCGACCCTTACGGTGTTGCCATGCGAATCGACAAGTTCACCGTGAAGGCGCAGGAAGCAATTCAGGAAGGGCAGTCGCTCGCACGGCGGGCGAACCACCCCAACTACGAGCCCGAGCACCTGCTCAAGGCGCTCCTCGAGCAGCAAGATGGCGTGGTGGTGCCGATGCTCCAGAAGATCGGCGTCGACCTGAAGCTCATCAACAGCCGGGTCGATGACGCGCTCTCGCGCACCTCCACCATCAAGGGCGGGCAGACCTCGATCTCGAACCGGCTGATGTCGCTGTTCGACAAGGCCGAAGACGAGGCCAAGGCGATGAAAGACGAGTTCACCTCGTCGGAGCACCTGCTGCTGGCGCTCGCCTCGGACAAGGGCGTGGCCGGCGAGGTGCTGAGCTCGTCTGGGGTGAAGAAGGACCGCGTGCTGGCGGTGCTCAAGGACATTCGCGGCGCCGGGCGCGTCACCAGCCAGGACCCCGAGGGCACCTACCGTGCGCTCGAGAAGTACGGGCGCGACCTCACCGAGATGGCGCGGGCCGGCAAGCTCGACCCGGTGATCGGCCGCGATGAAGAGATTCGCCGCTCGATTCAGGTGCTCTCGCGGCGCACCAAGAACAACCCGGTGCTGATCGGCGAGCCCGGCGTCGGCAAGACGGCCATCGCCGAGGGCCTGGCGCGGCGCATCGTCGACGGCGACGTGCCCGAGAGCCTCAAGCGCAAGCGCCTGGTGGTGCTCGACCTGGGCGCGATGATCGCCGGCGCGAAGTTTCGCGGTGAGTTCGAGGAGCGCCTGAAGGCCGTGCTGAAGGAGGTCGCGCAGGCCAACGGCGACGTCATTCTCTTCATCGACGAGATGCACACGCTGGTCGGCGCGGGCAAGGCCGAGGGCTCGATGGACGCGGGCAACATGCTCAAGCCGGCCCTGGCGCGCGGCGAGCTGCACTGCATCGGCGCCACCACGCTCGACGAGTACCGCAAGCACATCGAGAAGGACGCGGCGCTCGAGCGGCGCTTCCAGCCGGTGTTCGTCGGCGAGCCCTCGGTGCAGGACACCATCTCGATCCTCCGCGGCCTCAAGGAGCGCTACGAGGTGCACCACGGCGTGCACATTCAAGACACCGCCCTGGTGGCCGCGGCGACGCTCTCGAACCGCTACATCTCGGACCGGTTCCTGCCCGACAAGGCCATCGATCTCATCGACGAGGCGGCGTCTCGCCTGCGCATCGAGATCGACTCCATGCCCACCGAGGTGGACGACGTGCGGCGCAAGCTGGTGCAGCTCGAGATCGAGCGCGAGGGCCTCAAGAAGGAGTCGGACGCGCACTCGAAGGAGCGCCTCGAGACCATCGAGCGCGAGATCGCCGGCCTCAACGAGAAGTTCGCGGCGCTGAAGTCACACTGGGAGGCCGAGAAGGCGATCATCGCGGCCATTCGCTCGGTGAAAGAGAAGGTCGAGCAGGCCAAGAACGATCAGGCCTCGGCCGAGCGCCGCGGCGACCTCAACAAGGCGGCCGAGATCAAGTTCGGCGTGATGCCCTCGCTCGAGAAGGAGCTGACGCAGCAGAACGCGCGGCTGGCCGAGCTGCAGAAGAAGCAGAAGTTCCTCAAGGAAGAGGTGGACAGCGAAGACATCGCCGAGGTCGTCGGCAAGTGGACGGGCATTCCCGTGTCGAAGCTGCTCGAGGGCGAGCTGCAGAAGCTGGTGAAGATGGAGGAGCGGCTCGGCCAGCGCGTCATCGGCCAGCAGCCGGCGCTCGAGGCGGTGTCGAACGCGGTGCGGCGCGCGCGCTCGGGCTTGCAGGACCCCAACCGGCCCATCGGCTCGTTCGTCTTCCTGGGGCCGACCGGCGTCGGCAAGACCGAGACGGCGAAGGCGCTGGCCGAGTTCCTGTTCGACAGCGATCAGGCGATCCAGCGCATCGACATGAGCGAGTACATGGAGAAGCACGCGGTGGCCCGGCTCATCGGCGCGCCTCCCGGGTACGTGGGCTATGACGAGGGCGGGCAGCTGACCGAGGCCATTCGCCGCCGGCCGTACTCGGTGGTGCTGTTCGACGAGATCGAGAAGGCGCACCCCGACGTCTTCAACGTGCTCCTGCAGATCCTCGACGAGGGGCGGCTCACCGACAGCCAGGGTCGCACGGTGGACTTCAAGAACACCGTGTTGATCATGACCTCGAACATCGGCGCGCAGGCGATTCAGGAGGGCCTCGCGGGCAAGTCGGGGCTCGACACCGCGACGCGGGGCGAGGTGATGAGCCAGCTCCGGGCGCACTTCCGGCCGGAGTTCTTGAACCGCATCGACGAGATCGTGCTCTTCGAGCCGCTGACCCAGGCGCACATCACCTCGGTGGTCGACCTGCAGCTGGCGCGGCTCACCAAGCTGCTGGCCGACAAGCGGCTCACCATCGAGCTGACCGAAGGGGCGCGGCAGTTCCTCGCGAAGGAAGGGTACGACCCGGTGTACGGCGCGCGGCCGCTGAAGCGGGCGATCCAGCGCCACCTGCAGGACCCGCTGGCGCTGCGGTTGCTCGCCGGGGAGTTCCTGCCGGGCGACCACATCAAGGCCGACGTGGCGGGCGACACGCTGAAGTTCAGCACGACCGCGCGCGCCTGATGGCGCCGCTCTTGGCGCCCAAGTCGGCCCTCAGCGAGTGGGTCGATGAGGGGCGCGACGAGCTCTCCTACAGCGTCGTCACGCTCATCAAGGAGAAGCGCTTCGACGAGGCCCTCGCCGTCTGCGAGCGGCTCCGTACCGAGTTCCCGACGTCCATGACTGGCTCGAGCGCTCGGCCATGGTGCACGAAGCGCGAGGAGACCTCGCGCTCGCCCTCGATTTCTACCGGCGCCACGTGGCCTTCATCACCGACCCGGAGCGGCGAGACGGCTACGACGAAGGACTCATCGACGTCGTCCGCAACAAGGTCGTCGAGCTCGAGGCAAAGGTGGCCGAGCCCATCTCCGCCGCGCCCTGAAGGCGCCTTCGCTCGGCTTCGCCTCTCTTGGGCGGGGCTCCGCGCTCACCCGCGACTCGTCCCGAACGACCACCTGCACGACAACAAGCGCGGGCGGGGTCACGACATCAAGCGTGAGCGCCTCCAGGAAGCACGAGTCGGCGCCACGTTCCAGGTGGCTGCAGCGTCCTACTTGTTTGGCGGGTCCTGAGTCGGCACCACACTCGGCGTCGGCGCTCCGTCTTTCGTCGGCGCTCCGTCTTGCGTCGGCGCTCCGTCTTGCGTTGGCGCTCCGTCTTGCGTTGGCGCTCCGTCTTGCGTTGGCGCTCCGTCCTGTGCCGGCGCCACCGCAGCTGACGGCGCCGCATCGCCACCCGCCTTCGCGATGAAGGCGTCGTACTCCGCCTTGCGCTCGGCCGCGTCACGCAGCGACTGCTCCTTCGCGCCCTCGAACGCACGTGCCCCCGCGGCGAAGGCGATGAAGCAGGGCACCACCGCGATCACCAGGCTCACCGCCCAGCCGCCGACGTCTTCCCACGAGTGGAACGGTGAGCCGTCGCGGATGAAGTCGATGGCCAGCGCCAGCGCTTCTCCCGACATCACCGCGGGCGTGACGAACGAGAGCGACGAGCCGCCGAGGAAGCGCCCGCCCAGCCAGCTCGCCGGCACCAGGAGCCCGACGATCCACACACGCTGAAACACCCAGTGCTCGATGATGGCGCCCAGACCGGTCTCCACCACGTCCTCGATCGGGTCCTGGAGCAGCTCACGCAGGTTGACCGAGAGGATCGAGCCCACGCCCCACGCCAGCACCCCCGCGCAGATGACCAGTAACACCCGGCGGCTGGCGTTCTCGGCGCGCGCGTAGGCGCCCGGTTGACTCGACGGCACCGGCTCGGAGGAGGGCTCAGTCATCGTCGTCGTCATTCTCTCTGGGTCCGTCGCCGTAGAACACCGCCTCGAGCGTCAGCCCCTGCGGCGGCGCGGTCTGCCCGGCGCGCGTGCGGTCCTTCCCCGCGAGGATGGTGGCGAGGAACGACGGAGGCGCCTTGCCACGCCCGACCTCGGCCACGCTGCCCATGATGTTGCGCACCATGTGCTTGAGGAACGCCGTGCCCTCGATCACCAGGCAGAGCTCGTCGCCGACGGTGCCGGTCAGCTCGAGCCTGGTCAGCTCCCGCAGGGCGTGGGCGGCCTGGCAGTCCGAGGCGCGAAAACCCGAGAAGTCGTGCTTGCCCACCAGCGCGCCGATCGACTCCTGCATGGCGGCGAGGTTGAGCGGCTGGAAGATCTCCCAGTGCGTATGGCGGCGCAGCGGCGAGCGGGAGCGCCGGTTGCTCAGCCGGTACCGGTACCGCTTTCCGCGGGCCCAGCGGCGCGGGTCGAAGGCCGGGTCGACCTCTTCGGCGCTCACCACCGCGATGTCGTCGGGCAGCAGGCCGTTGAGGCCCATCCAGTACGCCTTGGTCGGCAGTTGCCGTGGCGAGTCGAAGGCCACCACCTGCCCGGTGGCGTGCACGCCCGAGTCGGTGCGGCCGGCGGCGAAGACCGACACGGGGTCGCCCAGCAACTCCTGGAGCGCGCGCTGGAGCCGCCCCTGCACCGAGGGCCCGTTCTGCTGGATCTGCCAGCCGACGTAGTTGCTGCCGTCGTACTCGAGCACCAGCTTCACGCGCGGCATGGACGTCGCATTGTCACCGTGGCTTCGAGTGAAGTCGACGACCAACCGCGGCCCGCCGACCGCGTTTCATGCCGATGCGCCGCCAGGGAACCGGGAATCCGGGCGGGCTGTCTGAGGTGACCATGCCGCCTGACGTCCTCATCGTCCTCGCCTCGAGCGGAATCACGCTGGTGGCGTCACTGCTGTTCTTCGTCAGCGAAGACCGTGAACCAGTTCAGATCCAGGGCATTCCGGTGCAGTTCTGCCTGCCTCCGAAGCGGCCGCGGCAGCTGCCCCCTCCCCTGCCGGTGCCGTTCGAGTGCGCGGTCGACGTGTCGACGCAGTCGCTGCACTCGGTGATGACGCTCAAGCCGCAGGGCGAAGACTGGGTGATGACGCTCGACATGGAGCCCATGTGCGACACGCCCGCGGTGCGCGTCGAGGGGAACCAGGGCGTCGGCCAGGTCAACGATCTGCGGTGGAACAACCGCGCCGGGTACGTTCGACCGACGCAACGGCAGTGGAAGGTGAAGCCGGGCCGGGCCTGAGCTCACGCCTCGGGCATCAGCGCCTCGAGGTGATCGACCTTCAGGTTCACCACCTTCCCACTCCGCTCGACGCGCCCCACCGCCAGCACCAGCGCCGTGCCGGTGATCTCCTTCCGGTACTGCTCGAAGCGCCTCGGCTCGATCACCAGGTTGGCCAGGCCGCTCTCGTCCTCCACCGACATGAAGCAGAACCCCTTCGCCGTCGGAGGCCGTTGGCGGACGATCACCAGCCCACCCAGCCGCACCGTCTTCCCGCTCGGCGCCTGCTGCAGCTGCTCCGCGGTGAGGGCGCCGGCCTTCGTCAGCTGCGCCCGCATCAACCCGACGGGGTGTGACTCGAGCGAGAGGCCGACGGTGTCGAAGTCGGTGGCCACGCGCTCGGTGGGGCTCATCGCGGGGAACGGGGGCGCGTCGGTCGCCATCGGCAGGCCGAAGAAGAGATCGCCCTCGTCGAAGGTGCCCAGCGCCGACAGCTCCCACAAGGCGGCGCGGCGTGAGGGCGTCATCGAGCCCAGCGCGCCGGCCAGCACCAGCCGCGTCAGCTCGGCCCGGGGAATGCGCGTGCGCCGGGCCAATTCGGCGAGCGACTCGAACGCCCCACCCCGCTCCCGCTCGGCGACCAGCCGCTGCGCCGTCGTCTCCTTGAGGCCCTTGACCAACTCGAACCCCAACCGCAGCGCCGGCTGCTCGGGCATCACGCCGCCCGTGGGCGCGCGCCGCAAGCCCTCGGGCGTGCGCCCGTCGAGCTCGAGCTGGCACTTCCAGGTGGAGCGGTTGACGTCGATCGCCCGCGCCTCGACGCCGTGCCGGCGCGCGTCGTCCACCAGGGTGTGCGGCGCGTAGAAGCCCATGGGCTGGGCGTCGAGCAGCGCGGCGCAGAAGATCGCCGGGTAGTACCGCTTGAGCCACGACGACACGTAGGCGATCAGCGCGAACGAGGCCGAGTGGCTCTCGGGGAAGCCGTAGTGCGAGAAGCCCTTGAAGCTGTCGAAGCTCTTCTCGGCGAACTCCCGCTCGTAGCCGCGGCTCAAGCACCCGTCGACGTAGCGGTCGCGAAACTTCGGCAGCAGCTCGTGCGCCCGCTTGTGTGAGAGCGCCCGGCGCAGGGCGTCGGCGTCACCCGGCGAGAAGCCCGCCGCCACCATGGCGAGCTTCATGGCCTGCTCCTGGAACAGCGGCACGCCGAGGGTGCGCTCGAGAATCGACTGCACGTCGGGCGAGGGGTAGCTGACGGGCTCCTCGCCGTTCCTCCGCCGCAGGTAGGGGTGCACCATCTCGCCGACGATGGGCCCTGGGCGGATGATCGCGATCTCGACGACCAGATCGTAGAAGGTGCGCGGCTTGAGGCGCGGCAGCATGTTCTGCTGCGCGCGGCTCTCGATCTGAAACACCCCCACGGTGTCGGCGTCGCAGAGCATGTCGTAGACGGCGGGATCTTCGGCGGGCACGGTGGCCATGTCGTAGCGGCGCCCGGCCAGCGCCTCGATGAGCTCGAAGCTGCGCGCCACCACCGTCAGCATGCCCAGGCCCAACAGGTCGACCTTCAAGATGTCGAGGGCCGAGAGATCGTCCTTCTCCCACTGCACCACGGTGCGATCGTTCATGGCCCCTGGCTCCACCGGCGCCAGCGACACCAGCGGGCCGTGGGTGATGACGAAGCCGCCGACGTGGATCGAGAGGTGCCGGGGCATGCCCGAGAGCTGGCGGGCCAGGGCCATCGTCTGCTGCACCGCCACGTCAGAGGCCGACAGCCCGGCCTGGTGCAGCTGGTACGGGCCCACGTCGTCCGACAGCTCCATCGCCTTCGAGAGGCGGTCGAGCTGATCGACCGATAGCCCGAGCGTCTTGCCGACCTCTTTCACCGAGAGCTTCCCGCGGAAGCAGATGTGCTCGCACACCATGGCGGCGCGGTGGCGGCCGTGCTTCTCGTAGACGTACTGGAGCACCTCTTCCCGTCGCGCGTGCTCGAAGTCGACGTCGATGTCGGGCGGCTCCTTGCGCTCCATCGAGAGGAAGCGCTCGAACAACAGGCCCATGCGCACCGGGTCGATGGCGGTGATCTGCAGCAGGTAGCAGACGGCCGAGTTGGCGGCGCTCCCGCGGCCCTGGCAGAGGATGCCGCGGCTGCGCGCGAAGCGAACGATGTCCCACAGGGCGAGGAAGTAACCCTCGTACTCGAGCGCGGTGATGAGCTTGAGCTCCTTCTCGAGCTGCCGGTGCACGGCCTCGGGCGCGCCTGAGGGGTAGCGAATGCGCAGCCCCTCTTCACACAACTGCTCGAGGTAGGTGCGCCGGCTCATGCCGGGCGGGAGCTCCTCTTCGCTGAAGGTGTAGCGCAGCTCGTCGAAGGTGAAGGCGCAGCCGTCGACGAGCTCCATCGTGCGGCCGACACACTCGGGCGCGTCGGGGAAGAGGCGCAGCAGCTCGTCGGGCGACTTGAGCACCCGCTCGCCGTTGGGGAACACCAGGGTGCCGGCGTTGGCGAGGGTGGTGCCGAGGCGAATGGCGGTCATCACGTCTTGCAGCGGCTGGCGGGCGCGGGCGTGGGTGTGCACGTCGTTGTGGGCCAGCAGCGGCAGCTCGAGCGCCTTGCCCAGCGCCGTGGCGGCGAGCCACCGGGCCTCGTCGTCGGCCGAGAGGTGGCGCGAGACGCCGACCCAGGCGCGGCCGACGAAGGCCTCGGCGAGGGCGGCAGCGGCGTGGGGCTCGTGGGCCCGCTGGGGGTCGTCGAGGAACACCATCGAGAGGCCGCTGGCGCGCTCCCGCACCCGCGCCCACGGCAGGCCCGCGGAGCCCTTGGGGTGGCTGAGCCGGCTCTCGGAGATCAGCTCACACAGGTGCGCGTAGCCCTCGGCGTTCTGCACGTAGACGGCGATGGGCGGCGCGTCGGTGAGGGTGAGGCGGCTGGCGAGCACCAGCTTGAGCCCGTGCTGCCTGGCCTCGAGGTGGGCCTTCACCAGCCCGTAGAGGCCGTCGTCGTCGGTGATGGCCAGGGCCGACAGGCCCAGCGCCGCGGCCTGCGACACCAGCTCCTCGGGGTGCGAGGCGCCTCGGAGGAACGAGTAGTTCGATCGGCTGACGAGCTCGGCGTACATGCGTGGCCTCAGTCGAAGACGCCGTGCGCGTAGAAGCGCCCGTCGGCGGCGTCTTTGAAGACCCACAGCACACCCACGCCCTCGAGGCGCACCCGGTAGTAGTCGCGCGCGACGGTGTCGGGGCTCCACCACTGGCCGACGAGGCGCTCGGGGCCTTCGATGGCCTCGACGCAGCGGCGGCGGCCCTGGAGCGTCACGAAGGACGGCAGGCCCGTGGTGGACGAGACGTCGGCGTGCAGCACCGTCGGCTCGCGGAACACGCGGGCCGGGCGGGCCTCGAGCGTCACCGCCAGCGTCAACGGCTCCGCCACCGGCTTGGCCTTCGAGGTCCGCCACCGCTCGCCCACGGCCAGCCCGACGATCACGTCCATCACGTCGGCCTCGTTGGGGCCCGACGCCGCCCTGCCCCTGGGGCCGTCCCAGACCGAGGGCTCGACGGGGCGCGGCGCGGGCGTCACGGGCGCGCTCAACAGCGCCAGCTGCGCGTTGGTCTGCTGCCGCTCGCTGGTGGAGGGCGTGGGCGGCTCGTCGGACGCGCTTTTTTCACCCAGCGTCCACCCGGCGTCGACGGCGCCCCACAGCGCCGAGGGGCGGCCCGCGTCAGGTGGACGAAAGGGCGCCAGCTTCCACGCGGTCTCGGGGCGGTGACGGGCGAGGGGCTCGGCAGAGAAGAGCGAGGCCTCTCCGAGCGCCGACTGGAGCCTGGCGAGCACCACCTCGAGCTGCGCGTCTCCCGACGGCGCGTCGCCCAGCATCAGCTGCCGGCCGGGGTCGGCGCAGGCCTCTTCGACGATGACGCGCACGCCGGCGATGGGGTGGCGAACGGAGAGATCGGTCAGCCGGTGGCGAATGAGCTCGAGCAGCAGTTTGGAGTGCGACGCCGGGCGGGCCAGCACCAGCGGCAGCGAGGTGAGACCGGCGCCTTCGAGGGTGAGGCCCACAGACAACCGCACCGCCGCCAACTGCCGGCCCTGGAGGCGCGCGCAGACCCGATCGACGACCATCTTGATGGCGAAGAGCACCGGCTCGAGCTGCTCCGCGGGCCAGTCGAGCGAGACGGCCTCGTCGATCACCTCGGGCAACACCTCGGGCGACAGGTGGGTGTCGTCTTGGCCGCGGGCGAGCTGGGCGGCGAGGTGGCCGTGGGCGCCGAAGCGCGCGGCGAGGGAGCCGACCGGCAGGCCCGAGAGTTCTCCCAACGTGGTGAGGCCGAGCGCCTTGAGCGGCCCCAGCACGTCGGCGCCCAGGCCCGCGCACGAGAGCGCGTCGAGCGGGGTCGAGGCGAAGGCCGGGCCGCCGTTGGCCGGGAGCACCCCTTCGTCACCGAAGCGGCAGCGGGCCTGGGTGGTGAACCGCTCGGCGCCCAGCGTCACCTTCGCGCGGAAGCCGGCCACGCCGCAGCGGGCGATCACCTCGTCGCGCCACGCGGCCTCTCCGCCCGAGAGGTGCGCGGCCGAGGCGTCGAGCCACAGCCCGTGCGGCGCGTCGAGCTCGAAGCCGGGCGCCACCACCAGCAGCGACTCGCCCAGGGTGCGCAGGGCCTTGCGCTCCTCGTCGGCGTCGTAGCGGCGCTTGACGAGGCCGGGCACCGTGGCCGACGCCGCCGCGCCCGTCTGCCCCAGCCGCACGCCCGCCGCGCTGGCCGCCCGCGACACGAAGCGCACCCGCTCGGCGCCCTTCACGTCCTCCAGCAACACCAGCGGCTGGCCCGAGAACGACGGCTGCTCCAGCACCAGCCGCTGGAGCGGAAACCTCGGCAGAAACACGTACGCGACTCGCATGCTCTTCCCTCCTCCTGAACGCTTCATGAGTACCAGCCGGGGCTGACGCGGCGACAACAGCCACACCTGCTCGGCGCCCTGCGCGAGCGACGCGAGCGCGGTCTTCAGCAACGCGCCGGGCGCCGTCATCGGAACGATCTCACCCGCACCCGCGGCGCGGCGGCGTCGTCTGGTTTCGTGCGCACGGCGTCGAGCGCGGCCAGCTTCGCGGCGGGGCGGCGGCGGGTGCCGGGCGGCGCGACGGCGCCCTCCATCGCAAGGCCCAGGGCGCCCTCTCGGCCGGGCCGGGTGGCGACGTGAAAGCCACCGCCGTCGCGCAGCTCGTTCTTCTTCGGGCGTTGGAGGGAGGACGCCGAGGTGATGCGCGGCACCTCCAGCCCGGGCACCAGCGCCGAGGGGCTGCGGCGGCTGCGGGCGAGCCTGGCGAGGCGGCCCCGGGGAATGATCAGCCGGCGCCCGGTGGTGCCCTGGGCGCGCGCCACCTCGACGTGGAGCTCAGGCTCCCGCGCCGTCTCCTCCGCGCCCACCACGCGCAGGTGGCCCATCGCCCGGCCGTCGACCGGCCCTTCGCGCGAGGCCATCACCAGCCGCACCAGGCCCTGCGCCGGCGCCGCGTTGGCCGACAGCACCACCAGCAGCGAGCCGCCCGCGCGCGCCGCGTCGAGGAGCTTCCTGGTGTCGAGCATCGTCAGGCGCACGCCGGTGTGGGTGACGTCGAGCACCACGCAGGTGAAGGCGCCGCTGCGCAGCAGCTGCACCGCCGACCAGACCAGCTGCCCCGGCGCGGGCGGGCGCACGATGAGCAGCCGTTTCAGATCGACGCCCATGGGCACGGCGGCGGGCGGGTACAGCTCCTGGGGGCCGTCGACCCACGCGGCCAGGCGCTTCTCCCGGCTCGCCGCGGCCACCAGCGACAGCGCCACCGTGGTGCGCCCCGAGGCCTCTTCGCCCGACAGCTCCACCGCCCCGCCCAGCTGAAACACCCCCAGCGCGTCGAGCTCGGGCGCCCCCGTCGCCAGCGTCACCAGGTACCGCCGCGGCGCCGCCTGCACCCGGCGGATCTGCTCCTTCAGGTGCTCCACCACCGTGGCGCGCCGGGCCGGGTCGCCTTCGATTCGTTCTGGAGCCGATTTACCGGCCTCTGCTGCGACACTGCCCATGCGCGCCTCCCGGATCGGGATCTCTCCCTGAACGCGCATTCAGTATCAAGAGGGGCTGACATGGGGCCTGGCGGCGACGCCAACCAGCTCAAATAACGATGTTTTGTTGGCGGGCCTCCTCTTCCCATGTGCCCCCGTCGCAGTTGAGAACTTCACGCGGAGTGCGAAAACGCCCACCCATGAACTCCCGCGCGCTCCTCGTCTTCGGCCTGATGGCCCTCGCCTCGTGCAACAACTCCGGTCCGCAAGGCCCGGCCGGTCCCACCGGTCCCGCAGGCCCACAGGGCCCGATGGGTCAGAACGGCACTGACGGCGCCAACGGAATGAACGGCACCAACGGCACCAACGGCCGGGCCACCCTGGTGCGCACCGCCACGGAGCCCGCTGGCGCCAACTGTCGCAACGGCGGCACCGCCATTCTCATCGGCCTCGACGCTGACGGAGACGGCACGCTGGCCGACACCGAGATCACCTCGCGCACCTACGTCTGTGGCCCAGCGCCGCAGAACCTGGTGCGCGTCGCGCCCGAGAACGCCGGCCCCAACTGCCCGCTCGGCGGCGTGCTGGTGGCCAGCGGCGCCGACACCGACGGCGACGGGGCGCTGGCCGACACCGAGATCACCCAGCGCAACTACGTCTGCGGCCAGAGCGTCGCCGACGTCGTCATCGAGGGCAGCGTCACCATTCGCAACGACGTCGACTACCGCATCTACCGGCTGGTGCGGGGCATCACCGGCACCCTCACCATCGGCCAGGGCAACGACGCCTGCTGCTCCACCGTCACCGGCGGCCCCGCGGTGATGGACTTCCCCAACCTCGAGCGCGTCGGCGGCCTCGAGCTGGTGAACGTGGCGGGCGTCGAGCAGGTCTCGTTCCCCCGGCTGGCAAGCCTCACCATCGACGGCGACCTCTTCAACCAGGGCGAGGGCGGGCAGCTGCGCAGCCACGTCTCGTACAACCCGCAGCTCCGCGCGCTCTCGATGCCGGCGCTGGCGTCGCTGGCCCACGTGCTCGAGGTGTACGGCAACCCGCTGCTCGTCGACTGTCCCCTGCAGGCCCTGCGCGGCACGCTCGCCGACTCGGGCAACGCGCGGGCGCTCTCCATCGGAGACAACGGCGGCGACGTGCCCGATGGTGGCGCGACGTGCGCGCCCTCGGTCGGGTGCTGGGTGGCCCGCCCCACCACGCCCTGGCCGCGCGGCGCCGACGGTGGCCCGCAGGTGCCCGACTCGCTCCTCGACGCAGGCGCCGTCACCCAGAGCTTCGCCTTCTGCCCGGTGCGGGTCGCCCGCGGCGACGTCGACGCCACCTGCCGCGCCATCTTCGACGGCGGCAGCGCCGTCAACGCCGGCACCGCGCTGCTGAACACCACCGTGCGCGAGCGCGCCAACTCGTACTTCGGCTTCCAGAACCTCACCCTGGGCGCGACCGATCTGCGCCCCGACGGCGGGCTCACCAACCCCGACGGCGGCTGGGCCTGGAGCGACGGCGCGCCGCTGGGCTTCACCAACTGGGAGTCCGGCGAGCCCAACGGCGGCGACTCGGAGAACTGCCTCGAGCAGTACAGCAGCGGCCGGTGGAACGACGCGTACTGCGACGGCCTCGACAACTTCGCCTGCCAGGTGCCGTAGCGGTCAGAGCGTCAAGACCGACACCGACGGCTCCGAGCCGCGGTGTTGGGGGTCGGCGTCCCAGACGAGCAGAATGTGCTCGCCCGGCGACCCGAGCTCCTGGCCGACGACGAGCAAGCGCGCCGCGATCGACGGGCGCGCGAGGGCCTCGGCGTCCATCAGCTCCGGCGTGACGCCCCACGACAGCGAGAGCCGTCGGCACGACTTGGGGTTGCTGCTGATGGCCAGCACCGGGGCGGCCGGGCGCTCGGCGCTCACCAGGCGCGCGGTGTCTCCGGAGTAGGTCGGCACCACCACCGCGCGCACGTCGAGATCGGCCGACAACAGCGACGCCGCGCGCGAGACGGCCGACGAGACGCGCAGCTCCTCGTGGGCCGCGAGCTCACGCACCTTGCCGAAGTAGCGGTGCTTCCAGCTGTAGCCCTCGACCATGCGCAGCACACGGTCCATGGTGGCGACGGCCTCGGCGGGGTACTGCCCCGACGCCGTCTCGGCCGACAGCATCACCGCGTCGGTGTGCCCGAAGGCCGCGGCCGCGACGTCGGTCACCTCGGCGCGCGTGGGGCGGGCGGAGTCGATCATCGACTCGAGCATCTGGGTGGCGACGATCACCGGCTTGCGCAGCTTGCGGCACAGGCGCACCAGCTCCTGCTGAATGAGGGGCACCTCTTCGGCCGGCATCTCGACGCCGAGATCGCCGCGCGCCACCATGATGCCGTCAGAGACGTCGACGATCTCGCCGATGTCCTCGAGCGCCTCGGGCTTCTCGATCTTCGAGATGATGGGGGTGTCGTGGCCGTGCTGGCCCAGCAGCTTCTTGAGCCCGCGCACGTCTTCGGCGTTGCGCACGAACGAGAGGGCGATGAAGTCGACGCCCAGGCCCGCCGCGAAGAGCGCGTCGGCGCGGTCCTTCTCGGTCAAGGCCGGCGCCGACACCGCCACGCCGGGCAGGTTGATGCCCTTGCGATCGGACAGCGTGCCGCCGTGAACGACCCGGCAGGTGACGTCGACGCCGTCGGAGCCCTCGACCCGCAGCTCGAGGTTGCCGTCGTTGAGCAGCACCCGATCTGCCACCTTCACGTCGCTCGCGAGCGCCTCGTACTCGCAGGGAATGAGCCCGGGGCGGCCGATCGCGCCCGCCTTCGTGGTGACGGTGACCTGCTCGCCCGCGACCAGCACGATCGAGCCGCCCTCGAACTTCCCGGCGCGGATCTTCGGGCCGCAGAGATCGCCCAGCACCGCGACGTGCCGGTTGGCGCGAGCAGACGCCTCACGAATTCGCTCGTAGGCGACGGCGTGGAGCGCGTGGGTGCCGTGCGAGAAGTTGAGGCGGAAGACGTCGACGCCGAGCGCGACCAGCCGATCGAGCACCTCGGGGCTGCTCGACGCGGGGCCGACGGTCGCGACGATCTTGGTGCGGCGCCGCTTCAGTCGAACGCGCGACAGATCCATCGTCTCGAACATGGGCGGGCCCTCTTTGGACGTGCGAAACCGAGACGGCCTCCTCAGGAGGCCGCCAGGCACACCACCATCAATGACGTGGTGTTCAGCTCTTGGAAGCGGCGGCGGTCGCCTTGCGGGGCGCCTTGCGCGCCGACTTCGACGCCTTCGACGACGTGGACGACTTGCCGCTTGCGAGCGCCTTGGGGGCGGGCTTGCCGACCGTGGCGGCCTTCGCAGGCGCCTTCGCGGCCTTCGCCTTGCGGGTCGAGTTGGCCTTGAGGGCGACGCCGACGATGCCGGCGACCGCGAGCGCGGCGCCCGCGCCCATGGCGACCTTCTTCGCCGTGCTGGTCTTCTTCTTCCGCGAGGGGATCATCGACGCGAGCTTCTCGATGCGCTTGGTCATTTTCATGAGAGGCCTTCTATCACTTCGCTCCGGATCAAAAAGGACGACCGCTCAACAGATCGCCCGAGCGCGGAACGACGAACGGGTGAAGTGACGCGCCCGCGTCGCCGCGCGAGAGGTGCAGGTTCGAGAACCCCGAGGGCACGCTCCAGCCGCGGCCCGCGTCGGGGCCGAAGAACAAGACGGTGGCGTGCAGGTGCGGCTCGAGGCTCACGCCCGAGTTTCCGACGCGCCCGAGGTACGTGCCCGCGGGAAGGACGCGACCGGGCTCGACGCAGCGCACGCCTGGGAGCGCCGGCTCGCAGCCCGCGTCGGGCGTGGGGATGGTGCCCTGCCGAAAGTGGAGCAGGTACAGCGAGTAGCCGCCGGCCAGGTGCACCCCGACGAGGTTGTTGGTGGCTCCCGCGTCGTAGCTGCCCGGCGCGTTGTCGGGGGCCCCGTTCTCGACCTCGATCACCAGGCCGCCCGTGGGCAGCACGACCGGCGCGTCCCAGATCTCGTAGTCGGCGTTGGTGAGGCCCGCCCCGCGAAAGCGACCTCCATCAGCGCCCACGCGCACCAGGTCCCACGCGAAGTCGCCGTAGCCGTCTTCGTCGAGGTGGTAGCCCTCGTTGCCGGTGATCACGAACGAGACCCCGTCGAGCGGCGGCTGCTCCAGCGTGAGGCCGGCGTCGCGCATGAAGTCGTAGACGGCGGGCGCGGGGATCGTCAGCGGCGCCGGGTCGGCCGCCAGCTCGGACGCCTCGTAGAAGCGCAGCGACCGATCGTCGGGCCACGGGGCGAAGCCGCGCGGGTCGAGCAGCGCCCAGGTGGTGCGGTTCGACGGCGTCCACCACCAGCGACGGTGATCGTACCGCGCGGCGATCGACCCGGGAACGAAGCCACCGTCGCGCAGGGGCAGCCCTGACGGCCCGCCCCCGTCGGAGAGGCCCGCGTCGGAGAGGCCCGCGTCCGTCACGCCTGCGTCGAGCACCGCACCGTCAAGGCTGCCCGAGTCGCGCGGGCCTGGTCCCCCAGCGTCAGGCAGGGCCGGCGACGGGCCGCAGGACAGGAGCGACGCGAGCGCCCACGCCAGCCCGACGCTCCGACGTGACGGGCTCACCGGCTCACCCGCTGTTCCGCAGGCCGGCGGCGACGCCGTTGATCGACATGTGAATGCCGCGCCGAATGCGGTCGCTGACCGGCTTGCCCTTCGTCGGGGCGCGGAGCCGCCGCAGCAGCTCCACCTGCAGATGGTTGAGCGGGTCGATGTACGGGAAGCGGTGCTTGAGCGAGAGCGCGAGCTGCGGGTTGCTGGCCAGGCGCGTCGGCTCGCCGGTGATCAGGGTGAGCGCCTCGTCGGTGCTCGCCCACTCGTTCTTGATGCGCTTGAAGATCGCCCGGCCGCGCTTCTGGTTCTTCACCAGGGTGCGGTACCGCTCGGCGATGGCGAGATCGGTCTTCGCCATCACCATGTCGAGGTTCGACAGCAGCGCGCGGAAGAACGGCCACTCGCGCCACATGCGCTGCAGCAGCTCGACCCGCTGCGCGCGCCGCCCGCGCCCGATGAACGCGTTCACCGCCGCGCCGAAGCCGAACCAGCCCGGCAGGCCCACGCGGCACTGCGCCCAGCTGAACGACCAGGGGATCGCGCGCAGATCTTCGATGGCGCCGCCCGCCTTCCGCGACGCGGGCCGGGAGCCGATGTTGAGCGCGGCGATCTCGAGCAGCGGCGTGGCCTCGGTGAAGGTGTCGATGAAGCCCGGGGTCTCGTACACCAGCGAGCGGTACGCCTTCATGCCCGCGCGCGAGAGCACCTCGGCGACGTCGAGGAAGACCGGGGGAGGATCCTCCCGCCTCGGCAGCAGGCTGGCCTCGAGCACGCCCGACACCATCAGCTCGAGGTTGCGCCGGCCGTTCTCGGGGTGCGCGTAGCGAGAGGCGATCACCTCGCCCTGCTCGGTGAGCCTGAACTGGCCGTTCACCGTGCCTGGCGGCTGCGCGAGGATCGCCTCGTAGCTGGGCCCGCCGCCCCGCCCCACCGTGCCGCCGCGGCCGTGGAAGAGGCGCATCTGCAGCGGCGCGCGCTCGAGGAAGAGCGCCCGGAGCGCGACCTCGGCGCGGTAGAGCTCCCAGTTGCTGGTGAAGACGCCGCCGTCTTTGTTGCTGTCGCTGTACCCCAACATGACGTCCTGCACGCCGCCGGCGGCCTGCACCAGCGCCTGCACGCCCGGCAACGCGAAGTACTCGCCCATCACCTTCGAGGCGCGCCGCAGGTCGCCGATGGTCTCGAACAGCGGCACCGCGAGCATCGAGGTCGTCGCCCCATTGCCCAGGACGCCGCGCAGCACGCCCGTCTCTTTCTGCAGCAACAGGAGCTCGAGCAGATCGCTGACGGTCTCGGTGTGCGAGATGATGCAGTGCTTGAGCGCCTGCGGCCCGTAGCGGGTGGACAGCTGGGCGGCGGTCTCGAAGATGAGCAGCTCTCGGGTGGCCAGCTCCGAGTAGCTCGCCCCACGAACCCGCAGCGAGCGGGGGTCTTGCAGCAGCGCCAGCAGGGTCGCCCGCTTTCGTCGCTCGGTGAGCCCCGAATAGTCGGCCTCGAGGCCCGCCGTGCGCAGCAGCTCCGCGATGACCGCCTCGTGCTTGTCGCTGCTCTGCCGCAGATCGACGGTGGCGAGGTGGAAGCCGAAGACCTCGACCGCGCGGAGGAGGCCTGCCAGCCGGCCGTCGACCAGTGCCTTGCCGTTGGCCGCGAGCAGCGAGCGCTCGACCACCCGCAGATCGGCGAGCAGCTCGTCGGGCGAACGGTAGGGCTCGGTGCCGCTGCGCTCGGGCCGCAACGGCGTACCTCCGGTCAAGGCGCGCAACGCCCCGGCCAGCCGCGCGTAGATGAGGGCCAGCGCCTTGCGGTACGGCTCGTCGCGGCGGTGCTCCGAGTGATCGGGCGAGGCGATCGCGAGCTCCATCAGGTCGTCGGACACGCGGGTGAGGCCCGACGACATCGAGAGCTCGGCGCCGAGCTGGTGGAGCTCCTCGAGGTAGTGGTTGAGCGCGGTCTCGCACTGCCGCGACATCGCCCGCTCGAGCGTCTCGGCGCTCACGTTCGGGTTCCCGTCACGATCTCCGCCGATCCAGTTGCCCAGGCGCAGGAACGGCGCGACGTGCTCACCGGTGAACGCCTCGAGCTCGGCGTACAGGCGCGGCACCTGGGGCAGGAAGGTCGTCTGGTAGAACGTCAGCGCGTTCTCGATCTCGTCGGCGACGGTGAGCCGCGACATGCGAATCATGCGCGTCTGCCACAGCTGCGTCACCCGGCCCTTGAGCGCCGCCTCGTTCGTGGCCCGGGCCGCCTCGGACAGCGCGCCGCTCCGGTGCGCCAGCAGCTCGGCGATGGCGCGGGCGGCGTCGAGAATGCTGCGGCGCTGCACCTCGGTGGGGTGCGCGGTCAGCACCGGAGAGACCCACGCCCTCGACAACAGCCCCGTCACCTTCGAGCGCCCCACCTTCGCCGCCAGCAGGTGCGAGAACGTCGAGCGCAGGCTCCCGGGCTCGACCACCCCCTCGAGCTGCGCGGCCTCGCGGCGCCGCGCGGTGTGCCGGTCTTCGGCGATGTTGGCGAGGAACGAGAAGTAGCTGAACGCGCGAATGACGGTGACGGCGGTGTCGTCGCTCAACCCCGCGAGCAGCGCGTCGAGGTTCTTGCCCGCGCGCGTGTTGCTCCGGAGCCGGAAGGCCACCGAGAGCTGGCGGATCTGCTCCACCACCTGGAAGGTCTGCTCGCTCTCGTTCTCGCGCACCACGTCACCGAGGATTCGGCCGAGCAGGCGGATGTCTTCGATCAGCGGGCGATTCGCGGCGACGGTGTCGTGCAGAGCCATGGCGTGATGGCTAACACGCACGCCGCGCGAGCGCGGGCCTCAAGTCCGAGGGGGCGCCCGGAGCAGCGCCTCGACCGCGGCCCCATTGGGCGGCCGGTCCTCTGGGCGCTTGGCGAGGCACTGCATGATCACCTCGAGCGCAGGGTGGCCCGTGAGCGACGCGTCGAGCGGCGCCAGGGGCGGCGGCGCAGCGGTGGCGTGCGCGCGCAAGATGCCCGACTGCGAGCCGGTGAAGGGCGCCTGCCCCGAGAGCAGCTGGTAGGCGACCACGCCGAAGCTGTAGACGTCTGACGCGGCGACGATGGGCCCCCCGCTCACCTGCTCGGGCGAGACGTACGACGGCGTGCCGCCCACGCGCGTCGGGTCGGGCTGCGCCATGCGCGCGGCCTCTTCGGGGTCGGTGAAGCGCGCGATGCCGAAGTCGAGGAGCTTCACCTGGGGCCGGTCGGGCCACTGGGTGACGATGACGTTCTCGGGCTTCACGTCGCGGTGGGCGATGCTGTTCCAGTGAATCGCGCCCAGGGCCGACGCCAGCTGCGCGAGCAGCTCGAGCGCGACCGCGCCACGCACCGCCTCGCGCGCCATCAACTGGTCGAGCCGAACCCCTTCGACCCACTCGAGCACGAGCAGCAGGCCTTCGAGCTCACGCTCCTCGAACTTGAGCAGCTTGACGATGCCGGGGTGGTCGAGCTGCCACAGGAGCGCGGCCTCCTTCTGAAAGCGAACGCGCATGTCGCGATCGGTGAGGAGCTCGCGGTTGAGCACCTTGACCGCCACCTGTCGGCCGGTGGTGGTGTCTTCGGCCAGGTAGACGCGCGCCGTTCCACCCGCGCCCAATAAACTGCCCACCAATCAGCACTTCCTCGTAGACCACGGTCCCGGTGCGATAGCCGACCGACGGTACGTCACCTTCCGAGTAGAAGGCGTCAACCCACGTTGAATTCATTTATTAAGTCTTCCTGATTCGTATAGAGAATAGTCGCCCTGTGCGGGTGAAACACGATTGCACAGGTCCTTCTGCCAGTTCATTGCCCAAAATTCAGTATACTATATACAGTATTCAAGGCGAGATTATATTGCGATTTTAGCCCCTGTCAATAATTCGTTCCTTATACTTCCCGTCTGGTCGCGCTTCGCTGCGCGCGTCAGGAAGGCTGCAGTTGGTACGTGATCAGGGCTGATTCGGGTCCCCCATCCAACGCGACTTCTAATCCAGCGCGCTCTGCCTCAGCGCCCGTAAGTGTCACCGTGACTCCCGTGTCCACGAATGTAAAGACATACTTGCTGCTCGGCTCCAACCCGCCAGGCGTGAGCTGCACGGTCCCTCGGTTCGATCCCACACGGCGAAATGCAAGGATCATGCCGGCTCCCAGATCGGGGCGGTCAAACTGATAGGCGATCCAAAAACTGCCGTCGAACGTTCCCGATAGCAGCGGGTAATAGTCACCATAGAAGTACTCGCGGATGCTGTTGTACTCGGCGAGGCGAGCACGCAGCCAATCCCATGGCATGGTATCGGCAAGGTAGTTATAAGCAAGCGCCACGCTCGTGCCCATGCCGCTGCGGAAGGTGTAGGTGTCTCTTGCCAGATGCACCCCCATCGCATGGATTGGCAGCCAATGCGACAGCGCATACGTCATATCTTGATCGGCGTTGGCAACCCAAAAATAATCCGTGCGGAAGAACGGGATGCTTCGTCTGATAGTCTCGAGATCGAGACGCCGCCCACCCGCAGCGGAGTTGTCAATCACCAGACCGGGATGCTGCTCAAGGAGATAATCCCAGAAGGCATAGAAACCCTCTATATAGCGGATTTCCGTCATGCCTTGCCGGTCAGGCATGTCGTGCGCGCGCCATGCGTAGAGCGGGAACATATTGAAGTCGTGGCGATAGATATCCACGCCGTACTCGCTCATCATGCTCGAAATCTTGGTTTTAACCCAGTCCAGCGCGTCGGGGTTGCCCAAATCGAGCAGCTTCCAATGCGTCTGGTAGGAGTGGTCAGCAGGCACCTCCGTACAGCCAAGGAGCCACTCAGGGTGGTTGACTGGCAGCCAGGTATCTGGAACCGCACGTTCTGGCTCAAACCAGAGGATGAAGCCCAGTCCGAGTGCATGCGCGGTATCGCCA
>JACSRE010000228.1 GCA_014879945.1 Myxococcus sp.
GGGATGGTCGCCGCCGACCGCGAATGGCTGGCCGCCGCCTGCGCGCCGATCGATCGCGGCCTGAGGGGCGCGGCATGGACCGGGCCAACTGGTCAGTCCCGCGCGCCGATTTTCGCGTCCAGCAGGATGTGCGCGTCCGCTTCAACGAGATCGACGGCCAGAATATCGTCTTCAGCGGCAATTATCTGATCTACGCCGACATCGGCGTGACCGAATATTTTCGCGCGCTGGGCGAAGGGCAGCCGGGCCCCTATTTTCACCAATATGGTACAGATATCCGCGAAGTACATAGCGAAATCGACTATCACGCGCCGGCCCGGCTCGATGAGTTGATCACCATCGCGGCGCGCGTCAGCCCCCTGCCCGCGACCGGCGCGGTCGAGACGGTCTCCGACGAGCAGGCGCTGCAGCTCGCGTTGATCGCCGATGGGTTGGACCACCAGGACTACTTTCAGGTGCTGCAGGTGCCTCAGACGGCCACCGCCGGCGAGATCAAGCGCAGCTTCTACCGCGACAGCCGCGTCTACCACCCCGACCGCATCTTCCACCTGCCCGACGGCAAGCCCAAGAGCGACATCGGCGCCATCTACCGGCGCATCACCGAGGCGTATTACGTGCTGCGCGACGACGCCAAGCGCAAGAAGTACCTCGTCGACGTCACCGGCCCCGAGCGCGCGACCAAGCTGCGCTACACCGAGGCGTCCGAGGCCGAGCTCAAGGCCGAGGCCAAGAAGGTCGTCGAAGAGGAGTTCGGCACCACGCCCAAGGGCCGCCAGTTCTTCAAGACCGCGCTCCAGGAGATCGAGCGGCAGCAGTGGGCCGCGGCCGAGCGCAACCTCAAGAGCGCGATCATGTACGAGTCCTCGAACGCGAAGTTCAAAGAGAAGCTGGCGCTGGTGCAGGCGAAGCTCGACGACCAACGCAAGGTCGGCGGCGATTCCTTCAAGATCAAGTGACGCTCGATCTCGTCATCCTGGGGCTGACGCTGGTGTTCGCGCTCTGGGGCTTCTTCTCGGGGGCGGCCCGGCAGCTCGCCGCGCTGCTGGCCGGGGTGCTCGCGTGGGCGGCCGCGGGCCCGGTCGGCCAGTTCTACGGGCCGGTCTTCGCCAAGCGCCTGGTGACCTCGGCGTTCGTCGGGGTGGTGCTGGCGACGCTGGCGACCTTCGTGGTGGTGCTGATTCTGGTGCAGATCGTCGCCACCCTCATCCTCCGGCGCATCTTCGCCGGCCGAGACCCCGAGAGCCGCACCGTCGACCGCGTGCTGGGGTTCCTGCTGGGCGGCGCGAAGGTGCTGGCCGTCGTCTACGTCGCCCTCTGCGCCATGAGCTTCCTCGAGCAGAACGTCAGCATCATGGGCAAGAAGCTGGCCTTCACCCCGAAGGACTCGCAGCTGATGGGGCTGGTGCGCCAATACAACCTGCTGGAGCAGCGGCAGTTCTCTGGCGCGCACGACCTCATCCGGGTGGCGCAGCTGTCGAAAGACCCCAGGGGGCAGCAGCGGCTCAAGGAAGACCCCGACTTCCAGGCCCTGCTGAAGGACCCCCGCTTCGCGAAGGCCCTCAACACCGGCGCCATGCAGAAGGCGCTCGAGACGGGCGACATTCGGGGCCTGATCGGCAGCAATGACGTCGTCGACCTGATTCAAGACCCCACCGCCGCGCGGCGCCTGGAGCGCATCGGCGAGCTGGCGCCGTGACGCCTCGGGCAGGGTGATCAGCAAGGGTGGTGGATCGGCCCGCCAGATCCCTATAGTCCGCGCCCACGATGGCGAACTCGACTCCGCAGCAGCGCTGGACGATTGGCGACTCTCTCGACACCTACGCGATCCGCAACTGGGGCGCGGGGTACTTCGGCATCAACGAGAAGGGGAACGTCTGCGTCCACCCGGGCGGCCCCGACTCGCCGAACTTCGACCTGAAGGACCTGGTCGACGAGGTGCGCCGGCGCGGCATCAGCCTGCCGCTGCTCATTCGCTTCACCGACGTTCTCCGCCACCGCGTGGTGCACCTCAACGAGGCCTTCCGCAAGGCGATCTCGGAGTACGGCTACAAGTCGCACTACCGCGGGGTGTACCCGATCAAGGTGAACCAGCACCGCTTCGTCGTCGAGCAGATCGTCGACGCCGGCAAGCCCTATGGCTACGGCCTCGAGGCGGGCTCCAAGCCCGAGCTGCTGGCGGTGATGGCGCTGGTCGACGACCCCGAGTCGCTGATCGTCTGCAACGGCTACAAGGACGAAGAGTACGTCGAGACCGCCCTCTACGCCTCGAAGCTCGGCCGCAAGGTGGTGATGGTCGTCGAGAAGCCCTCGGAGCTCCCCCTCATCGCCGAGGTCTCGCGCCGCACCGGCATCTTGCCGCGCCTGGGCATGCGGGTGCGCCTGTCGACCCGCGGCGCGGGGAAGTGGGAGGCCTCGGGCGGCGACCGCTCGAAGTTCGGCCTCTCGGCCGCCGAGCTGATGCAGGCCATCGCCTTCATGAAAGAGGCGGGGCTGCTGGCCAGCTTCGAGCTGCTGCACTTCCACCTCGGCAGCCAGATCTCGAACATTCGCAACGTGAAGAACGCGCTGCGCGAGGTGGGCCGGTTCTACGTCGAGGTGCACGGGCTGGGCGCGCCGCTCAAGTACATCGACGTCGGCGGCGGCCTGGGCGTCGACTACGACGGCTCGCGCACCAACTTTGCCTCGTCGATGAACTACTCCACCGAGGAGTACGCCAACGACGTCGTCTCGAGCGTGATGGAGGCGTGCGACGCGGCGCAGGTGCCCCACCCCATCCTCGTGAGCGAGTCGGGCCGCGCGGTCGTCGCGCACCACGCCGTCTTGATCACCGAGGTGCTCGGCAACAGCGACTTCGAGGCCGGGCCCGTGCCCGAGACGATGCCGGGCGAGGTGCCGCAGGTGGTGAAGAACCTGCACGCCGCCCTGCGTGACGTCACCAACAAGAACCTGCTCGAGACCTACCACGACGCGCTCGAGTACAAGGACGAGGTCCTCACCCTCTTCTCGCTGGGCCACCTGACCCTCGAGCAGCGCGTGCTGGCCGAGAACTTCTTCTGGGCCATCTGTCACAAGGTGCTGCGCATGGGGAAAGAGGCGGGCGAGTTCTCGGAAGAGCTCGAGGCCCTCGAGCACCTCTTGTCCGAGACGTACTTCTGCAACTTCTCGCTGTTCCAGTCGCTGCCCGACTCGTGGGCCATCGATCAGCTCTTCCCGGTCATGCCCATTCACCGCCTGACCGAGCGCCCCACCCGCCGCGCGGTGCTGGCCGACATCACCTGCGACTCGGACGGCAAGATCGAGAAGTTCATCGACCGCCGCGAGGTGAAGGACGACCTCGAGCTGCACGCGCTCAACGACGACGAGTACTACCTCGGCATCTTCCTGGTGGGCGCGTACCAGGAGATCCTGGGCGACCTGCACAACCTCTTTGGTGACACGCACGCCATTCAGGTCTCGCTGGCGCCTGGCGGCGGGTACCTCATCGATCGCGTCGTCGAAGGCGACACCGTGACCGAGGTGCTCAACTACGTCGCCTTCAACAAGGACGATCTGATCGCGAAGATCCGCATGAAGGCGGAGCTCGCCCTTCGCAGCGGCGCCATCACCCTCGATGAGTCGCGCAAGATCCTCCAGGTCTACGAGCAGGGCCTGGCCGGCTACACGTACCTGGAGCGCGAAGTGGACGCGAAGAGCTTCACCGCCTCGAACGCGCAGCTGCGCCTGGTGCCGACCGACCTGGCCCCGCGCGCGGGCCCACGCACCGGCACCTGAGCCTCAGTCTGGCCAGTGGAAGGTCATCGGCACGAGGACCTCGGGGTGGAGGCTGCGCGCCACCGGACAAGTGCGGCCGATCTCCTCCAGCCTGGGGCGCTGCGCAGGGGGAACGCCGGCGGGCATCTGGACCTCGAGCGTCAGCTCTCCCACCCGCCGCGGCGGCCCCACCATGTGCTTGGTGACCGTCGCCGAGGCGTTGCCAAACGTCAGCCCCTCCTTGCCGGCCACGAGCGCCATGGTGGCCAGCGCGCAGCTCGCCAGCGAGGCACCCAACAGATCGGTCGGCGAGAACGACGAGCCGTCGCCCCCATTGTCTACCGGAGGCACGGTGCGTAACACTGCGCCACTTGGGCCGTGACGCAGCGTTGCCTCAATCCCGCGAAGCTCGACCTTCATCTCGACACCAGCCATCCGAACTCCTCGCTTGCACACCCCGGCCCCGTGACGGGTCTTGAGAGCAAAACCATGCGCGCCTTCTTGTTTCCAGTGTTCGCCGTCGTCGCCTTCCTGTTGAGCGGCTGTGGCACCCGCCCCCCCTGTGCGTCGACGTGCACGGGGTGCTGCGACTCCAGCGGGGTCTGTCAGCTGGGCTCCCAGTCGGCCGCGTGCGGCAAGAGCGGCGCGGTCTGCAAGTCCTGCTCGGTCACCGAGACCTGCTCCTTCGGCGCCTGCCAGAGCTCGTTCGGAGGGACCGGCGGCGGAACCGGCGGGTTCGGCACCGGCGGCGGGACGGCGACTGGCGGCGGTGTGGCCACCGGCGGCGGCATGGCCACCGGCGGCGGTGTGGCGACCGGCGGCGGTGTGGCGACCGGCGGCGGCGTGGCCACCGGCGGCGGCGTGGCCACCGGCGGCGGGATGGCCACCGGCGGCGGCGTAGCGACCGGCGGCGGGATGGCCACCGGCGGCGGTATGGCCACCGGCGGCGGGGCAGCGGGCGGCGTGGCGGGCGACACCTGCCAGAGCCCGATCGCGATGACCCCCATCAGCTCGATGCAGTTCACCACCACCGGAACGCTCACCGGCGCGGCTGACAACCACTCCGCGACCTGCGGTGGAGCCGGTCGAGACCTGGCCTTCAGCTTCGTGCTCGCCGAACCGCGGGAGGTCTCCTTCTCCATCACCAGCATCGGCGGCAGCGCCACCCCGGTGGGCTACATCCTGCGCGACGACTGCACGACCGAGCTGAGCTGCCACACCGGCACGTCGGCGAGCGCGCCCGTGGTGCTCCAGCCGGGGAGCTACCGGCTCATCGTCGACGCCTTCACCTCGACCTCGACGGGCAGCTTCACTGCGACCGTCAACCACTCCATGCCCCCCGCGCTGACAGGTGACTCCTGCGCCACGGCAGACGTGCTGAGCCTGACCTCTGGCAGCGCCACGACGTCGGGCACGACCGATGGGTACGCCGACGACGTCATCTCCTCCTCGTGCAACGCCACGGGTCCTGATCGGTTCTACCGGGTGACGCTGCAGACGACCGCTTCGCTCACCGCGACGGTGACGCCTTCGAGCAACTCGATCGCCGGCGTCGCGCTGCTCGGCCCCACCACCATCGCGTCGTGCGCGAGCGCGCCCGAGGCGAACTGCACGGCGGGCACCTCCAACGGGAGCGCGAGCACGGTGACGGCCCCCTCGTTGAGCGCGGGCACCTACTACGTCGTGGTCAAGAACCTCGGCAGCGGCGCGGGCTCCTTCAGCCTCACCGTCACCAGCGCGGCCGCCGGTGTTCCAGGCGACACCTGCTCGACCGCCGTGCCGTTGAGCTTCTCAGCGGGCACGGCCTCGGCCACCGGCACCGTCGTGGGCGCGGCCAACGATCGCGCCTCGACGTGCGCGACCTCGAGCGTCGACGTGGTCTACTCGTTCACCGCGACCGCCGGGCAGGTGCTCACCGCGACCGCGACGCCGGGCAGCAGCTGGCGGCCGGTGCTCACCCTCACGTCTGGGACGTCCTGCACCAGCGCCACCGAGGTCACCTGCAACGCCGCCACCGCGGCGGGGAACGCGGCGACGTTCACCAGCGCGGCCCTCGCAGCCGGGACCTACTACCTGTGGGTCGACTCGGTGTCGGGCGCCGGCGCTGGCCCCTTCACGCTCAGCGCGACGCTGTCAGGCGGCTCCACGCCCACCGGAGACACCTGCGGGTCGGCCATTCCGCTCACGTTCGTGGGGAGCTCGGCGTCGGCCACCGGCACGACGTCGACGGCCGCCAACGATCGCACCAGCGCCTGCGGGGGCGGCGGCTCCGACCGCGTCTACACGTTCACGGTCAGCGGGACCCGCAGCTTCAGCGCAACCGTGACGCCGTCCTCCAGCACCTACCGACCGGTGGTGTACCTCCTGGGGCCAGGCTCGTGCTCGACCACCGCGACCGAGACGGCCTGCCTCGCGGCGACCGCCAACGGCCTGTCCACGACCCTCCCCACCCAGACGCTGGGGACGGGCACCTACTGGCTCTGGGTCGACAGCTGGAGCGGCACCAGCGGCGCGTACACCCTCAACGCGACCTTGAACTGACCGTCCCGCCTCGCTGCGTTCGCTTGCGTGGCGCTGGCTGCTCGGTGATGCAGAACGGGCCGCGGCGGCAACGGCCTCGACGACGCCGGCGAGGGGCCTCCTGGAGGGACGCGCCCTGCGCCCCGCTCAACGCGGCTTTGCGCTGACCGTGAAGTGGCTTGCGTCGCGCACCCGGGCGATGGCGGCCTGGTGCGCCTCGTCCGTGGGGGGCGTGAGCCACTTCACCATCTCGTCGGCCTCCCACGCGTAGGGCTGGCCGTTCAGCAGCACCCGCCCCTCGGCGACCGCGCGGGTCGCCTCGAGCAGCGGCAGGTTGCGCAGGTCGCGGCACAGGGCCTCGAAGCGCCCCTGCCGTTGCGGGTCGACGAAGCGGGCCGAGTGGCGCGCCGCCCACGCCATGTGAAACCACGACGGCCTGAAGGCGACGCCATCGAGGAGCAGGCGTGAGGCGATCAGCGTCAACAGGTGCGTCATCTCTTTCGCCAGGCCCAGCCCGGGTACCTCCTGGCCCGGCAGCTGCGGCCTCGACGACGAGAAGCGCGCCCGCGGGTTGCGCAGCGACAGCCAGTTCACGAAGACGAAGGTGCCCTCGCCGACGCGCCGCCGTTCGACCTCGAGCTCGACCAGCACCACCTGCGCGCCGGTAGTGGCGTCTTTGCCGAGCAGGCGCGCCCGATCGTACGCCCCGGCGCGATCGATGGTGACGCGCAGGTCCTCGAAGCCGAGGCGGCGCACCAGCGGCAGCACCCGGTACTTCTCGAGCGCAAACTCCAGGCCCTCCGCCGTGTAGAACGAGAGCAGCCGATGGGGGCCGTTGCGAGGGAGCCCGAGCGCCTCGGCGACGTCCGCCTCGGTCAGCAGCGGGGCGCTCCCCAGGCTCTCAGGCTCGAGGGTCTTCGAGATGCCCTTCAGCCGCGCCTCGAGCGGATCGTAGTCGGTGGGGATGGGCTCGTCGGAGTGGCGGGCCAGCACCAGCCCGGTGCCCGCCAACACCTTCCAGGCGTGCGCGGTGTAGCCGCCCGCCGGGACCCAGACCTGCGGCAGCTCGGCGAAGTGCTCGAACACCCGCAGATCGCGCCGCCGCACTCCCGACAGCGAGAGCGACAGGGTGCCGAGCCGGTCGCCCGCCAGCACGTCGCCGCCCGCCAGCACGAAGGCGAACCCCACTTTCGGCATGCGGTGGAGCAGCGTCTCGAGCGCGGCGAGGTAGGCGTCGTCGTCGGCGCCCTGCGGCAGCCGCACCTCGTCGACGCCCTCGAGCTCGCCCCAGGTGGCCCCCGAGATGGAGCCCAGCCACACCGACGCGTCGCGGCCCAGGCACGCCGCCGTTCCGTCGGGCGGGTGGCAGTCGAGATCGAGCACCGCGACGCGGCCCGTGAACCCGTCGGCCCGCAGCACCGCGACCGCCACCGCCACGTCGTGCACGACGCAGAAGCCCGCGCCGCGCGCCGGCGCCGCGTGGTGGAAGCCGCCCAG
Source organism: Myxococcus sp. (assembly GCA_014879945.1). Lineage (GTDB taxonomy): Bacteria > Myxococcota > Myxococcia > Myxococcales > Myxococcaceae > Xiheimicrobium. Next base: position 7,768 of record JACSRE010000228.1, read on the forward strand.
CAGGTTCAGCACGGGCGACTGGTGCTCGAGCGCGTGCCTGGCGGCCTGCACCGTGCCGCCGGTCGCCAGCCGCACCGACCGCAGCACCTCGTCGACGTAGACGTCAGAGGGGTCGACCGCGAAGATCTGCGCGATCGTCTCCACCTTCTGGAGCGACTCCAGGTACTCGTCGGTGTGAACGCGGCGGAGGTCGCCGTAGCTGACGGGCGAAGGGTTCAGCACGTCGGCCGGCGCGATCACCCCCGCCGAGAGCAGGTAGTGGAGGGCGTCGTCGGCGCGGCGGGTCTCGAGGTGCCCTGGCCCGGCCTCCACCCCGCTCAGCGGCAGCCGGTAGGCCTCGTCGTAGAAGACCTTCAGGCGCGCGCCGCGATCGAACCACCGCCGCACCGTTTGGGGGATCACCGGGGAGGACGATCAGAAGTCGATGGTGACGACGCTGCCGCCTTCGCTGTTGGTGGCGGGCTCGTCCTTCTCGGAGCGCTGGCTGGCGTTGTCGTCATCGTCGCGGTGTTTGGGCATCTCGACCTGGGGCCGCTGGCGCTCCTGGCGCTGCCGCTCCGCTTCGCGACGGCGCAGCTCTTCGATGATGTACCCGTCGAGCATGTTGGAACTCCCGCAGACCGCCGTGAGACTGAAGCAATGATAACCGTCCCGGCCCCACCATCAACCCACGCTCAGGCAGACAAACCGCCTGAATTCACTGGAACACCTGCAATAAACCCGAAAAACAGCGCCTACTTCGCCGCCTCGATGCGCTTCTTGAAGTTCTCGAGCAGCTTCGGCAGCTGGCTGTCGACGAGCGCGTTCAAGATGGTCTTCGGCACCAGCGGGCCCACGGTGACTTCGATGCTGTAGGTGCCCTTGGTGGTTCCATTGCCGGCGTCTTCCAGCACCCAGCCGCCCTTGTTGTCCTTCATGAACTCGCCGTCGATGAACGACCAGCTCACCTTGTTGGGCTTCTCTTCCTTCATGTGCACGGTGTACTTGATGACCTTCACCACCTCGGCCTCGTAGTGAACGTCCACCTCGGCGCCGCGGCGGTTCGAGGTGCGGATCTTCTTCACCTCGGGCAGGAACTCCGGGTAGCGCTCGTAGTCCGAGATGATCTCGAAGCACTTCTCGATGGGAGCATTGAAGACGACGGAGCGGGTCGCGCCAGGCATGGAGGTGTCTCCGGAAGAGGGAACGCTGCGAGCGTAGCAGGCCGCGGTCGAGCCCCGGGGAAAACCGCTACATCGGCTTCTTGTCGAGGCGGTGGGTGGCGGTGATGAAGCGCGTGGTGCCCGTCTTCGACCGCATCACCACCGAGTGCGTCTCGGCGCCGTGCGCGAAGAAGCGCACGCCCTTCAGGAAGTCGCCGGTGGTGACGCCGGTGGCCGCGAACATCACGTCGCCGCGGGCGAGGTCTTCGGCGCGGTAGATGCGGTGCTCGTCGCCGATGCCCATCTTCTTCGCGCGGGCGCGCTCCTCGTCGTTGCGGAACCTCAGGCGCCCCTGGAAGTCACCCTCGGCGCAGCGCACCGCCGCCGCGCTGATCACGCCCTCGGGCGCCCCGCCGGTGCCCATCAAGAGGTCGACGCCGCTGGCCTCGAAGCAGGTGGCGATCGCCGCCGCCACGTCGCCGTCGTCGATCAACCGCACGCGCGCGCCGGCGGCCCTGACCTCGGCGATGAGCGCGGCGTGCCGCTCGCGCTCCATCACCACCACCGTCAGCTCGGACACCACGCGGCCCAGCGCCTTGGCGACGTCGTTGAGGTTCTGGGTCGGCGTCTTCGACAGGCTGATGGCCCCGCGCGCGCCCGGGCCGCAGGCGATCTTCTCCATGTACGTGTCGGGGGCGTTGAGCAGGTGCCCCCGCGCGGCCAGGGCCACCACCGAGATCGCGCCCGGCTTGCCGTAGGCGCACAGGTTGGTGCCCTCGAGCGGGTCGAGGGCGATGTCCACCGGCTCCGCGCTGGTGGTGCCCTTGCCGACGCGCTCACCGATGTAGAGCATCGGCGCTTCGTCGCGCTCGCCCTCGCCGATCACCACGGTGCCGTCGATGTTGAGCGTGTCGAAGGCCCGGCGCATGGCGTCGACGGCCGCCTGATCGGACTCGTTCTTGTTGCCGCGGCCCATCGAGCGCGCAGAGGCGATGGCCGCCCACTCGGTGACGCGCACGACTTCGAGGGCGAGGTTGCGATCCATGGTGGCTCCTGGCGTGAGGATTCAGGGCGACGAAGAGGCGCTGAGCAGTCGCACCACCTCTGGGGGAAGTCCAGTGGGTTTTCCCCCGGGCCCCACGCACGCGTGCACGGTGTGGCCCGAGGCGAGCTCCTCGCGATCGCGCTCGCGCCGCACCACGTACTCGAAGCGCAGCGACGCGCGCCTGAGCTCGGCGAGGCGCACCTCGATGACGATCACGTCGTCGTACTTCGCCGGGGCCCGGTAGCGGGCGTTCACTTCGACCACCGGGAGCCCGAAGCCCTGGCGCTCGAGCTCGACGTAGCTCCCGCCGAGCGCGCGAAAGAAGTCGCTGCGCGAGAGCTCGAAGTAGCGAAGGTAGTTCGCGTAGTAGACGACGCCCATCTGATCGGTGTCGCCGTAGATGACGCGGGTCTTCGCTTCGACGACGACGGGCGTGGGCGGCGGCAGGGGCATCGCCCGAGGCGCATAGCACCGAACATCGCGCTCGACCGTGCCGGCGAAAGCGACCAATCTGCGCGGCCCCATGATGAGCCGCCTGCTCGCGATCTGCTGCGCCGTCGTCGCCCTCCCCTCGTTCGCGAAGCCGCCGCGCCTGACGGTGTTCATCAGCGTCGACGCGCTGGGCACCGACGTGCTCCAGAAGCACCGCCCGCGCCTGAAGGGGGGCCTGGCGCGGTTGATCAACGAAGGCGCCTTCGCCCCCTCGGCCCACTACGAGTTCTCCGAGTGCGTGACCGCGGCCGGCCACGCCACGCTCGTCACCGGGGCCAACCCCTGGCGGCACGGGGTGGTGTCGAACAAGGTGCTCAACCGCGCCACCGGCAAGCTCGAGCCGATCTTCGTCGACCCCGACCACCCGGTGCTCGAGGCCAGGCGGGGCGACGACGACGTCTCGCCCGAGCGCCTGCTCGCCGAGACCCTCTCTGATCGGCTGCGCGCCTCGACGTGGATGAGCGGCAAGTCGATCGCCCTCGCCGGCAAGGCGCGCGCGTCGATCGCCATGGCCGGCAAGCTGGGCGAGGCCTGGTGGTTCGACGACGAGCAGGGCCGCTTCGTGACCGGCACCTGGTACCGAAAGGCGGTGCCCGCCTGGGCGCAGGCCTTCAACGACAAGAGGCTGGCCGACGGCTACCACGGCAAGAAGTGGGAGCTGCTCGCGCCGGTGAAGGACTACCGCGGCGACGACGATCGCAGCTTCGAGTCGGAGCCCTGGGGCCTGACGCGGGTGTTCCCCCACCCGCTCACCGGCGGGCTGCCCTCGCCCGGCCGCGAGTCGTACAAGGCCCTCGCGTCGACCCCGATGATGAACGAGCTGCTGCTCGAGCTGGCGAAGGCGGCGATCGACGGCGAGCAGCTCGGCAAGGACGACGTGCCCGATCTGCTGTCGCTGAGCTTCTCGGCCTTCGATCGCACCTACCACCTGTACGGCCCGACCTCGTGGGAGATGCAGGACGCGGTGCTGCGCCTGGACAAGACGCTCGGCGAGCTGCTCGTGCACCTCGAGCGCGTGGTCGGGCGCGGCAACCTGGTGGTGGTGCTGTCAGCCGACCACGGCGGCGCCGCGATTCCCGAGGAGTGGGCCGCGCTCGGGCTCAACGGCAAGCGCGTGAGCCACGCCTCGCTGATGTCGTCGGTGAACGAGGCCCTCAAGGCGAAGACGGGCCTCGAGAAGACCGTTCTCGAGATCGAAGAGAGCGACGTCTACCTCGACTGGAAGGGCCTGGCCGAGAAGAAGAAGGACGTGGTGACGGTGCGCCGTCAGGTGGCCGAGCACCTGCGCGCGCTGCCCGACGTGGCGCTGGCCTTCTCACGCGACGAGCTGGGCGGCTACGACTCGATGGGCCTGCTGCGATCGCTCCAGCTGGGCTTCCACCCCGAGCGCAGCGGCGACGTGCTCCTGCTCCTCAAGCCCTACCGCGTGCTCGAGACCGAAGAGCGGGGCACCTCTCACGGCGCGCCGTACGCCTACGACTCCGAGGTGCCGGTGCTGTTGTGGGGCCGCGGGGTCAAGCCCGGCATCTGGCCCAACCACGTTCGCACCATCGACGTGGCGCCGACGGTGGCGGCGTTGATGGAGATGGGGACGCCGGCGCTCAGCGAGGGGCGGGCCCTCGGCGAGCTGCTGGCGCTGCCGAAGTGACGCGACGGGCGCCGCTCGTGACGCTGGTGGAGCCCGCGCTCCCCGCGGCCGAGTTCGGGCGCCTGCGCCGGCGCATCGTCGCGCTGGGCGCCGAGCGCCGCCGCGAGAGCTACCAGACGACGTTCTGGTTCGACCTCTCGACCCCGCCCACCAACGTCGTCGAGGCGGCCGTGGTGGCGCTCTACCCCCGCCTCCCGCCGGCGCGCCGGGCCCGGGTGGTCGGCGTGGAGTGGTGGCTCTCGCGCATGCGCACCTCGAACGTGAAGGTGGACTTCCACGTCGATCGCGACAACGCGCTCTTCGACGACACCGGGCGCACCGAGCGGCCGCGCACCTCGTCGCTCCTCTACGTCACCTCGAGCGTCGGCGGCCTGCTGGCGGTCACCACGAAGAAGGCCGACCCGCGCCGCCCCGCGTGCGCGCCCGACACCGACGACTTCGACCTCGTCGAGCCCAGGCCCAACCGCTTCGTCTTCTTCGACGCGAAGCTGACCCACGGCGTGCTCGACGCCCGCAACGAGCTCCCCCTGCGCCGGCTGCCCACCCAGCGCGCCTGGCGCATCGGCGTCGCCATCAACTTCTGGCACCGCCGGCCCAGGCGCGTGCCGACGTTCCCCGAGTCACCGCACTATCGAGGGTTGGCAGGCCACCCCCGCTCCGCGTAGGGTCGTGCCCTCATGGTTCGAGCGCTGCTCCTCTGCACGCTGTGCGCGACCGCCGCCTGGGCCGATGAGGCGGCCGGAGAGCCCTTCGTCATCGAGGCCACCTCGGCCTTGAAGATGACGGTGGGCCACGCCTTCGAGCTCCCCGTCGCGCGCGAGCGCATCACCTGCCTGCTCAACTACTGGAGCGAGCGCTTCGGCGTGCAGAACGAGTGGCACGGCGACCGCGTCTTCTTGAGCGGGCGCGTCTGGGGCGTCGACATTCGCGCCGTCTTCACGGTGCAAGAGAAGGCCGTCTACGCGATCGCCCACGACCCGCGCACGCTGCTGACCTCGGCGGCGCAGAGCTACGTCTACAAGAAGCTCCGCAAGTACCTGCACCCCACCTACGAAGAGCCGTGACGAGGGCCCAAGCGCTCGAAAGTCCACTTTTCTTTCGTGTCGGACGATGTCGGCGCCTACCTCGCCGCACATCGACGTCGCTGGCCGGGCCCTGATCAGGATCGCGCGCGTGGCGGCAAATCGGCCTGGGAGAACTCAGCCTTTACAGGGCGACTTCGCTGATCACAATGCGCGGCCTCATGTCGGAGATCGCGCGCGGCCTGGGCCGCGACCTCGAGGCTGCCGTCGAAACGCCTCCCCAGCTCAGCGTCGTTCCTTCGATCGGGATGACCCGCTTCCACCAGCGCCTCGTCGCCGAGGAGCTGACCGGCAAGCAGGGTGACGCCCAGCAACGCGTCGTGCGCGCGCTCTCCGAAGCGAAGGTCGACCTCAACCCGCACCAGCTCGAGGCGGCGGTGTTCGCGCTCGACTCGCTCCCCCGCGGCGGCTGCATGCTGGCCGACGAGGTGGGCCTGGGAAAGACGATCGAGGCCGGCATCGTCGTGAGCCAGCTGGTGGCCGAGGGCAAGTCACGCGTGCTGGTGCTGGCGCCCGCGACCCTCCGCGCCCAGTGGCAGACCGAGCTGAAAGAGAAGTTCGATCTCGACTCGGTGGTGGTCGACGGCCGCACGGTGCGCGCGACGGGCAACTGCTTCGATCAGGCGGCGCCGGTGGTGATCGCCTCGCACCCCTTCGCCGCCAACCGCAGCGAGCTGCTGGCCCAGCTGACGTGGGACCTGGTGGTGATCGACGAGGCCCACCGCCTGCGCAACTCGCACAAGCCGGGCAACAAGACGGGCAAGGCCCTCAAGGCGGGGCTGCGCAACGCGCCCAAGCTGCTGCTGACCGCCACCCCGCTGCAGAACGATCTCTCGGAGCTCTTCGGGCTGATCTCGCTGCTCGACGAGCAGATCCTCGGGCCTGAAGAGGCCTTCCGCGCGCACTACCCGGTCGACCCGGAGCACGGCGGCCTGACCGAGAAGGCCTCGCACGACATCAAGGCGCGCCTGGCGCCCGTGGTGCAGCGCACGCTGCGCCGGCAGGTGCGCGAGTACGTGCGGTACACCAACCGCCGCTCGGTGGTCGAAGACTTCACGCCGCTGCCCGAGGAGCAGGCGCTCTACGACGACGTCTCGGACTACCTGCGCCGCAACGAGTGCGCGGCCATCGAGCCGGGCAAGCGCACGCTGCTGACGATGGTGTACCGCAAGCTGCTGGCGTCTTCGACCTACGCCATCGCGCCCACCCTGCGCCGCCTCGCCGAGTCGCTCGAGAAGAAGCTCGAGTACGCCAGGCTGGGGAAAGCCGGCACCGCGCTCCTCTTCGAGCCCGACGAGACGAAGCAGTACGTCGAGGAGCAGGAGGAGTGGCAGGACGACCCCAGCGAGCGCCCCTCGACGCTCGACGCGATGAAGCGCGAGGTGTGGGAGCTGCAGACCTTCGCGAAACGCGCCGAGCAGATTCGCGTCAACTCGAAGGGCGAGGCGCTCAAGCGCGCCATCGATCGCGTCTTCACGGTGGCCCGCGCGCACCAGTGGCCCGAGAAGGCCGTCATCTTCACCGAGTCCAAGCGCACGCTCGAGTACCTCGATCAGCTCCTCTCGGGCCACGGCTTCGCGGGCAAGATCGCCAAGCTCACCGGTGACGCCGGCTCGCCCGAGGCCCGCCGCGCGCTGGTCGAAGACTTCCGCGACCGGGCGCAGATCCTCCTCTCGACCGAGGCGGGCGCCGAGGGCCTCAACCTCCAGTTCTGCAACCTGGTCGTGAACTACGATCTGCCGTGGAACCCGCAGCGCGTCGAGCAGCGCATCGGCCGCTGTCACCGCTACGGCCAGCTGCGCGACGTGCTGGTGCTCAACTTCCTCAACCGCGCCAACGCGGCCGACGCCCGCCTGTACGAATTGCTCGAGAAGAAGCTCAACCTCTTCGACGGCGTGTTCGGCGCGTCGGACGAGATCCTCGGCGCGCTCGAGAACGGCGTCGACTTCGAGAAGCGGGTGCTCGAGATCTACCAGTCGTGCCGCATGCCCGAAGACATCAACGCGGCCTTCGACGCGCTCCGGAAGGACATGGAGTCGCGCATCGATCAACGGATGACCGAGACGCGCTCACTGCTGATCGAGCGCTTCGACGGCGACGTGCGCAAGCGGCTGCGCCTGGCCACCGAGAACGCCAAGCAGGCGCTGAAGAACCGCAAGGCCAACGAGCAGTCGCTCACCGGCGCGGTGCTGGGCAAGGCCGTCACCGGCCGCAAGCAGCTCGCGCTCGCCGCCAAAGAGGTGCGCGCGCGCGTCTCTGACACCGGCAGCCAGGTCGTCATCGACGGCAGCACCCTGCCCGCTTCGCTCGATCACCTGCAGGGCAAAGAGGGCTGGTGGTTCGTCTACCGCTTCGAGATCTCGGGCCTCAAGCCCGAGGAGCGCCTGGTGCACATGGTGCTCTACAAGCACGGCGAGTCGTTTCGGGTGGTGCCGTGGGCCGACGCCGAGGGCCTGGCGCGCTCCGAGGCGAAAGAGACCAGCGGCCGGGTGCAGACCGTCAACAGCCCGACCCTCGTCCACGAGCAGGCCATCGTGGCGGCGAAGGACGAGATCACCCGGCTCTACGAGAAGCGCAGCGTGCTCGCGTTCGACGCCGCCCGTGATCGCGCCGACCGCTTCGCCGAAGACAGCCTCTTCTCACCGCGCCAGCAGGTCGACCGCGCCCGCGCCGAGTGGGAGGCCGCGCGCCTGGCGGTGCTGGCCATCGAAGACGGCGCCGAGCGGCTCAAGCCCCGCGCCACCGCTGAGCGGCTCGAGCGCGAGTACCGCCGGAAGCTCCAGCAGCTGCGACAAGCCGAGGACAGCCGCTACGCCGAGAAGGACCGCACCCTGGCGGCGCAGGCCCAGAAGGCCAAGGTCGTCATCAACCGCTCGCTCATCACCAGCACCTACTTCTGGGTCGAGTAGTAGAGTCGTCGCATCGGGAGGGGTGATGATGCGCACGGCGAAGATCCTGCTCGCAGTCCTCTGCGTGGCGCTGGTGGGCGGCTGCAAGAGCGGCTCCGACCGCATGAAGGAGCGCCAGAAGGCGCGCGAGGCCGAGAAGAAGGCACAGGAAGACGCCGCCGAGGCCAGGCGCAAGGCGAACGAGCCGAAGATCGACTGGGCGAAGCTCGACGCCTTCTGGGACCCGCCGGGCGCGGTGAAGATCGCCTCGGGCAAGCCGTGCCCCGAGGGCCTGTGGGCCCTCTTCCCCACCACCCCGGGCGAAGGCGCCGAGCAGCAGGCCAACGAGGCCAGGCGCGAGCAGCTCCTCGAGAAGGTGAAGGGGCAGACCTACGTCGTGCAGCTGCGGCACGACCAGGGCGTGGTGCTGCGCAAGTACAACGCGAAGAAGAAGCGCCTCACCATCGAGGTCGAGGGGCTGGTCGAGTGCTTCGACGGCGCGGGCCTGTTGTCGGTGGCGTGGGGCGACCCGGCGAAGCCCTACCGCCCCAAGGACGACGACGAGGACGAGGGCAACCCGCCGCAGTCGGTGTGGCGCGCGCAGCCGCTCCTCTTTCCGATTCCGTTCGACTCGGCGGCCGAGGCGAAGGCCTTCATGGAGAAGGAGGGCATCGGCACCATCGCGAGGCTGGTCTTCACCCTCGGCAAGCCCGACGTCGACTCGAAGTTCAAGAAGACGATGAAGCCCAACGGAGAAGCGGGTGAAGACAACCTCGACTGGGGCGCCGGCCGCCTGGTGCGCGTCAAGCTGATCGGCGCGCGGCTCTCGACCGACTTCGAGAAGAAGCTGTTGGCCGAGAAGAAGACCGAAGCCCCCTAGCCGACGTCAGCGGCGGGCGACCTTCGCGCGGGTCGCGCGCGCCTTCGGAGTACGAATTCGCGCCTTCTCGGTCAGCATCAGCGCGGTGTCGCTGCGACCGCCCTTGGCGCCCTTGCGCGTCGACTTGCGCGACGGACGGCCCGAGGTGGAGTCTTCGAGCGCCACGCTGGGGCCCTTGTCGCCGCGCTTGGTGACGTTGCGGGTGTCGGTGTGGCCGGGGTCGCGGCTGTGCACCTTCTTCACCGTCTTCTTCTTCTTCACGCCCTTGCGCTCCGCTTCGTACCTGAACTGCTCGGCCTTCGTTGCCATGTCCGCCTCCGTTTGAACTGCGTTTGCCGCGCACCCTACCGCCTTCGTGCCGCGCGCTGGTGACGATCGTCACGGCGGCGGCGCGCCGCGCTCGAGGGCGACGATGCGGGCCTTGAGCTCGGGCGGCAGCGGCGTCTTCGCGCCCTCGGCGTCGAGCACGACGATCACCGACTCTCCCTCGGCGACCAGGCGCTGCTGGGCCTGGCTGTGGAGCCGGTACCCCATCACGAAGCTGGTGGTGCCGAAGGACCTCACGGTGGCCTCGACCGTCACGGTGTCTGGGAAGGTGACGGGGGCGCGGTAGTCGATGGTGCCGCGCGCGAGAATGGGCCGCAGCCGAGGCCTAGCCTCGAGCTCGATGGCGAGCCCCACGGCCGCGAAGTAGGCGATGCGCGCCGACTCGAACCACCGCAGGTAGTGCACGTTGTTGACGTGGTGGAACGCGTCCATCTCGCCCCACTGCACGGGCAGCACCAGCTTCACCGGGTAGCGGTCCATGGGGGTCACCGTCAGACCTTCAAGCGGATCGCCGAGGGGAGCAGCTCGACCCGGCACGGGAGGCGCCCGGGCTGCTCGCCGTCGCAGTCGATCAACACCTCGCCGTCGGCCTCGGCCGTCATCGTTCGGCACCGCAGGGTCTGCGTGCCCGGGTAGTCGAGGTGCCCGCCGTTGTAGATGCCGCGCTGCTTGAAGATGAAGTCCGACAGGCCGTAGCCGGTCCACAGCGTCACGTCGAAGATGCCGTCGCTGACGTCGGCGTTGGGAGCCACCTTCATGCCGCCGCCGAAGTACTTGCCGTTGCCCACCGCCACCACGGTGATGGGGTGCGTCTGGGCGGGCTTTCCGTCGAACGAGAGCCGCACCGCGTGGTCGCGGTACTTCGCCAGCGCGCGCAGCGAGGCGAGCGAGAAGCCGAGCCGCCCGCCGAAGCCCTTCATGCGGGCGACCTCTTGATCGACGAGGCCCGAGACGCCAAACGAGAGGATGTTGGCGAAGTAGCGCTGCTCGAGGGCGCCGGCGTGGTTGGTGTACTCGCACAGGCCGACGTCGAAGGGCCGCGTGTCGGGCGTCTTCAGGCGCCTGACGGCGGCCTCGAAGTCGGTGTCCCACTCGAAGGTGCGGCGAAAGTCGCCGCCGGTGCCGCGCGGCAGCACCCCCAGCGCCGCGTTCGGGTTGAGCGCCTTGCCGTTCTCGAAGAAGCCGTTGGTGACCTCGTTGATGGTGCCGTCGCCGCCCACCGCCACGACGCACTCGAAGCCCGCCTTCAGCGCGGTGGTGGTGATGCGGGTCGCGTCCATCGGCCGCTGGGTGAACTCGACCCCGAAGTCCGACAGCGTGCGGGCGATGGTGGCGGCCAGCTCGCCCCAGCGCTTGCCGGTGCTGCCGTTGGCGCTCCTGGGGTTGACGACGAAGAAGGTCTTCATGATTGGGTCACCCATCGCTCCAGCAGGCTCAACAGATCGCTCGCGCGGCGGCCGGCGCGCTCGAACATGCGCGTCGAGGTCGGGCAGGCAGACACCACCGCCACGCCCGGGTCGTCGACGATCTCCGCGGCCTGCCGTCGGGCGATCTCGACCGACGTCTCGACCATGGTGCGGGGCAAGAGGCCGCCGCCTCCGGAGCAGCCGGCCTCGCGGCGCATCGACGGCGCCTCGACGACGGCGGTGACGGCCCTGGCCAGCAGCGCGCGGGGCTCGTCGTAGAGGCCCAGGCCGCGGCCGAGGTGGCAGGCGTCGTGGTAGCCGACCCGCTCCGGCAGCGGCGGGCGGTTCGGCGCGTGCGGCAGGTTGTCGAACAGCACCTCGACCACCGTGCGCATGCGCGTGGGGAGCGAGACGCCGAAGCGCGGGTACAGCACCCGGAAGGTGAAGGCGCAGCCCGCGTCGAGCACCGCCACCTCGGGGGTCTCGACGAAGACGTCGGCCACCGCGCGCGCGTGCGCGGTGAAGGCGTCGAACGCGCCGGCGGCATAGAGCGGGTAGCCGCAGCACTTGGAGGCCGCCTTCGCCACGCCCATCGGCGCGCCGAACGCCTCGGCCACGGTGAGGGTCTGCTCCAGGAGCGCCGGGCGCTTCACCAGCGAGCTGCAGCCCGGGAAGAGCGGGTACCGCACCGGCCGCTGGGCGCGCCACGAGGCCACCAGCGAGCCGAGCTCGTGCCCAAACGGGTTCTGGGCCTGCTGGAAGGTGGCCAGAGTCGACGCGGCGCCTCGCGGCTGCAGGCCCGCCGCCACCACCTGCTGGCGCGCCGCGAAGAGGCTCGCGCCAGGGGTGTTCTCGTGCGCGCAGAAGCTGGTGCAGCGGCCGCAGCCGGTGCAGGCGTGCACGGCCGCGGCGGCCTCGGCGTCGAGGGGGCGCGCGCCCGTCACCACCAGGTGCGCGACCGACATCTTGCCCCACGCCGAGAGCGCCTCGTTCTGCGTCGCCTCGGACACCGGGCACGAGAACCGACAGGCCTTGGGGCAGGCCGCGCAGGTCGCGGCGGCGTCGGCCAGCGAGGGCAGACTCATGAGCGGCTCCCCAGGGCGCGGGTGGGGTCGAAGGCGGCCCTCAAGGCCGCGGTGAGCGGGCTGGGCGGGTCGAACTCGGCGACCGCCACCCCGCGCGCCACCACCGACGAGAGCGAGACGCGGTACAGCTCGACGGCGCCGCCGACCGAGAGCGCCCGGGCCAGCGCGGCCCACGACACCTCGGCCTCGTCGCCGTCCACCGGGAGCTCCTGGCCCTGGCCCTCGAAGCGGCCCCCGCCCCGCTCGGCCACGCGGCCAAAGAGCTGGAGCTCGCGGTCCACCTGGGCGGCGGCGCCACGCAGGGTGATCTCGACCAGCGCGCGCCCTGCCCGGCTCCGCACCACCACGCGCGAGAGCAGCACCCCGGCCGAGAGGGCCTCGCGCAGCGCCTCGAGCGCGGGCACGGAGTTCGAGAACGAGAAGGTGCGCCGCTGCTCGTGCTCGTGCAGGGGCACCAGCCGCAGCGTCGCCGAGGTGACGAGCCCGACGACCCCGCCCGCGCCGAGCAGGAGCGACGCCAGATCGGGCCCCGTGGCGTGGCGGGGCCCGGGCGGTGACGCCACCCTCCGCCCATCGGCCAGCACCCCGGTGACGCGCGCGGCCAGCGGCTCGAGCCGGCCCGGCACCACCACCCGAAACGCCTGCGTCGGGCTCTCGACGAGCGCCCCGACGTCGAGCCGCCAGGCCGCGGGAGGGAGCGCCCCCAGGGACAGCCGCAGCGCGTTCGCCTTCGCCTCGACGTCGCTGACGGCCACGCCGGCGCCCGCCTCGATCGTCATGCTGGCCTCGTGCACCTGGCCGAGGTGCGCAAAGCCCGCGCGGTCGAGCGTCACCTCGACGCCCAGCGACGCGCCCCGCTCCTTGAGCACCATCAGCACGTGCGCGAGCTCGCGCTCGGTGCGCGGGCGCACCACCACGCCCGGGCCAAGCGGGCTGGCCACCGAGCCGAGCGAGTCGAGGAGGGTCGTCACAGGCCGAGCTTCCCGGGGTTCATGATGCCGTCGGGGTCGAAGAGGCGCTTGAGCGCCGCCAGCGCGTGGCGGCCTTCGCCGAGCGCGTCCTGGTAGGCGCGGCGCTTCACCAGCCCGATGCCGTGGTGGTGGCTGACGTTCGCGCCCGCGCTGGTGGCCGCCCCGAGCGCCGCGCGCCACCGCTGCTCCGCGCTGGCCTCGACCTCGTCACGGGGCCCGCCCGCGGTGATGAAGTGGAAGCTGAGCGAACAGCCATCGGCGGTCGCGTGACCGAACTCGCACAGCACCACCGCCAACGCGCCCATCACGGCGCGCACCCGCTGGTACACGTCGAGCACGTGCTCCCAGGGCGCTGACACCTCGAGGGTGTCGATGAGCGCCCCCGACCTGAACACCCGCGCGTGCCGGAACGCGGCGTCGTTGCGCTCCTGGAACCAGGCGCGCGCGGGCCCCTCGCCCAGATCGTTGGCGCCCAGCGACAGGCAGGCGGCCGCGGCGGCCCGATCTTCGGCGTCGGCGTGCCCGGGGTCTCCCTCGAAGACGAAGACGAGGCGGCAGCGGGTCGCCAGGCGCGCCAGCGGGCCGAGCAGCCGCGGCCACGAGAGCAGCCTGGTGCCGACCTGGGTGAAGAGCGCGGGCAGGAACGCCGCCGCCACCCTGGCGCGGGCCTCGAGGGGCTGCGCATGAAAGGCCAGGGCCGACGGGTCGGCCAGGTGCACCGCGGCCGGCCGCAGCCCCTCGCGGAGCACCCGCCTGACGGCCGCGAGCCCGCGCTCGACGGTCTGGAAGTCGAACGCGCGAAAGGCCCTCGCCTCGGGCCGCGGGTGAACGCGCAGCCGCGCCGAGGTAAAGGTGCACAGCGCTCCCTCGGAGCCCATCAGCAGCTGGGCGAGATCGGGGCCCAGGAAGGGGCGCTCGGGGGTCTCGAAGCGCTCGCCGGTGCCCAGCACGCCGCGCACCGAGAGCACGAGATCTTCGAGCTTGCCGTAGCGGCTCGAGAGCAGGCCGGCCGAGCGCGTCGCGAGCCAGCCGCCGACCGTGGACATGGCCAGCGAGGAAGGCAGGTGCCCCATCGTCCACCCGCGGGCCGCGAGGCGGCGCTCGAGCGTCTCGCCCAGCACGCCGGCGCCCACGTCGACGCACCGGCGCTGGGGGTCCACCGGGCCGATGGTGTCGAAGCGCTTGAGATCGAGCGCCAGGCCGCCGGCGGTCGCGATGGTGCCGCCGCAGAGCCCAGAGCCGGCCCCGAAGGGAATCACCGCCAGGCGCCGTTCGCGGGCGAGCCGAATCACCTGCGCCACCTCGTCGTCGGAGCCGGGCCACACCACGGCGTCGGGTGGAGGCGGCACCCGGCCCTGCTGGAACCACCAGGTCGCCAGCGGCCACATGTCGCGGGAGTAGGCCAGCCGATCGAGGGCGCGGGTCGACACCCGCCCGTGCACCAGGGCCGCGAGGGCTCCGGCGGCGTCGACCACCGCCGGGCGCGGAGGCGGCAGCGCTTGAACGGAGAAGGACCCGATGGTCACGGCCCCGCACTTCTACACGGCCTGCTCGACCGCGCGTGAGGAGATTGGCGGACGCCCTCGGCTGGCCTACACGTCGGGCATGGCATCGCGCCGTCGTCGAGCCGTCATCCTCCTCGTGTCGGCCATCGCCGTGCTCCAGCTGGCGGGCCTGGGGGTGGGCTGCGCGCTCTCGGGGCCCCGCTGGGCGGGTGAGGTGACGCCACACTTCGACGGCGAGCGCTTCTTCACCCCGGGCGCGCCGAAGCTGGCGGGCAGCTTCGACACCCTCGACGGGTTCTTCAACTTCCTCAAGTGGCAGGCGACGCGAGAGCGGGGGCCCTGGAAGGCGTACCGTGAAGAGGCCCCCGGCCCGCCGCCGCCTCGCGACGTGGGCCCCGGCGCGATGCGCGTCACGTTCATCAACCACGCCACCACCCTGGTGCAGCTCGACGGGGTGAACGTGTTGACCGACCCGATGTACTCGCGGCGCTGCAGCCCCACGGAGCTCGCCGGCCCCGAGCGCGTGCGCCCGCCCGGCATCCGGTTCGAAGATCTGCCGCGCATCGACGCGGTGGTGCTCAGCCACAACCACTACGATCACCTCGATCTGCCCACGCTCGAGCGCATCGCCCAGACCTGGCCGCGGGTGCAGATCTTCGCGGGCCTGGGCAACCGGGCGTACCTCGCCAGCCACGGCATCGAGAGCTTCGAGCTCGACTGGTGGGCCTCGCGCACCGTCGGCGACGTCACCTTCACCTCGGTGCCCAACCAGCACTTCTCGAACCGGGGCCTCGCCGACGCCAACGGCACGCTCTGGAGCGCGTGGGTGATGAGCGGCACCGCGGGGCGCGCGTACTTCGGCGGCGACACCGGCTACGGGCCCCACTTCGCGCAGATCGCCCAGCGGCTGGGGCCGATGCGGGTGTCGATCGTGCCCATCGGGGCCTATCGGCCCGAGTGGTTCATGGCGCCGATTCACATGTCGCCCGCGCAGGCGGTGCAGGCGGCGCTCGATCTGCAGTCCACGCTGGCGGTGCCGATGCACTTCGGCACCTTCGGGCTCGCCGACGACGGAGAAGACGAGCCCCTCGAGGCGCTGAAGACGGCGCTGTTGACGAAGCCGGCGCCGTTCGCCGTGCTGGGGTTCGGCGAAGGCATCGACGTTCCACGGGAGCAACCATGAGAGTCGTCCTCACCGTCGCTGCGCTGCTGGCGGTCTCGTGCACCCCGAGCGAGCGAGAGGCGGGGCTGCGCGTCGTGGTGACGCTCGAGGCGGGGCTGAGCTCGAAGTGCATGCAGCTCGAGATCGGCGCGGGCAGCACGCGCCTGAGCAGCGACTCCACGCCCCTGGCCGGCAAGGCGAAGGTGCACGTCGGCATCGCGCAGGGCACGCTCCCGGCTCGGGTCGAGCTGCGCGCCGTCGGCTTCGTCGACGACGAGTGCCTCGTTCGCGCGAGCGAAGAGAGCACGCTGACCTCGGCCACCTTCGTCAAGGGGGCGGTCGAGGAGGTCGCGCTCACCCTGAAGAAGGTCACGCCGAAGACCGAGACCAACTGCGAAGACGGGGTCGACGACGATCTCGACGGGCAGCTCGACTGCGGCGACTCGGACTGCGACGACAAGCCCTGCACCAGCCTCGCGGCGTGCCTGGTGGCGACGCGGTGCACGAACGGCAGCTGCGGCCTCGGGGCGATGCGAACCTGTCTGTCGCCGCCCAACACCTGCTTCCGGCCGATGGGCGCCTGCTCGCCGGCCGACGGCGGGTGCGAGTACTCGGTGGCGATGAACGCGCAGTGCGACGACCTCGACGTGTGCACCACGCAGGACGCCTGCGAGGCCGACGGCGGGTGCAGCGGCGTGCCGGTGAGCTGCACCCAGAGCAGCAACGCCTGCCTCGAGCCGACCGGCGGGTGCACCGACGGCGGGTGTACCTTCGCGCCCCGGGTCGACGCGGGCTGCGACGATCTCGACGCCTGCACGGTGAGCGACCGCTGCTCGGGCCAGGGGGCCTGCGTGGGCAGCCGCGTCACCTGCGAGCCGACGCTCTGCCGCGCCTTCACCAACCAGTGCACCGCCGACGGCGGCTGTGTCTTCGCGATGGTGGACGCAGGCACCAGCTGCGACGGCGGGGTCTGCTCGCTGGCCGGTGATTGCCTGCCGCGCTTCCCGTACCCGCCCACCAACTTCGAGGTGGTGCAGCTGCGCGCCCCGCCCCCGGCGCCCACGGTGCTGGACTGCGGCGAGACGATCATCGACACCGCCGGCACCGGCCTGCCGCGCACCACCAACTGGTGCCGCAACCAGCCCTTCGAGGCGTCGATCATCAAGCAAGACGGCGGGCCCGACGCGGTGCTCGTCTCGTTGTCGGGCCTCACCATCTCGCCCGACGCCGGGCTGACGCTCCTGGGCGACAAGCCGGTCATCTTCGCGGTGCTCGGCGACGTCGACCTCACCGGGCAGCTCGTCGCGAGGTCGGGCGCGGCCACCTGCACCGTGGGGCTGGGCCGCGATGGCTCCAGCTCGCTGGGGAGCAACTCAGGCGGCAGCGGCGCGGGCCTGTCGACCGCGGGCGGGAACGGGGGTGAGGGGCTCAGCGGAGCGATCAGCGGCCCCATGGGCGGGGCGATCGAGCCCAACTTCACCGCTTCTCCGTTGCGGGGCGGCTGCCCCGGTGGGCGCGGCGGCAACCAGTCGGGCAGCCCTGCTCCCGGCGGTGGCGGGGTGCAGATCCTGTCTCTTATACACATCTCCGAGCCCACG